>JAYZFQ010000142.1:0-8082 GCA_036336695.1 Myxococcota bacterium
GGGATCCGCGACGCCCACGTGATCGGCTACTCCATGGGCGGCCGGGTGGCCCTGGCCCTTGCCGCCTGGCAACCCGAGCGCGTCCGCTCGGCACTCCTGGTCGGCGCGAGCGCCGGAATTTCGGAGCCGGATGCCCGGGAAGAGCGGCGGCGGCGGGACGAAGCGCTAGCCGCGCGTATCGAACGCGACGGTGTCGAAGCCTTCGTCGATGCCTGGATGCAACTTCCCCTGTTCGCGAGTCAGCAGCGCCTCGGGCGGGAAGCCCTGGGGCGCGCCCGGGCTCAGCGCCTCCGCAACCTTCCCCACGGCCTCGCCAATTCGCTGCGGGGCATGGGCACGGGTGCCCAACCCGCACTCCACCCGGCGCTCGGCGGAATTCGCGCTCCGGTCCGCCTCGTGACCGGCGCGGGAGACACCAAGTTCACCGCAATCGCTCACCAGTTGGCGAATCGGCTGCCCAATGCCCGGGTCGACGTCATCCCCGGCGCGGGCCACGCCTGCCACATCGAGGCGCCACGCGAGTTCGTTCGAATCGCACGAGACTTCCTCGGCGAAGTCGCATGCGACACCGCCACCACCCCAACCACCGTTCCGATGCATGGAGGAGTGCACACATGACAGCCGTCGACTGGAAAACCGCAAAGAGCTACGACGACATCCGCTTCGAGAAGAGCGCCGATGGCATCGCGAAGATCACCATCTGCCGGCCCGAGGTCCGGAACGCCTTCCGTCCCCGAACCCTCTTCGAACTGATCGACGCCTTCTCCCGGGCCCGGGAAGACTCGGCGATCGGCGTCATCCTCTTCACGGGCGAGGGCGAGCACGCTTTCTGCTCGGGCGGAGACCAGAAAGTTCGCGGCGATGCCGGGTACGTGGACGACGAGGGAATCCCGCGCCTCAACGCCCTGGATCTGCAACGCGTGATCCGCAGCCTGCCCAAGCCCATCGTGGCCCTCGTGTCCGGCTACGCCATCGGGGGCGGCCACGTACTCCACCTCATCTGCGACCTCACCATCGCGGCTGAAAACGCGAAGTTCGGCCAGACCGGACCCAAGGTCGGCTCGTTCGACGCGGGTTTCGGCGCGTCCTACATGGCGCGGGTCGTCGGACAGAAGAAGGCCCGTGAAATCTGGTACCTCTGCCGACAATACGGCGCTCGGGAAGCCCTCGAGATGGGTCTCGTGAACGAAGTCGTACCCGTCGCGGAACTCGAAGCCACCGGCGTCGCATGGGCGCGCGAGATGCTTCGGCACAGCCCCCTCGCGATTCGCTGTCTCAAGTCGGCCTTCAACGCGGACTGCGACGGGCAGGCGGGTATCCAGGAACTCGCCGGCAACGCGACACTCCTCTTCTACATGACCGAGGAGGCCCAGGAAGGACGGGACGCCTTCGTGGAAAAGCGCCAGCCCGACTTCGATCGCTTCCCGTGGCGGCCCTAGACACGGCGCGCCCGTTGCCCGGACACGCCGGGCGATGGCTGGCGGCGGCGCGTTTGCGCACACTGCCGTTGGCCGTTTCCCCCGTCGTGGTCGGAACGGCGCTTGCCGCGGCACACGATCGCGCTGCGGCCCTTCCAGCGCTTGCAGCAGCGCTCGGCGCGTTGTTGCTGCAGGTGGGCGCCAACTTCGCGAACGACGTCTTCGATTTCGAGAAGGGTGCCGATACGGCCGACCGTCTCGGACCGCCGCGCGTCACCCAACTCGGGTGGCTCTCGGCCACCGCGGTGCGCCGGGGAGCCTTCCTGGTCTTCGGCACCGCGCTGCTTCCCGGGTTCTACCTCGCCTGGGTCGGCGGCTGGCCGATCGTCGCCGTGGGCATCGCTTCCATCGCGGCCGGCCTCGCCTATACCGGCGGACCCTACCCGCTCGGCTACCACGGCCTCGGCGAACTCGCCGTCTTCCTCTTCTTCGGAGTCTTCGCCGTCAGCGGCACCTTCTGGGTCCAGGCCGAAGCGCTGACTCCGGCCGTGCTGGCTACTTCCGCTCTCCTCGGCGTCCTGGCAAGCGTCCCCCTCGCGATCAACAACCTGCGAGACATTGCCACCGACCAGCCCGCCGGCAAGAAGACGCTCGCGGTGCGTTTCGGGCCCGCAGGCGCCCGCGCCGAGATCGCGGGCCTTCTCGCCGCCGCCTACGGGGGTTGCGGCCTGCTCGTTCTCTTCGAACTCGCGCCAGCAGCAACCCTGCTGCCCCTGGCATCACTCCCGCTTGCCTTGCGCCTCCTCCAACGCTGTCGGCGCTCCGATGGTGCCGCCCTGAACCCGCTGGTCGCAGAAAGCGCCCGACTCGCGCTGGTCTTCGCCGTGCTCCTCGCCGTGGGCTGGGTCGCGTGAAGCTCCGTGCGGCCCGCCTGACACCGATCGCCGTCCCCATGCGGGCGGCGCTTCGGACGACCCACGGAACCGTGACCGATCGCCAGGGATGGTTGCTGGAACTGGAAGCCTTCGGCGGCGTACCGGGCTTCGGCGAAGCCCTGCCCCTCCCGGGGTTCGGACTCGAAAGCGCGGACCATGCCGGCGCGGCACTCGCCGAGGCGGTGCGCCGGCTCGTGGGCCGGGAAATCGACTCGGTGGCAGCGGGCCTTTCGGTCGTCGCGCCGGATCTCGCGACGGCCCCGGCCGCTCGCGCCGCTCTCGACGGGGCCCTGCGGGATCTCGAGGCAAGGGAACTCGGCATGCCCCTCGCGACCCGGCTCGCGGCAGAACTGGGCACCGAGACACGACCAACCGTTGCCAGCGGTTTCCTGCTCGGTTCGGACCGTCCGGATGTCGCCGCCGAGGAAGCCGCAGGCGCCGTCGCAGCTGGATTCCGCGTGCTCAAGTTGAAGGTCGGGAGCGCGGCCTTCGACAGGGACCGCGACCGCGTCGCCTCGGTGCGCGAACGGGTCGGCACCGCGGTGGCGCTGCGCGTCGACGCCAACGAAGCCTGGCCGGAAAGCGCCGCTGCCGCGCACATCGAAACACTCGCCGGACTCGGCGTGGAGCTCGTGGAGCAACCCCTCGACCGGGACGCGACAGCCGCCGCTGCGCGCCTGCGCCGGACGAGCGCGATTCCCCTGGCCGCCGACGAGGCCGTGCGCGACGTGCCGAGCGCCGAGCGGGTGCTCCGCGCGGGCGCAGCCGACGTGCTCGTCGTCAAGCCTGCGGCGGTGGGCGGCCTCGGCCGCGCTCTCGCCATCGTGCAGCGTGCCCGCGCGGCGGGAATCGAGGTGTTGATTACGAGCTTTCTCGACACGGCGATCGGGCGCACCGGTGCGCTGCACCTCGCCGCTGCGCTGCCCCCGTCCCGCCACGCTTCCGGGCTGGCCACCGGCGCCCTGCTCGCCGACGACCTGGCCTCCGGCGCAGCGCCGCACGCCGGCGCGATCCCGGTCCCGCACGACTCCGGGCTCGGACTGGTCCCCGATCGGGAGGCCATGGCGCGACTCGCACGGGGCCGGCCCATCGAGGTGACGGCATGAACGCCCGCTCCCCCTGGCTCGACCCGGCCGACGCACCGGAGGCCCCGGCACTCCGGCAGGAAGACGCGATACGCACCCGCGCCGAACTGGCCGCGGGGGCCGACGCCCTGGCCGCGTGGCTCGGCGACCGTGGGATCGGACAGGGCGACGTCGTGGCGGCACACCTGCCGAACGGGATCGCCTTCGCCACCCTGCTCCACGCCGTCGATCGTCGCGACGCGATTCTCCTGCCGCTCCACAGGCGCCAGACCGAAGCCGAACTCGTTCACGTACTCGCCGACGCGACCCCGCGTCTCGTCCTTCACGCCGGGGACCGCTCGTCTTCCGTCGTGGTCCGGGCAGCGCGCACTACGGGAACCCCCGCCCGGGATTTCCCGGCCCTCCGGGCCGGCGCTTCCCCCGCGACGCCCGGGCTCGGGTACGAAACACCGGCGCTCCTGCTGTACACGTCCGGCACGACCGGCACGCCCAAGGGCGCCGTGCTCACCCACGCCAACTTGCGGGCGGCCGTGGAAGCGTCGGCCTTGCACCTGGGCACCCACACCGACGACCAGTGGCTCGCGTGCCTGCCCTTCTACCACGTGGGTGGACTTTCGATCCTCCTGCGAGCCGCGAGCCAGGTGGTCCCGTGCGAGATCCACGCAGACTTCGACGCGGCCCGCGCGAATCGCGCCCTGGACTCCCGGGGCATCACACACGTGTCGTTGGTTCCGACGCTCCTCGCACGCCTGCTCGATGCACGCGGCGACCGCCGGGCGCCAGCAACGCTGCGCGTCGTCTTGATCGGGGGAGCAAGCGCTCCGCCCGCCCTGCTGGAACGCGCCGCGAAACTCGGGTGGCCCGTGGCACCCACCTATGGGCTCACGGAAGCAGCCGCACAGGTGGCAACGCGGCGGCCGGACGAGGATCCGGAAGCGGGCGCGACGCCGCTTCCCGGGGTCTCCATCCGGGTGGTGGATGAACGGGGCCGACCCGTGGCACCCGAAACTTCAGGAGAGATCTGGGTGCGGGGCAACACCGTAACGGCCGGATACTGGCGACGCCCGGAAGAAAGCGCTCGGGTCCTGGCCGGCGGGTGGCTCCGCACCGGAGACATCGGCGCCCTCGATTCCCAGGGGCGGCTTCGCGTCTTCGATCGCCGCGCGGATCTCGTGGTGTCGGGAGGCGAGAACGTCTACCCGGCCCAGGTGGAAGCGGCGCTTCTCGAGCATCCCGGCGTGGCCGATGTGGGCGTCGCGGGTGCACGCGACGAAACGTATGGCCACCGGCCCGTCGCGTGGGTCGTTCCCCGTGGCAAGCGCCCGCTGGACGCCGAAGGGCTCGCTCGTTTCTGTCGCGACCGCCTCGCCGGCTACGCGGTACCGGTGCGCTTTCACTGCGTGGCTTCACTTCCAAGGACCGCATCCGGCAAACTCCAACGACATCGACTCGTCGAACCCTCGGAGGAATCGTGGAACTGACCTGGAATCTGGCCGGCTTCCTGGGCATCGCCTGGACCGCGATGTTCGCGCTGTGGCTGCTGAGCCTGCGCCTGAACGACGCCAGCATCGTCGACATCTGGTGGGGACCCGGCTTCGCGCTTCTCGCCCTCGCGGCCCACGCCATATCTCCGCACCCGGATGGGATCCTGACCGTCCTCGTCTGCCTCTGGGGCCTCCGGCTCGGGGTCTACCTCGGTTGGCGCAACATCGGACACGGAGAAGACCGACGGTACGCCGCCATGCGGCGAAGACGACCGGACCGGTTTGCCCTGTGGAGCCTCTTCGCGGTCTTCGGGCTCCAGGGCTTTCTCCAGTGGTTCGTTGCCCTGCCCGTTCTCGTCGCCCAGGGACTGCGCGGCCCCGGAGAGGCAAGCAGTTTCTTCGTCCTGGTTGGTGTGGTGGTGTTCTCCGTCGGCCTCTTCTTCGAAGCCGTCGGCGACTGGCAACTCGCTCGCTTCAAGGCCGACCCGCGCAACGAAGGGCGGGTCATGGACCGCGGTCTCTGGCGCTATACGCGACACCCGAACTACTTTGGAGATGCCTGCGCGTGGTGGGGCATCTTCCTCGTCGCTCTCCCGAACCCGGGCGTGATCTTCACCATCCTCAGTCCGATCGCGATGACGTGGCTGCTGCTCCGCGTCTCGGGCGTGCCGATGCTGGAACGCTCCCTGTCTCGCAAACCGGACTACGCCGCCTACTGCGAACGAACTAGCGCGTTCCTGCCCCAACCGCCGAAACCTACTGCCGGAGCGGGTTCCGACTGACGAGGAGCGGTAGACCGTTCACGATGTGCGGCGCCGGGGACTCGGCAGCGCGCACAAAAGCACGGGAGCGCGGGTCGTCCGGCGCCAGGCGCAAGAGGGCGGCCGCCTCTCGGCGCGCTGCTTCGAAGCGCCCCAGGCGAAGCAGGCCATAGATGAGGCGACGGCGAGGCGCCGGTGCGCGGGGTCGGAGCGCCACCGCCACGCGATCGTTGGCGACCTGCTCCTCGTAGGCCCCGACCAGGGCGTACCCGAGACCCAGCGCCTCGAGCGCGCCGACTCGCCGAGCGCTCGCCGGTGCGGCGGCCGCGAGCAACTCCCCGTAGCCCTGGGGCACCAGCCCCTCCGTTTCGGCCCACCCGGGTCGCGCACGGATGACAGCGCCCGGATCCAGCCCCGAGCGTGCGTCGAATGGCACACCCTGCGCCGCATACCACTCGGCGATGCGGCGAAGGTTTTCCGCGTTGCGCGGATCCCGCTTGACGTAGATGGCGTGACGCAGGGAGCGGGAGACGGGAATCCAGTCTCCTGCGCCGTCGAGGCTCGCCGCCGTATAGACGCCCGACTCGTCGGTTCGCTCCCCGCCCATGGGAACGCCGACGCCAAAGAAGAAATCGATCTCGTGCCGGTCCAGCACGTCGAGGCGGTTCTCGCCGACGCGCGTGCCCCGGTCCGTGTTGACGTTCTGGTAGTCGCGGCTCACCTCGGGCGGAAAGTTCATGCTGCCGTCGACGAAGGTGCGCACGTCCGGGCCGAGGCGGTGA
Source organism: Myxococcota bacterium (assembly GCA_036336695.1). GTDB lineage: Bacteria > Myxococcota_A > UBA9160 > UBA9160 > SMWR01. The sequence goes on from JAYZFQ010000142.1 coordinate 6,466, forward strand.
CACAACATTCCGCCCATCGCATGGGTGTGAAACAGGTTTCCGCGGACACCCGTAGCCTCGAGGAAACGCACGCCTTCGTCGAAAAAACGCCGCCCCGTATAGGCCTCTTCGAACCAGGATCGTGCACTCCGGGTCTGGAGCGATGCCAGCGCTTCGAACCCGCCGAACCAGGGGTAGGTCGCCGCGAGCAGGAGCGTCGCGCCGGCCAGCACGGGGTCGAGTCGCACCGCCGGCCAGCGGCGCAGGGCACACAACACGAACAGAAGCGGAAAGACCGCAAGCCACAGGAACCGGATCGACGTCAGCATGGCCACGATGCCGGCGATTCCGAGCGCCAGCTTCACCGGGTCGACTTCGTCGAGGCGTGCAGCCGAAGGCACCCGGGCGAACCGGAATCCGCCGATCACGGCAATCACAACGAAACCGGCAATCAGGGCATCGGTGGTCCACCACGCGAGCGGGCTGACCGCGGGATAGAAATTCGTGTGTGCAAAGGGGTCGAAGCGTGCCCACTCATCCACGACCGCCCAGATGCCGCCGTGCTCCGCGGCCGACAGAAAGGCCAGGTGTTGCCCGACACCCCGTGGATTCGCGAGGGCCGCCAACAACCCGAGCACCAGGGTCGCAGCGAGGCGGCCGGCGCGCCGGCGTTCGAGGGCGGCGTCTCCGAAGATCCAGCGCACGAGTACGCCTGCACCCGCCGCGGCAATGAGCAATGGACCCACCAGGAAGGCGGCGTGGACGTTGGCCCATACGGCCAGGAGCAGGACGGCGGCGAAAACTCGTCTCCAGGAGGGCAGCCGCGGTTCGAACAGCAGCATGCAGAGCAGCAGCGTGGCGAGGATGGTGAAGAGTTCGGGCCGGAGTTGAACCACCCGGTACCAGGAGAGAACCAGGAAGACGGCCGTTGCGAAGCATGCCGGCACGAGGCGCCCGGCCGCGTGCCGGAAGCGCGCGAAGGCCAACCACAGGATCCCGACCGCCGCGAGGGCATGGAGCAAGCGGAGGCCGTGCAGCCCCAGTCCCCGCTCGACGCCGTGCGCAGCCAGCGCGAAGAGCCACTGATGGGGCTCGGGAACCGAAACCGCAGTTGCCAGGCAGGGATCGGACGCCAACCACGGCCCGGAAGCCGCATAGGCGCGCCCGTGTGCCAGGTGCCACCAGAGGTCGTTCGTCGTAAGCGGACCACCCGCCAGGCCGACGACCAGGGCCGCAAGGACCAGAAGGCCAACGCTCGCCAGTACGTGGAACATGCGCGAGCGCCACGTTCGAGCCCACACCCTACCGCGCGGGGCCGGGCACACCGCCCGCCGCTGCCTCCCGGTGTCCCGAAATGCCCTTGCCAAGGGTCGGCGAAGAAACCCGAGTGTGCAGCCGACGTCCGCACAAGCCGAGATCCATCGGGCCACTCTATCGAAGCCTGGACGCCGACGCGCTATCTCAAGGACGCCATGCGCGGACTCGCCCTCCTGTTGCTGAGCGTTCTCGGATTTCCCGCCGCGGGGAACGACACCGGAGCAGCCGCTCCGTTTCGCGTGGTCGAGTTCCCGGCGCCCGGGCGGGTGAGTGTCGCCGGGATTGCAGACCTCGACGGCGACGGACGCCGAGACCTCTACG
>JAYZFQ010000143.1:0-15269 GCA_036336695.1 Myxococcota bacterium
GGCGAGACGCGCCGCCTCCATGCCGGCGGGACCGCCCCCCAGCACGAGCACCGCGCGCGGGGAAGCGGCCGCTTCCAGGGAAAGCGCCGCTTCGTGTCCGGTAAACGCGTTCGCGGCACACGACACGCTGCTGCTCACGAAGATCTGGCTGATGCAACGGTAGTGATACAAGCACGGGCGCACGCTTTCGGGCGCCCCCGCTGCCAGCTTGTTCGGGAGTTCGGGGTCGGCGAGCAACTTGCGGCCCATCGCCACGAAATCCGCCCGGCCCTCGGCCAGCACACGCTCGGCCCGTTCCGGATCGAGGCGCCCCACCGCGATGACCGGCACGCCGACGCCCGCCTTCACCGCCGCAGCGTGCTCCAGGAAGCGACCGGGCGTGTGGGTGGCATGGGCCTCGCTGTAGCCGATCGCCCGGGCCGGGTCGGCGTAGGCGCTCACGTGAATGGCATCGGCACCGGCCGCTTCGGCCAGTTGCGCCACTCGCACGGCGTCTCCACAGGTCTGCCCCTCGGTGAAGTACTCCTCCCCGTTGATGCGGCACCAGACGGGAAACCCGGGCCCGACCCGCTCGCGCACCGCGGCCAGGATCTCGACGAGAAACCGGGCGCGGTTTTCCACCGGGCCGCCGTACTCGTCGTCCCGAAAGTTCGTGGTGGGCGAGAGGAAGGCATCGATCAGGTACCCGTGCCCGGCGTGGAGTTCGATCGCGTCGACACCGGCGCGCTGGGCACGTTCGGCGGCGGCCGCGTAGGTCGACGCCATGTGCGCGATGTCGTCTCGGGTCATCTCCCGGTACACGACCTTGCCGCCCTGGACCTGGGCGGGGGTTCCCATCTTTTCAACTTCATCGGGAGTGAGCATGCCCATCAACGGGTCGGCCCTGGCCGGACCCGGCAATGAAGGCACCCACAGAGGACGCCCGGCCACGATGTCTCGGACCGCATTCTTGCCGTTGTGCACCAGCTGAAGCCCGAGACAGGCGCCGTGGGCATGCACGGCCCGGGCCAGGCGCGCCCAGCCGGCGACGGAGTCTTCCTGGCCGATCGCGCCCTGATTCGGACTCGCCAGGCCTTCGGGCGCCGTCACCCCCACCGAGCCGACCAGCAGCAACGCGGCGCCGCCCCGCGCCCGCGCCTCGAAATAGGCCACCTGCTGCTCGGTCACGTCCCCGTCGGCGCTGGCCTGGTTGTCGCCCATGGGACACATCAGGATGCGGTTGCGCAGGGCGAGGGAACCGATGCGACCCGGGGAAAGCAGGTTCGGGTAGCTGGAAGTCACCCGACGCCGGCACCCGGACCGCGCCGCGCGAAGTGCGCGCGAACGGCCGCCAGCCAGACCGGCGGATTTTCCATGTGCGGGTGGTGTCCGGCACCGGGAATGGTCTCACGGACCGCACCGTCGATGCCCGCGGCAAACGCGTCCGCGCCCGGCAGAAAGGACTCGTCGTCCTCGCCGACGAGGATCGTCGTCGGGCACCGGATCTCTCCGAGGCGATCGGCCAGGGATTCCTGGCGCACCATGGCGAGCCCCAATCCCCAGTAACCCACCGGGTCCATGGCCGCATAACGACGACGATGGTGGGGCCAATAGGCGTCGCCCCAGTCTTCCACGTGGCGATCCGAGGGAGAAAGATCCACCCGGCCGCGCGTCGACTTCTCCACCATTTCCTGGAGGAACACCATGCCCCGCGAACGCGCGATCGCGCCCGCCTTCTCGAACATCTCAGGGGTGTAGCCCGCAGGAGAAGAAGGCGCCGTATCCATCAGGATCAGGGAGTCGACCCGCTCGGGGTACGCCAACGCGAAGCGCAAGGCGACCATGCCGCCAAAGGAATGGCCCAGCAGGTCACAGTGCTCGATACCCCAAGCGTCGAGCAGCGCGACTGTGTCTTCGACGAGTTGCGCGAAGGTGTAGTCCTCCTCGCGCCCGGTGTGGGTGAAGTCTCCGTGCCCGCGGAGGTCCGGCACGAGCAACCGACCGAGATCGGCGAGATCGGGCAGGCGCGGCAGGAAATCGTCCCGGTGCCCGGTCAGGCCGTGCAACAACACGAAGGGCCGGTCGCCGCCGTCGAGCTCGTTGTAGCTGAGCTCCTGGTCGCCCAGGGCCATGCGCTTCGTCTCGACCGCAGCCGTCACGGCCGGAGCCCGCCCGCGCCCGCGGAACTTCGAGGGCAGCACCGATTCGAGGAGGATCCATCCATGGGCCGCCCATTCTACTCGCGGCGAACCGCGGGGAACCCGGCAACCCGCGTCTTTTTGAACAAATTCCGAACTCTGTTACACAGGGTCTGGAACACCCCGGAGGCCCCATGCCCCCCGCTTCCTTCGAGCCCTGCGGCGGAGAACGCTGGCGCGACCCCTTCCCCATGTACAAGCGGCTCCGGGACGAAGACCCGGTGCACCACGTTCCCGACAACGGGGAAGGCGACGACTACTACGTCCTTTCCCGGTTCGGCCACGTCTTCCAGGCCGCGGTCGACGCCGCGACGTTCTCTTCCGCCTCTGGGCTCACGATCAACTACGGCGACATGGAAAAGATCGGTCTCGAGTCGCCCATCGTGATGATGGACCCGCCCGCACACACCGACCTGCGCAAGCTCGCCGTCAAGCGCTTTACCCCGAAGCAGGTCAAGACGCTCGACCGGATGGTGCGCGAGTTCGTCGTGGAACGCGTCGAAGCCCTGCGAGCCGCGGGCGAGGCGGACATCGTCGCGGAGCTCCTCAAGCCGCTACCGAGCTTCGTCGTCGCCCATTCCCTCGGCGTTCCCCACGACGACCGCTACCGCTTCGACCAGTGGACGAACGCGACCGTCGACGCCAACGCCGAGGGCGAACTGCTCGACGCCAAGGAAGTGGTCGCCGACCTCTTCGGCTACTTCGCCGCGCTGATCGAGAAGCGCCGCGCCGAACCGCGGGACGACATGCTGTCCGCCCTGATCCTCGGACGCCTCAAGACGGGCGAAGAGGTCTCGATGGCCAAACTTCTCGGCATGGCGTTCACCATGGTGACCGGCGGGAACGACACCGTGACGGGCCTGCTCGGCGGAACCCTCGAGATCTTGACGCGCCACCCGGAGCAGCGGGCCCAGCTCCTCGCAGACCCGACGCGCATTCCGAACGCGGTGGAGGAATTCCTCCGCCTCACCGCCCCCGTCCAGGGCCTCACGCGCACGGTGACCCGGGATGTCGAGATCGAAGGCACCACGATCCCCGAGGGCCGGAAGGTGATGCTCCTTTACGGCTCGGCGAACCGTGACGAGCGCGAGTTCGGAGACGACGCGGAAACCTGCGACGTCAACCGGAAGATCCGGCGCCACGTGACCTTCAGCTACGGCCCCCACCACTGCATCGGCGCGGCGCTGGCCCGCCTCCAGGGACGCATCACCGTCGAAGAACTGCTCAAGCGCTGCCCGGACTTCGCCGTCGATCCCGACGCCGGGACCTTCGCCGGCGGGGCCTACACCCGGCGCTACACGTCGCTCCCCTTCGTGGCCAAGGCCTGACGCCGCCCCGGAGTTGCGCCCAAGGCGTCAGGCGGGCGCGTGGGTCGCGTCGCCGGCAAGCTCGAGGTCGAGGGTGGCCAACGGATCCCGCGACGATCGACCGAGCACCAGGCGGTAGCGCCCCGGCTCGACGTACCACCCGGGCTCGGTGCGCAGCGCGGGGTTGGGGTCGGTCGGAATGGGCGAAGCCGCTTGCAAGGCTTCGAGGGTGGAATCGCCCGTGTCGAAATAGGCGAACGCACGGCGCCCGAGTTCGATCCGCGCGGTCTTCGTCTCGCCGGGAGCGAGGTGGAGCCTGGCAAAGCCCTTGAGTTCGCGAAGCGGTCGCTGCAAGCGCGCTTTGGGAGGCTCGACGTAGAGTTGCACCACCTCCCACCCCGGGCGATCGCTCGTGTTGGTCACGTCGATCTCCACGGAGAGCGGAGCGCCCAGGTCGGTCGTCGCCTCGGCGGGTCCCCGCGGCGGCGACCAGTCGAACGTCGCGTAGGACAAGCCGTGGCCGAAGGCGACCGCGGGCTCGATTTCCCGGGCATCGTAACCCCGATAACCCAGGAAGAGCCCCTCGCCGTAGCGAACGACCGAGTTCTCACCCGGGTAGTTGGCCAGGGCGGGATGGTGCGCGTAGCGGGCGGGAACGCTGGTCGGCATGCGCCCGCCCGGGTCGACGTCGCCGACGAGCACGTCGACGAGAGCGTCGCCGAGTTCCTGGCCGCCGAAGCCCACCTGCAGTGCCGCCGCCGGTGCGTCCAGCCAGTCCAGCCCGTGGATGCCCCCCGTGTTGACGGCGACCACGGTGCGCGAGTTCGCCCGGGCCACGCGGCGGATCAGCTCGGGCTGGTCGCCGGGAAGCGCGAACTGGTCGCGGTCGCGCCCCTCGGTCTCCCAGTCGTCGTTCGTTCCCACGACGACGAGGGCGACGTCGCACGCCTTTGCAAGCGCTTCGGCCTCGCCGAGTAGATCCTCTTCCACGAGCGACACGAGGCCAATGCGCAGCCAGTTCAACAGGAGCGAGTCCCGGTTCGAGTACTCCAGCACGATCTCGGCCGGGCGACCCGCCTCCAGTTCGACGACGGCCCCGATTTCTTCCGACGCGAGACCGAAGAACTCGTCGCCGCGCGCGTACTCGCCCTCGGTGGCGTCGAGAACGACGGCGCCATCGAGCAGCACCCGGGTTCGGCCGCTCTGGACGATGCGCAGGGCGTGGGCGCCGCTCGTCGTCGGCAGGATCCGGCCCGTGGCCCGGAACGAAAACGCGTCGAGGGGCACGCCGGGCGCCGGCTCGCCGAGGTAGGCAAAGCGGCCGGTCGGAACCGTCATCGATGCCACCGGTTCTCCCGCGAGATCGAAACCCGCGTGAAACGCGACGTCGAATTCTCCCGCCAGGAGCGGCGGCGCGAGGGAGGGAACCGCACGGTCGATGTCGCAACCCCGGGCGTACCGGACGTCGACGCTTGCCCCGAAGCGCGCTTCGAGCGCTTCCAGCGGGCTCACCGCCCGGTAGGCACGAACCGTCGCCGAACCGCCCCCCATCACCTTCGCGGTGCGCGCGTTGGGGCCGATCACGGCGATCGACCCCAGCGTGCCGGGATCGAGCGGCAGGGTTCCGTCGTTCGTGAGCAGGACCGTGCCGGCGGCCGCCGCTTCCCGGCAGAGTGCGCGATCCTCGGGGCGGTCGAGCCGCTGCTCCTCGCCGTCGCCGAGGGCAGTACCCGCGTCGAGCAAACCCGTGCGCTCGAGAGTGCGCAGCACATCCCCGACGATGCGATCGAGTTCGGCCTCGGTGACCTCGCCGGCCCCGAGCGCCTCGGCCAGCGCTTCGCGACCGTAGAAACGACCCGGGCCCGGCATCTCGAGGCTGAGACCCGCCTGCAGCGATGCGGCCGTCGACCGGGCGGCAAACCAGTCGGAAACGACGAAGCCATCGAAGCCCCACTCCTGGCGGAGTACCCGCTCCAGGAGCCACGCGTGTTCCGAACAGAAGGTGCCGTTCAGCCGGTTGTAGGCGCTCATCACGCCCCACGCACCGCCGTCCTTCACGGCGTGCTCGAACGGCACCAGGTACACCTCGCGCAGCGTCCGCTCGTCCACCTGCACATCGATCGTGTTGCGTTCGAACTCGGAATCGTTGGCCGCAAAGTGTTTCGGCGTCGTCGCAACGCCGCAGGACTGGACCCCGCGCACGAAGGCCGCCGCCAAGCAGCCCGAGAGCACCGGGTCTTCCGAAAAACACTCGAAGTTCCGCCCGCCCAGGGGCGAACGGTGAAGATTGATCGTCGGCGCGAGCAGCACCGAAGCACCCTTGGCGCGACTTTCGTCGCCGAGGAGTCGACCCAGGCGCTCGACCAGTTCCACGTCCCACGTCGCGCCGAGCACCGCTGCGCAGGGAATGCAGGCGGTCTCGGTGCCCGTGCCCATCATCCCATCGCCCCGGGCGCCGTTGGGACCGTCGGTGAGCTTCATCGGCGGGATACCGAGCCGCTCGACCGGGCGCGTCCGCCACATGTCGAGCCCGGTCACCAGATCGGCCTTCTCCTCGCGGCTCAGCTTGCCCAGTAGATCGTCGACGCGGAGGCTCATCGGGCCAGCATACCCGGTGGAGCGGCCGCAAAATGAGTGATTGAAATCCTAACTTGTACTCGAGTACAATTTCTTCGTGTCCGAGGACGCCGGAGAGATCCCCCTCAACCGCCGCGACCGGCGGCGCCTCGAACTCTACGAGCGCATCGTCGCGGCCGGCGAGACGCTCTTCGAGGAGCGCGGCTACGACGAGACGAAGGTCGCGGAAATCTGCGAGCGCGCCGATGTCGCCTACGGAACCTTCTTCAACCACTTCCCGACCAAGCTCGACCTGTTACGGGAACTCGCCGACCGCGCCCTCGCGCGGATGGTCGAGCGCCTGGAAGAACTCTCCAAGCAACCCGGCACCATCGAAGACCTCCTGATCCTGCTCTTCGAAGGCGGCGCCCAGACGTTCCAGGAACTTTCGCCCGGCCGCCGCGAACTCATGGGCCGCGTGCAGACCCTGGCCTACACCGATTCGCCCGAAGACCGGGACCGCCGCTTCCACGCCGCGTTCCAGGCCTTCCTGCGCCGCGCCGTCGAAGAGGGGCGCGTGCGCGACGATGTCCCGGTCGAAACCCTGGCCGAAGTGGTTTCGAGCAGCTTCGCCTTCCTGTCGCTGAGCTGGCTCCACTTCGACGACTACCCGGTGCGCGAACGCGCCGCATCGGCCGCGCGCTTTCTCGCAAGCACGCTGGCTCCAAAGAGAGGGAGAGCATGAACCGTTTCCTCACCGTGTCGTCCGACTGCCACGCCGGGCTTCCGCCGGCCCAGTACCGCGACTACCTCGATCCCCAGTACCGCGAACGCTTCGACACCGAACTCGCCGCCCAGGAAAAGCAGCGTCAGGAAATGGAGCGGCTCTTCCTGGTGGATGAGTTCAACAAGGTCTGGAAGCGCGACAACTGGGACCTGCTGACGGGCGCCTGGGACCACGACCGGCGCATCGAAGTTCTCGACGGCGACGGCATCGCGGCCGAAGTCGTGTTTCCCGATGGCGTGACCGAGTTCAACAGCCCGCCCTTCGAGGCCGGCCTCGGCCTGGCCACCGAAGGCGTCGAGCCCGAACTGCAGTGGGCCGGCGCACGCTCCCACAACCGCTGGGTCTCGGAATTGTGCCAGATGGCGCCGGAGCGTCACATCGGCCTGGCCGTGGTGCCGGCGCTCTGGGACGTGGAAGAAGCCGTGCGCGAGGTGCACTGGGCGCGGGAGCAGGGACTCCGCGGCATCCTGCTCCCCGTGATGTGGGGCAACCGCCCGCCCTATCACCTGCGCTGCTACGACCCGCTCTGGGCCGCCTGCGTCGAGAACGACCTCGTGGTCCACTTCCACTCGGGTCCGGGGCCCCAGACCGACTACTTCGCCATGGAGCCCGACGGCTCCCTCGCGACCGGCGGCGTCGGGATCTACGTCTCCGAGGTGTGCTGGTGGCTGGTGCGCCCGGTCACCTTCATGATCTGGGGCGGCGTGTTCGAGCGCTTCCCGACCCTGCGCGCCGCGTTGACCGAAGGCTCGTGCATCTGGGTGCCCGAGTACCTGAAGCTTCTCGACCACCGCGCCACCGCCCATCACACCAACGCCAAGATGGGCGACTACACGAGCCACCTGAAGCTCAAGCCGAGCGAGTACTTCTACCGCAACGTGGCCGTGGGAGCTTCGGTCCTGGCGCGGCGGGAAGCCGAGGAACGCGCGGCGATCGGCCTGGAATGCCTGATGTGGGGCAGCGACTACCCCCACCCCGAAGGCGCCTGGCCCGCCACCCAGAAGCAGATGGTCGAATCGCTCCACGGCCTGCCCGAAGCCGACATCGCCGCAATTCTCGGCGGCAACGCGGCGCGGTTCTACGGCCTCGACACAGAAAAACTCGCGCCGATCGTGGCGCGAATCGGTCCCGAAAAGAAACTGTTCGAGTAACACGACAAGGAGATCCCCGATGTCCGACGACGCCCCGAAGATCAACCCCGGCGACATTGCCGGCTGGCCGATCCTCAAGATCACCTATCGCACCGATGCGGAGAAGATCGCCGCACTCCTGCCTCCGGGCATCGACCCCGGCAAGGAGCCGAACGTGCACCTCAACATCTACAACGTGCCGGTTCCCAACGAGCCGGAATACGGCATCTTCATGACCGTCGACGCCGACTACCGCGGCACGCCCGGCATGTACGCCATCGGCTACGGCATCGACCAGGAGTCGGCCGTGTTCATCAGCAAGGAGATGAACGGCCAGCCGAAGTTTCCGTGCGACGTCACCTACTACCGGATGGGCAACCAGGTGACGGCTCGGTGCAGCCACCAGGGCTACACCTTCGTCGAGTTCTCGGGCACGGTCACGGGACCGAACCCGGACCGGCCCCAGTACGAAGAGAACGAGTGGTGGGTGAAGGTGTCGCGCGCAGTCGGCGGCGCGGAGAAGAGCTACGACTTCCCGCCCCACGTGGTGAAGGTGCACAGCACCTACGGCACGACCTACCGCGAAGACGTGGACGGGCAACTGCGGCTCCTCGAGAGCCCCTGGGATCCGATCGCGGAACTCCTGCCCCAGCGCGAAATGGTGTCGGTCATCCTCGACACGCCGACCTGGCTCGGGCGCGAGATCACGCTCGAAAGCCCCCTCGACCCGGATGCCTTCTGGCCCCACGCCGACACGATCGGCGGCTCGCGCTGGCCCGGCGAAATGGGCGGCCCGCGCAAGAACCGCTAGAGGAACGCAGCCGGGGGGCGGGCTTCGCGACGCCCCCCGGCACCCCCTTCGCCGCGCCCACTCCGAAAGGGAAGACCCGATGTCGAACGTGACCATCATCAGCGCCGACTGCCACGCCGGCGCCCAGCCCGAGACCTACCGCAAGTATCTCCCCACGAAACTCCACGACGCCTACGAGACGTGGTGGAAGGCGTTCGAGGCGGAGATGGAGGAACGCCGCGGCACGTTCTTCGACGAGGAGGCCCAGGACGCGCACGAGAAGAACGAGTCGGTCGTGGCCGGCGGAATCGAGGGCGAGTGGGACCCGGACACGCGGCTGCGCGAACTCGAAGGCGACGGCATTGCCGGCGAGGTGATCTTTCCCCAGATGGCGCCGTTCGGCGCCGGTCTCATGCAATACCGCACGCCGGTCGACCCGGCCCAGAACCTCGAAGGCATGCGCGCCTACAACCGCTGGCTCGCCGACCTGTGCCAGGCGAACCCGGGCCGACGCGCCGGCATCGCGCTCATCACCATCGAAGACCTCGACGTCGCGGTGAAGGAAGTGCACTCCGCGAAGGAAATGGGCTTGTGGGGCGGCATCATGCTTCCATCGGGTACGGGCGACAATCCCTACTACCACGACTCGCGTTACGAACCGCTCTGGGCAGTTTGCGAAGAACTCGAAATGCCCGTGCATACCCACTCGGGTTGGGCGTTCGACTACGGCGACGGGCCGGCCGCCACGGCCATGTTCATCAGCGAAGTGGCGTGGTTCGCCCACCGCCCGTTCACCTGTTTCCTCTGGGCCGGCGTCTTCGAGCGCTACCCGAACCTGAAGCTCGTGATGACGGAACAGGGTTGCTCCTGGATTCTCGAAACCCTGCGGATGTTCGAGCGCCAGTACGACATGCCGCTGTTCAAGTACTTCCACGCCGATCTCACTCTCCGCCCGACCGAGTACTTCCAGCGCCAGTGCTACATCGGCGCCTCCATGCTGAGCCCCGAGGACTGCGCCCTGCGCGACCAGGTCGGCGTCGACAAGCTGATGTGGGGCTCGGACTACCCGCACATGGAGGGCACCTGGCCCCACACGGCCGAAAAGCTCCGGGCCACCTTCGGCACGGTTGCCGAGAACGAGACACGCGCGATGCTCGGAGAAAACGCCCTCGATGTCTTCGGCTTCGACCGTGCAGCGGTGAAGGAAGCCACCGCCAAGATCGGCCCGAAGCTCGAGGACATCGCCACGGCCTAGCCCGCTTTCCCCTTCGGCAATCCCTGGCCCGTCATGGCGCGCTTTCCCTTCGGCATCCCGAACAGCTGGTACCTGCTCGCCTACTCCGACGAGCTGGCTCCCGGCGCGGTCCTGCCCCTCCGAGCCCTGGACCGCGACCTGGTCGCGTTTCGCAGCGACGCGGGCAAAGCCGCGGTGCTCGACGCCCATTGCCCGCACCTGGGCGCCCACCTCGGCATCGGTGGCACCGTCGCGGGCGACACCCTCCAGTGCCCCTTCCACGGCTGGCGCTGGCGCACCGATGGAACGTGCGCCGCGATTCCCTACGCGAAACGCATTCCGCAGCAGGCGCGCATCGAGAGCTACCCGGTGGTCGAGCGCAACGGCATGGTCTTCGCCTGGTACCACGCATCGGGCGAGCCCCCCGAATTCGAGCTTCCGGACATCCCGGAATGGCACGACCCGGAATTCTTGCGCCCGTGGCTTCGCTCGGAGTGGACCCTGAAGACCCATCCGCAGGAGATGGCGGAAAACGGCATCGACTGGCCCCACTTCGAGCGCGTGCACGGCATGGCGATGCCCGAAGACCGCGCTCACGACTTCCGGGCCGGGGTGTACACCTGGAGAGTCGGCACGAGCAAATCCGTCAGCACCCTCGAGGGCCTCAACGACGACCTGGTGATCGAGGGAGAGAACTGGGGCCTGGGCTACAGCTGGCTGCGCCAGCGCGGCCACTTCGAAACCGTCGTAGCGACGGGACTCACGCCGATCGATGCGGAAACGACGCGGGTGCGCATGGGCGTGATCGCCCGGCGCGGCGACCGCGACGCGGAAACGCTGCGCCAAGAACTTCGCGCCTACATGGACGAACACGCCGTCGTCGCCACCCAGGACTTCACGATCTGGGAGAACAAGCAGTTCCGGTCGTCACCGCTGCTCTGCGACGGCGACGGTCCCATCGCCGAATTCCGCGCCTGGGCCGCCCAGTTCTATTGACGGGACGCGCAGTAGAGTCGACCGCCTAGCGAACTCGCTTGAGGAAGCCCATCGGGTTCGAAGTCATGAGGTGTCGCTCCCGGGAGCGGTCGGGCTCGAAGGCATCGTTTTCCGCCAGAAAGGCTTCCACGGCTTCGTAGGGGCCGGGGCCGAAGTCCGGCCAGGTCGGATGTCCGTTCACCGCGCCGTCCTGCACGATGATGTAGCTACCCACGGGAACCAGCGGCGCGTAGGCCCGCAACTCTTCGAGCACGTGGTCCCGCGCGTGGTTGGAGTCGAGAATCACCAGGGTCCGCTTTCCTTCGGCGCGGCGCGTGACCGCCTCCACCACCTTCGGGTGGGTCGAACTCCCGACGAGAAACTCCACCTTTTCCTGGACGATGGGAAGCCGGCGGGCGTCTTCGGACTGGTTCTTTACGTCGATCGTGACGATGCGGCCTTCCGGGTTGATCTGCTCCATCAGCGTGGCCCAGAGCGCCGCACTCCCACCGCGGTGGGTTCCCGCCTCGATCACCAGGTCTGGCTTCACTTCCCAGAGAATTTCCTGGGTCACCCAGACATCGAACGGGTTCTGCCAGGCCGGAATCCCAAACCACGTGTTGGCCTGCCACGTGTTCGGATCGTCGCTCCACGCGATCGAGAAGCGGTCGGCGATGGCCTGCTTCGAGTTCAGTTGCCAGAGTTGCCAGCCATCCACCGCGACCAAGGCGGCAATCAGGAGCCAGGGAACCGACACGAGAATTCGTTCGCGCACGCGACCTAGCTCGCTTCCTGGGCTCCCCGCACGAGCTTGCCCGGCAAGGCACCGGTCGTCTCGCCGTCCTCCTGAATCGCCTCGCCGGCAACGAAGGTCATGCGGTACCCCTCGGCGCGTTGGACCAGGCGCTTGCCGCCCGCCGGCAGGTCGTACTGCATGTCCGGCCGCAACACGCGGAGCGCGTCGAAATCGATCAGGTTCACATCGGCGCGCAGGCCGGGGACCAGGAGCCCCCGATCGCGGAGACCCACGAGTTCCGCAGTGTCGCGGGTCTGCCGTTTCACGAGCCACTCGAGGGGCAGACCCTCTCCACGCCTGCGGTCCCGGGCCCAGTGAGTGAGGAGATAGGTCGGAAAACTCGCGTCGGAGATGAAGCTCACGTGGGCACCGCCATCGCCCAGACCGGGAACGGTAAGCGGGTGGAGCAACATCTCCCGGGACACGTCCGAGTTGCCGGCGTTGTAGTTGAGCACGGGCCAGTAGACCTGGGCGCGGCCGTCTTCTCCGAGGAGCGTGTCGAGGGCGAGTTCCGTGGGAGAAACGCCCGCGTCACGGGCACGACTGGCGATCGAAGTGCTCGGATCCGGCTCGTAGTCGGGCGGGTCTCGGAAGGCGAACAGTCGCTCCCAGGGACCCAGCACCCCCGACGGCCCCTCGCCACGATCCTCCTGGCACAAGCGCTTGCGACGCGCCGGGTCGCGCAGGGCCGCGACCCGGGCTTCCAAGGGGAGATCGGCGACTTCACGATAAGCCGGATGCATCACGAAGGGGTGCAGCGTGCTTTCGAGACCCATGATGACGCCGATCGGTCGAGGCGCGACCTGGCCGCGCAGGGTGGCGCCCTCGCGGTTCGCCGCTTCCATCAATTCGAGCAGACGACGCCACTGGTCGGGGTCGGCGTCGGTCTGGACCAGGCTGATCGAAACGAGGCGGCCGCTCTGGACGGACATTTCGCGGATCAGCGCGAACTCCTCTTCCAGGTCGGTGAAGTCGCAAACGATTTCGAAGACGCCCTTTCCGGCCTCCCCCAGAGCCCGGGCGATACCCCAGAGTTCAGGCGCCGTCGCCGTCAGGCTCGGCGTGGGTTCGCCATCGACGGTGCGGTGGTTCCGGGTTCGTGACGTCGTGAAGCCGAGTGCGCCGGCCTCGATTCCCTCGCGGACGAGGCGCGCCATCTCGGCGATTTCCGCCTCGGTCGGCACTTCCCGGTGATCGGCGCCGCGCTCGTCCATGACGTAGGCCCGCAGCGCGCCGTGCGGAAACTGGGCCGCAATGTCGAGGGTGTGGGGCACGCGTTCGAGCGCGTCGAGGTATTCGGGGAAACTCTCCCAGTCCCACTTCAGGCCCTCGGCGAGCGCCGTTCCGGGAATGTCTTCCACACCTTCCATCAGGCCGATGAGCCAGTCGTGTTTGTCCGGACTCGCCGGCGCGAAACCGACGCCGCAATTGCCCATGACGGCGGTGGTGACTCCGTGCCAACAAGACGGCGCGAGTTCGGAATCCCAGGTGGCCTGACCGTCGTAGTGCGTGTGGACATCCACGAACCCGGGGGTGACGAGCAGCCCGTCGGCATCGATCTCCCGGCGACCCGACCCCTCGACGCTGCCGACGGCGACGATGCGGTCGCCCGCGAGGGCAAGATCCCCGCGCCGGGGCGCGGTACCCGTCCCATCTACCAGCGTGCCGCCTCGAATCACGACATCGTGCATATCCGCCTCCTCGGAGAGTCCGCCGGTGGATGATCGCACAGATCGCGACACGCCGGACGCGGCTCGGGGCTTACCCCGGGGCGTGGTATCGTGAGCACCTCGTTCCAGCGACGAAGGAACCCGATCCATGCACCAGCCGAACCCGGCTCCCCGAGCAACGCTCCGCCGATTCCTCCTGGCCGCACTCGTCTGCGCAGCCCCGGGCGGCATGGCCGGCGCCGACGAAACGAGCGGAGAAAGCGTGCGCATCGAGCGGGAAGGTCCGGCCAGCGAAGAGGGACCGCGTTGGCGCTACACGCCGATCCAGATTTCCATCTTCGCCGGCGCAGAAATCTTCCCCGAGGACTGGGCCGTGACCGGACTTTCCTTCAACGTGATTCACGGGTCGCAGAAGCGCGTGTCGGGCATCAACCTGGGCATCTTCAACAACGTGACGAACCGCATGACCGGGCTCCAGGTCGGACTCGTCAACGTGGCCGATCTCGATGCAAACGGAATTCAGGCCGGCATGATCAACCGCGTAGGGCGACACCTTCGCGGCGCCCAGATCGGCGTGGCGAACCGCGCCCTCGAACAGGTGCGGGGGACCCAGATCGGCGTCATGAACGACGCAGGTGTCGTCCACGGGCTCCAGGTCGGCGCCGTCAACCTCGCCGAAGCGCTGCGCGGCGTGCAGATCGGCGTTGCCAACGTGAACCGGGCGGGCAAGCCCCTCACCTTCCTGCCTCTGGTCAACGTGGGCTGGTGAGCGGAACCGGCAGATCCGCGCTTCGTCCGCCCGACGCGGGCCAACACCGCACCGCGAACGGAGACTCCCGATGACAGACCTCGCCCCGGGCCGCCCGCTCGCAGGCATCCGCATCCTCGCCGTCGAGCAGATGCAGGCCCTCCCCTACGCGACACAACTCCTCGCGCGACTCGGCGCTGAGGTGGTCAAGGTCGAGCACCCGGTTCGCGGCGATTCCGCGCGCGGCGCGCTGCCGTTCGTCGAAGACATCGACGGCGAACACGTCGGTGCCACCTACCTGCGCAACCGCCTGAACAAGAAGAGCCTCTGCATCGACCTCAAACAACCGGAGGGCATCGCCCTCTTCACGCGCCTCGTTCCCCACTACGACGTGGTCGGCGAAAACTTCAAGCCCGGTACGATGGACCGGCTCGGCATTGGCTACACGGAACTCGCGAAACTCCACCCCGGCTTGATCTTCGTCTCGGTGTCCGGCTTCGGGAATCTGGGCGAGTCGCCTTTCGCTTCGTGGCCCGCCTACGCCGTGGTCGCCGAGGCGATGGGCGGCTTTCTCGAATCCGCGCGGCGCGAGAATGAACCGCCGCGACCCGGTGCAGCAGGCGCCCTCGGCGACATTGGCTCGTCGCTCTTTGCAGCGATCGGCATGCTCGCCGCATTGCGCGAACGCGAGCGGACCGGCCGGGGACAACACGTCGACGTCGCCATGTTCGATGCCATGGTCGCGATGGCCGACGTCGTGCCCTTCTTCTGGTCCATGGGGGTGCGCGGCCGCACCGGCCGGGTGGCCGGGATCGTGGCGCCCTTCCGGGCCAAGGACGGCTGGTTTGTCCTGCAGGCCACACGGGACCACCACCTCGCTCTCGTCGCAGAAATCGTGGGGCACCCGGAGTGGCTCGAAGACGAACGCTTCGCCACGCGCCACGGCTGGAACGAGCAGCTCGAAGCCGTCGTGCGGCCCGCCATCGAAGGCTGGGCCTCGACGCGGACCAAGCTCGAAGCCTGCGCCGATATCTGCGGGCGGGGCGTCGCCGCCGGACCCTGCCTCGGACCCGAAGACATCATTTCGAACCCCCATGTC
>JAYZFQ010000144.1:0-26758 GCA_036336695.1 Myxococcota bacterium
AGGGAAACCTCGGCCCCGCGGCCCTGGAGGTACTCGATCAATGCCTCCCGCACGGGGTCGATGGCGTCCTCGAGAATCGGCGGCAGGCGTACCGCCAGGTTCACGGGAGCCACGAGAACCCGCTCCGCGCCCCGGATAGGCGATTTCCCGGCCTTCTGGGGTGAGCCGCAGCCCCAGAATCCCAGCCCACAGGCCAACACGAGCGCCCCCAGCACTCCACTCCATCGAACCGGGCGGCTCCACCGCAGTCGCACTATGCTGACCCTCTGGACACCAGACAGGGATCCAAGCCGTAGCGCACGGATCCGGTGGCGTCCTCTCCTGGCGAAACAACGACCGTGACCCCGGATACAGCTGCGGCAGACTCCAACGGAGCCGGTGCACCCGGCCCGAAGCGTCGCCCGGGAGCGCGTCTGCGCGCGCTCTGGGCCCAGCCGACGACCCGCTTCGCCGTGTTCTTCCTCTTCTACCTCGTGCTGATCGCCCTCGGCTACCCCCGGCTCCGGACCCGCCTGCTTCCCTTGATTCAAGTGATGGAGCAGTTCACCGCCGAGGTCGTGTACGCAATCATGAGCCCACTATCGTCGGAGGTGCGGCTCACCAACGACCAATGGGTCTTCTTCGGCCCGTTCGTCGTCATGGTGATCGAAGAATGCACCGGCCTCTACGAGGCCCTGCTCCTCGGTGCGGCCCTCCTCGCCTTCCCGACGACCTGGACGAAGGCCCTGCTGGGCTTCCTCATCGGCTTTCCGATGATCTACGCGATGAATATCCTGCGGATCTGCCTCCTGCTCGTGGCAGGGCGATACATGGGGGAATCGTTCGACCTCATCCACGTCTATTTCTGGCAAGTGACCATGATCGCCATGGTCGCGTCGACGTGGTTGTTCTGGGTCGTCTGGGTCGTCCGGCGGGATTACGGTCCGACCGACACCGCGGGAAGCCGCGGCTCCTGAAACGAGTCGCAGCGCGTTTCGACACCGCCCTCGGCCGACAGCGAACAAATGAAGTGATAGAAGAGTTGCGCCTGGGAGCGAACGCCGAGCTTTGCATAGGCCCGCTTCCGGTGCAGTGCGGCCGTCGCCGGTGCGATCCCGAGCCGATCTGCCGCGGCCCGCGTCGAATGCCCCCGCAGCAGGAGCCGCACGACTTCGGCCTCCCGCGGCGTGAGGCTGCTCGCTCCAAAACGATCGAGCGCTGCCTCGACGCGCTGATGGAGACCCTCCGGCGTGACCGGGAGGCGCCGCTCTACGCGCGCGGCAGCGTGGCTGCGCCAATGCAGTCGCAGGGCGGCGCCAATCGCACCCTGGACCGCGCGATAACGACCCAGCTCCGCCGCCGAAAAAAGCGGGCAGCGTTCCTCCCTCAGGAGTACGAGCACCAGGCACTCCCCATCGGACACCGGTGCAAGGAAGGCAACATGCTGAAGACCCGCCCACTCGGGCGCGTTCGCGGCGTCGGGCGCGTCGGTGTAGAAACAGGCGGGCGTGCCCTCCAGGAAGGCCCGGTAATACGGGTCGAGGAGATACCCGCCGTCGAGATATACGCGGGTTTCGCGCTGGCGTGCCGGGTGGGTCCCGGCCTGGTCATACAGAATCCAGGGCGGGGCGTCCCGGCGAACCACGTAGAGGAGCCCGCGATCGAAAGCCACCAGCTCACCGAGGCAACCCAGCAGAGCCCGAGCAAACCCCGCTCGATCCGCCTGGTCGAGCAGGCGTTCCGCGCTCCGCGCCCATGCCTCACTCACCGCACAGCCCGCTCGCATACGAATAGGATCCCCCATCGAAGCGCCCTCGATCACCCCCGTTTGGGGGGGCACCGCTTGCAAGCCGCTCAGAACTCTCCGAGCGGCCGCTCGAAGGTGTACTCGGCCGGTCCGAGGACGAAGATGTCCCAGACGGTCCCGACGCCCTGAGACGCCGCAGCCAGCGGGGTAAGCAGCAAGAAACACCCGAAGCCGCCGAGCGTTGCCGCAGTCCCAATTGGACGCAGGATGAGGACGTCGAAGGCCTTCGCCCCGAAATCCGCCGCCCTGTCGCCGGCACTTGCCGTTTCTACCAAGTCCGGTTCCGCCGGTTCGGTCTCCGTCGCCTCGGCGGTGACCGCAGCCCCGGAGAGGGCCCACAGCAGAACCAGTAAGGCACCACGGTGTCTTGTGGAAATGCGCAACGTCCGGTCACCACCAGCCCCGTCCAACAGGGGCAACCCCGCGCCCTGGCCCGGGGGGCCTCGGTCGCGGCGGGTATCCTTACCCCACGCCACCCCCCCATGCCAGCCAAATCCAACCGGCAGGGCCTCTCCAACACCAGGCATGAGTCAGAAAAAAAGAAAGGGTGCAGGGGAACGAATCCCCTGCACCCTCGGAATCAGACCTGAAACGGCTAGACGCCTAGAAGCGACGGCGGAAGGCGTAGCCGACTGCGATGACCATCAGGGCCGCCGCAGCAGCGAAACCGGTCTTCGTCATGGTCGGGACCGGAGCGCCAATCTGCATGTTCACCGTTTCCATCGAACCGGTCGAAACCGTCCCAGCGAAGGTCTTCCGAACGGACAGGCCACCCGCAACGAGGGTGATCTGGCCCACGCCCAGCGGCGTGCGCATGTCGGAACCCTGGGCGGTGAAGTAGTCATAGCCCGCGCCCGAGTTGGTGTTCTGCTGCGCGAAGACCGTCCCGGTAGTAAACGGGAGACCGGTGTTCGTGGTGGTCGCCAACGGAGCGAGCAACAACGCACCCGACCCCACGTTCAACGCGGTGCAGGACATCAGGTTCGTCCCGGTCGCCCCCGGGCAGGTCGTGAACAGGCCGCCCACGGTGAGCTTCGGACCGGCGTCGGCGAGATTGAAGCCAACCTTCGTGCTGTCCGGCCGGTTGAGCGGCTGGGTGTAGGGGCCGCCCGGGAGGGTGTTGGTCTCGTTGGCCCAGGTCATCGCACCCACCATGGCACCACCACCGACCTGGAGGTCGCCGCCACCGCCGCCGAACTCGTTGTGGCCGGCCTGGAAGGTCGCATCACCGAAGCCGAAACCGACCCGGGCGCGCGTCACGAGACCCGCTCCACCGAGGAACATCTGCATCGTACCACCGAACTGGTTGCCACCTGCCTGGTAGATGATGCGGCCATTACGCACTCCGCCGCCCTGGGGCGGATTCCCGAGACCGGGGCAGACCGTGGCGCTCACGCCTTGGCTCGTGCCCTGGGGGCCCTTGGGGCAGAACGTGACCGCTCCGGGGCCACCGCTCTTCGCGAGGTTCGCCGGACCACCGCCCTTGGTCACCGGACCCGGGGCGCGAACCTTCGAGAAGTTCGTCGTGATCTGGATGTTCATGGTTCCCGGAAGCGGGAAACCCGGCGCCGGGATCGCTGCAGACGAACTGAAAATGCTGACCGGAAGGGTCAGCGCAGCCGGCGACTTGCCTGTTGCCGTCACCGTACCCATGCCCTGCACGTTGCCGTTCGGGAAACCGATCGGGTTGTTGTGCTTGCCTGAGGCGAGCGGCGTCATGGTCTTGGTCAGTACGAACTGGAGCGGGATACCGACGGTTCCCCGCTGTGCCAGCCAGTCTCCGGACATCTTGTAATTACGCGCTGCAAACGCGTCGCTGGCAATTCCCAGCACGAGCAAAAGCCCGAGCGTGATTGCAGTCTTCAAGCCAAACATGCGACTCGAGTTGAACATTGGACTCCCTCTATCCAGCGTGCGGGTTTGAGCACGCGCGGTCACTAGTCGTCTGGCGGCCAAGAATTGCAAGCCGCGTGCCGTCTTGAAGCCTATGTCGAGAGACTTTCTAAGTATTTGTTTTAATGACACTTTCTGAATATCCAGAGAATTTCCGAGGTGCTGGGTGGCCGCAGACACGCCACCGGAAGGAAAGGATTTTCCGCTCTCAGGGAAGTCCTTTTCCTCGCCCGGTAGCTGCCTGCAGCCGCTTGCTGGCTCCCGCCACCCTCGCTAACCGTTTCCGAACGATGGGCAGGCAGGCCGGTATCTGGCTCGCGATCGCGGGGGTAGCCCTGGGTTTCGGACTCGGGTTCCTGGCCGGCAGCCCGCCCCCCGCGAACCCCCCGGCGCGCACGGCAGCGTCCCAGCTCCCTCCCGCACCCGGGACCCCCGGAGCCGCGGTGTACGAGGCGCTCCTGGTTTCGGACCCCTTCGCTCGAACGGCGGCACTCGGCGAAGTGCTGAGCGGTCTCCAGCCCGAGGACCTGGGCAGCATCCGCATGGCCTACGACGCTGCCGTCACCGGCCCGACGGACCCCGAAATCGCGATGCTCGCCCAGTGGTGGGCCCAGCACGATCCCCAGGGCGCCTGGGAGTGGGCCACCACCACGCGTCAAGCCATCGACGAAACGGTCCAGACCGCCGTCCTGAGAGTCTGGGCACGCCAGGACCCGGCGGCGGCGGGCCTCGCCGCACAGCGGATGAACAACCCGGCGATGATGCGCCCCGCCGTCATAGCGGTCGCCATCGGCTGGGAAGAAGGCGGGCACCCGCAGCTCCCCGAATTCATCGTCAACATGCCCCAGAGCGTCGAACTGCAAATGGCCATCGACGCCATCGCCCGGCGCAAGGCCCTGCGGCACGACCCGGAAGAGGCGTTCCGGTGGGCAGAGTCGCTCCCCCCCGATTCACGGCCGGGCGGGCCGAAGGTCAACGCCATGCGCCGCGTCGGAGGGGCCGTCGCCCAGATCGATCCGGAGGCTGCCATGGCGTTTGCGGAGAAACACGGGGAAACGCCAGCCGGCATCGCGCTCTACCGCCGCGTCGCCCTCGCAATGTTGGAAACGAACGGAGAGGTCACGCTCGAATGGCTCGGCACCCTGCCTGCCGGCCGCGAGCAGGAGGGGGCAGTCGCCGCGGCCTATCGCACGTGGCTTGGCCAGGACAAGCCCGCCGCAATGCGCTGGTTGCGGGGCCAGGAACCCCAACCCTGGCTCGACCCGGCGATCCATGCCTTTGCCCAGGCACTCTCGTTCGAGGACCCGGCACTCGCCATGGAGTGGGTCCAGCAGATCCGCGACGAAAAGCGGCGCAACGACGCCACCTGGCGGGTGGGGAAAATCTGGTGGGACTCCGACCCCACCGGCGCCCAGGCTTGGCTCGACCAGGCTGGCCTCTCCGAGCAACTGACGCGGATGATCACCGGGAACCGCCCCCGCAACAGCGCGCCGGACAAACCCGAGGAAAACGCGACGGGCGAAGCTCCCGGGGCCTGAGCACGCGCAGCACCCGCGGAGGGAGTTCCGGAGACCTAAGGCAGCGCCGCGCCCGCGGACGGAGTTCCGGACACGCGCGCAGAGGCGTCCGACGCCGTAAGCCGGGCGAGCAAGGCCTCGGCCTCTTCTCCGCCCTGGAAGCGCACGGCCCGTTGCACGAGCACCCGCGTGGGAGCGGGCTCGGCATCGCGGGCCACCCGGAGTTTCGCAAGCGCCAGCGCCGCCCAGGCATCGTACGGGTCCCTGACGAGCAGTTCTTCGAGTTGGGCCTCGGCGGCCGTCGCCCGGTCGAGGGACAGCAAAAGCTCGGCGCCGGCGCGCACGGGTGAAACCGCTTCGTCGTCTGCGGCCGCCGCGCGCGCGTAGAAGTCCAGCGCCTGGTCCGGATCCCCTCCTCGAACGGCTAGCCGCGCAAGCCCCTCGAGCGCAATTCCCTGGTCTCCGTCGAGTGCCAACGCAGCCTGGTACGCGGCGCGCACCGCGTCGGGGGTCATCTCCTCGCTCTCGAGTACGCGCCCGCGGAGCGCGGGGAACAGGGCCGCATCGGGGTTGGCGAGGATCGCCGCATCGATCGTCGGAGAGGCCTCGTCCGCCGTGCCCATCTCGACGAGGGCCTCGACGAGCACGCGAAGTGCTTCGCCGTTCTCGGGGCGCGTCAGATCCAGGTCGGGCGTCCCCAGCACCATCTGGGCCGCCGCCTCGGGACCCCTGCGATCCCCCATGCCTTCGGCGACAACGGCCACCACACGGCCCCAGCCCTCGGTGCCGCGAAAACGGGCCGAGCGGTTCCGAATGACCTCGGGGCGGCCCGACTCGGCGGCGAGTCGGATCCCCTCGAGCTGGGCCTCGAACTCGATCGGACCACGGCCCGCCATCCATGCCTGATCGCTGCGCAAGGGATCGCCCTCGGCGGCATGGAGCCGGGCGAGCCGCACCCGCGCGTCCGTCTGGTCGGCCCCCGCGCGGATCGCGTAACGGTACTCCTCCACGGCGCGGTCGATGTCCCCGACCCGCTCGGCCGCGATCGCCGCGTAGTAGCGGGCCACCGCATTTTCGGGCCAGAGCAGCAGGCCCTGGCCGAACCGCTGCAAGGCTTCAACGTTGCGCCCCTGCTCGAGAAAGACCCGACCTTCGACGAGGCTGCGGTACACCGGAACCGGGATCTGGCTCGCGCGCTCGAGGGCCTCCTCGAACCGCTCTGCCATGACCAGCATTTCCGCCTGCTGGAACAGCAGCTGCGGATCGGGGTCGTTCCCCATCTCTCGCAGACGCGCCACCGCGCGATCGACCGCGGAAGCGGCTGCAGCGTAGTCCTCCCTCGCGAGGTAGAAATCGCTCAGATCCACCCAGGCCTGGACCGCGCTGGCCGGCGACGCCAGCAGCGTCCCCTCCATCAACAGTTCCCGGGCCGCGTCGCCCTGTCCGGACTGCTGGAGTCGCGCCGCATAGCCGCGCCGGTAGCCCGCCGCGTCGGGGTTCTCCTCCAGGACCGCGCGCCGGATTTCGAGCGACCGCTCCTTGTTCTCTTCTGCATCGAAGAACTCCAGGGCCGCCCCCACGACCTGGGGGTCCCCGGGAGCCAACGCCAGGCACTGCTCGAAGCGCTCTTCCGCCTCTTCCAGCTCCCCCTTGGCAACAGAGAAGACGGCCCGGGTCGTGCAGTAGTGAGCCTCCTGCCGGAGGCCCAGGTCCAACTCGGCAAAGCGTCGCGCAAGGTCGTCGACAACCGGCTCGGCCTCCTCGACCCGCTCCAGACCGAGGAGTGCAACCACCCGCAGGATCAAGGCCTCGGTCTCGTCGGGGTCCAGCTCCAGGGCGCGGTCGGCATCCGCCAGTGCCTGCACGTAGTCGCGTCGCGAATCGATGTGGGCCCGGGAGCGGAGCAGCAAGGCCTCCATGTGATCCGGTTCGACCTCGAGAATCCGGTCGGCCGTCTCCACCGCGGCGTCGTGGCTATCGGTCAGGATCGCGGTGCGTATCAGCGAGAGTCCCGCCGGCACGAGCCACTCCGGGTCCGCCATCGCCTTGCGCAGCGACCACTGCCCGAGCGTCGCCTGACCCGAGCGCGCCATCGCGATGCCGTAGAGGTAGTGGACTTCGGGGTCGTCGGCGCGGGATTCGGGAACCTCGCGCAAGACCTCGAGCGCCTCGTGCGGTCGGTTGATCGCGAGTTTTTCGCGGGCGGCCGTCACGGGATCCGAAGGGGAACAACCCGCCGCGAGGAACGCGAGGAGAACCGACAGAGCCAGCAAAAACCTGTTGGACATCGCCCGGTAGCATAGCCCGACAGCTTCCGACGTCCCCTGCCCCACCCGGGGCCGTTTCGCTAGCCTGCCCGGGCATGTCCGACTCGGTTCTCGCCAAGCGATGGCCCTGGCTCACCGCCGCCGGCCTGGTCGTGATCGCCGCGCTCTCGACACTCGTCGACTTCCGCTGGGGAGACCCGAGACCCAGCGGATCCGCCCAGGACGTGGAGCGCCTTGCGGAACGGAACGACCTCAACCTGCTGTTCATCCTGATCGACACGCTGCGGAGCGACCGCCTCGGAAGCTACGGCTACGAGCGCGACACCAGCCCGGTCATGGATCGCCTGGCGGGCAAGGGCGTCCGGTTCGCACGCCAGCTCTCCCAGTCTTCGTGGACCAAGGCCTCCATGGCGTCGCTCTGGACCGGCCTCAATCCGAACAGGACGGGCGTCACCCGCTTCAACCACCTGCTGCCGGACGAAGGCGTAACGACCCCCGCCGAAATCCTGCGCGATGCCGGGTTCCGCACGGCGGGGATCTACCGCAACGGCTGGGTGTCGCCCTATTTCGGTTTCGACCAGGGGTTCGAGGTGTACAACCGGCCGATGCCGCTACCCAGCGGTGCCGACGTGGTCCGCAAGAACCCCACCGTCAAGGGCGGGGGCACGGACGAGAGCCTCATCGCCACGGCAGCCGAATTCTTGCGCGTCCACGGCAAGGAACGGTGGTTCCTCTACCTCCACCTGATGGATATCCACGAGTACGTCTACGACGCACAATCCGCGCTCTTCGGTTCCTCCTATTCCGACGTCTACGACAACTCGATCCGCTGGACGGACGGAACGCTGGAACTGCTGCTGGGCCATCTCGCCAACGAGGGGTACCTCGAAAACACCGTGATCGTGATCGCCTCCGATCACGGGGAGGCCTTCGGAGAGCGCGGCCTCGAGGGCCACGCGCGCTTCTTGTACAAGGAATCCACCGAGGTTCCCCTCATCATCGCGTTTCCGTTCACCCTCGACCCCGGAGCCGTCGTCGACGTCCGGACGAGCAACGTCGACATCTGGCCCACGCTCCTCGACCTCCTCGGTCTCCCCGCCCTTCCGGAAACCGACGGCCGCTCCCGGGTTCCGGAGATCCTCGCCACGATCCGCGGCGAAACCGTCCCGGGCGAGGAAACGCCCGCCTTCGCCCACCTCGACCGGCACTGGGGCCAGCGAGAACAGGAGCCCATGGCGACCTTCGCGGTCGCCGAAGGAACCTACCGGTACGTCCGGGTCCCCGCGAAGAACGGACCGACGACCGAAGAACTCTTCGACGCCGCAGGCGACGCGGGAGAACTCGACAGCGTGCTCGATGCGAACCCCGAGGTGGCCGCGCGACTTCGGGCTCGCGTCGACGGCTACATCGAAAACTCCCAGACTCCCTGGGAAGAGCCGCCCGTCGAACTCGAAGTGGACGAGATGCAGCTGAACCAGCTCCGGGCCCTCGGCTACTCGCTGCCCTGACCCGCAGCCACCGGGCCCGCCCTACCAGTTGAACGTTATGTCGATGCCGAAGGTCCGGGGCTCGCCTACGAAATTGATCACGACGTCCTGGAAAGTCGACGCATCGAACCCGTAGGTCTTGTACGCGAAATCTTCGAGGTTGCGCACCCAGAGCGCGATTTCGGCATTGCCCTCGGGCGTCCGGTACATGAGCCGCAGGTTGTGGAGCCAGAAGGCGCGTTGCCCGATCGCGTGCTCGGGCAGAAAGGTGTCGCCCCGGATGTTGGGCGTTCCGAACGAATTATTGGGTCCGAAGGCGATAGCGTCGGACCAGGCGAAGTCGTAACGCGGCGCGATGCTGCCGTAGCGACCCAGGTCGAAGGTCCACTCTGCCGTGCCGCTCACCTTGAACCGGGGCGCGTTGATGATCGGGTTGCCCGCGTAGTCCACGGTGGAGAGGATGGGAGTGCCGCGGAGGCCCTGAAACACCAGGATTTCGTTCGTGAACTCCAGGAATTCGCTCTCGAGCCAACCAGCCCGCCCACTCAGGACGAGGCCGTCGAGAAAACCGGGCGCCCAACCCACGAGGGGCTCGAGGCGAAAGTCGAACTCGGCGCCATACACCTCGGCGTCGTCCGCGTTCAACACCGAGAGCGTGGGGGCCGTACCCGCCTCGGAGAGCACCACGAACACCTGGTAGTCGACGTAGCGGTAATAGAAAAAGGCCCCGCCCGCCGAGAAACGACCATCGAACCAGCTGCCCCGGAGACCCGTTTCCCAGGCGTCGATCTGAACCGGATCCGCCGCGTCGACGCCGCGCAGGACATTGGTGGAACTGTTCCACGTCCCGGGCTTCCAGCCGCGGGTGTACTTCCAGTAGATATTGGCGTCCTCGGTGAAACGGTAGGTCAGGCTGAGCCCGCCCGTCGGAGCCTGCCAGGTTTCCGACCCAGCGAAGGGCGGCGGCACGCCGCCGACTCTCAGCAGGTTGAACTTGAAGTCCGCCCGGTTCCACTGGTAACGCACCCCCCCCTCGAGGGTGAAGTCGTCGAGGAAATCCCAGCCGAACCCCGCGTAGAAGGCAAAGCTACGCGTCTTCTGCTCGAAGATCCGTGTCGCCCGGGCCGACAGCGCTGTCGCTATGGTCTCGCTCTCGAACTCGAGGTTCTCGAAGAGGTAGTACCCGCCCACGCTCCAGGTGACCGGAGAGTCTTCGAGTTCACCGCTCAGCTCGACCTCCTGGAAGACCTGCCACGCCGAATCGCTCCCGATGGACTCGAAGAGGACGTTCGGCGTGAAGTCCTGGTCCTGGTCGCGGAACCGGGTATAGGCGTCGTAGGCCGCAACCGTACGCAGGTTCGCCGGACCGAGGTCCCAGTCGCCTCGGACCGACACGCCCCAGACGTCCAGGGTGGTCTGACCCGTTCGGTTGTAGTCTCCGCGATAGGGATGGATGTCGAGGTCGTTGGCAAGCCACTCGGAAAGGTAGTTCGCCGTTGGGCTGCTCCCGGGAATGTTTGCCGGCGGCGTCTGGAAACCCGGAATCGATGCCTTCATCGCCTCGATGTCACGGTCCACGTAGTTCGCCGCATCGGGACCACCGAGGTAGTTGCCCTTGGTTCCCATGGCCTGGCCTACCGTTGACAACTGGTCGAGGCGTCCCCCGTGCAGCTTGAGAATCCAGTCCATATCGACGTCTCGGGGCTGGTAACGAAGTTGGCCCCGCGCCGCCCACGTCCCGATATCGTTCATGTCTTCCGCGAGGTCGGCAGCGAGGGCCGAGACATTGAACGGGCTGCCACGAACCAACGGATTCCCCTGGCTGTCGAGTTGCACCGTGCCGGGATTGGCGGGGTCCTCGAGGTATTGCTGCGCCTTCCGGATACCTTCCCCACAGAACCGCACCCCTTTGTAGATAACCGCGGGGGCATCGGCCGGATAGGGAAATCCATTTTCTTCGACGGTCGGTGGCGTGGGGTTGAGGACCCGAACGCCGATGTATTGCGGGGGCACCCCCGGGGTCTGGGGCAGATTGCTGCCCACGTAGCCCCGGGTTCCCTCCCCGGAAGGCCGTCGGGGCTGTGTGTAGGCCGCGTCGTCGGGCGGAAACGCCGCGGGGGACAGGGCGTCCGGGTTCGTTTCGAAGGGGTACCTCACGGCTCCGCCGGGCGAGCAACGGTTCAACACGTACCCGTCCCGCTCGATCAGCCGGAACGCCAACCGGGCCGACAGGACCTCCTCCACCAGGGGGGCCTCGATGTGACCTTCGAAATCTCGCAGGTTGAACCGCCCGATCGAAGAGCGCAGGCCCGCCGTCAACTCGCCGGTGGGCCGGCGCGTGTAGATCTTGATGGCTCCCGCCGCGTCGTTTCGGGTAGAGCCGTAGCCCTTGGGACCCCGGATGATCTCGACGTTTTCGATGTCGAACAGCACACCGAGTTGCATCGCCGCCGCGTTGATGGCGACGTCGTCCTGGTAGATTGCGACGGAGCCCGCCGCGTTCGCACTGAAGTCGCTGAGACCCACCCCGCGGATGAAGAAGGTCGGCGCCGTGGCGCCCGCGGTCTTGATCTCGACGTTGGGTGTCACCTTCGCCAGGTCCGAGATGTTCTGGGCGCCAAGGGCTTCGATCTCGGCTGCGTCGAACTGCGTGACGGATTCGGGCACGTCGGTCTGGATGGCCTCGACGCTCCGCCCCTTGATCCGGATCACCTCGACATCGGAGGGCGGGGCAACGTAGCTGCCGCCCGCGTCCGCCTCGGCCTCCAGCTCTTCTGCGGCGGGATCCGCCTGGGCGATGACCGACCCGGGCGCTGCATCGGGCGCCGCCTGTGCCCCGCCTGCGGCCACCCACAGCAATAACGCGAGCGCGCACACCCGGGCGCGCCCCGATGCGACGGCGCCGAAGCGCGGGGGGGGAAGCAGCACAGCGGGTCTACTGTCTGCGATGCGCCCGAGCACGTCAAGCTACCCCGATCGGGCTAGCGCCCGCACAGCCCCCTTGATTCTGCCCCGCGCTGTGGGCGATGCTGGGGCCATGCGAAACCGAGCCGCCCCGGCGGCGGCAGGTTGGTTTCTCGTCCTCTGCGTCGCCGCGACCGGAGCCCGAGGAGCGTCGGACACTTTCGTACCGGCATTTTCCTTCTGGAGCGGTGCGCCCGTAGCCGAAGAAGCGCAACCCGCCACGCCACGCGCAGCGATTGCGCCGGCGCGCATGCCACCGGCGACGCTCCAAGACGTCGCCCCGACGGCTGCCATGAGCCCGGCCGCCGTGAACCCCCCGGTGGTCGACCTGCTGCTCGCAAACCCCGGCGGTGCACCGGCGACGCCCGAAGAAACCACGGACCCGAGGCCGAAGGACGAAACCGAGCGCTGGGTACCCGCTTTCGCATTCACGAGCGGTGCCTTGATCCAGGACGTGAACGGTTCCCAGACCCCGGGAATCATCGAGAACTACCAGAATCTCAATCAGGAGATCACCGGGGGGCCGCTCGACCTGTTTCCGGGGCCCGTCATCGGGGACAGCCGTTTCGTGGCGCCGACCATGGGGATCTCTCTCGAACTCAGCACCCCGGGCCTGTCGTTCCTACCGACGCGCCCGCGCCTGTTCGCCCACATCGACGGCCGGGTCGACTTCGCCTACGACCGCTCGACGGCCCGCTTCCTCGCACCGGCGGACCTGGCCGAGGAAAACGCGAATCCAGGCACCGCGGCCCCCTTCGCGGACCCCCACTTCCAGCAGGGCGGGTTCGACCCCGACGGGTTCCGCGGCCAGGGCACCAAAGTGGACGGCGAACTCCTGCCCTGGATGTACGGCGGCGGTGTCGGGCTCGCGTTTACGATGGAGGTGTTCGAGCGGCGCCTGCGCATCAAGCCCTCCGCCGAGTACCTCCACACAGAAATGCGCGCGACGGGGACCGTGAGCCGGGCCATCATCGCCTACCCCGGTGATGACGAGCCCAGCCGGGTGAGACAGCCGTCGCGTTTCATCTTCATCGAACTCGAGGGCCAGAAAACCCAGGAATTCCACATGCTCGGTCCGGGCCTCGAGATCGAGATGGACACCATGCGTCTCGGGCCCGCCATGCTCTCCCTCTTCGCGAACGCCCGCGCGTACACCATTCTGGGTGACCGGGAAATCGCGTTCTCGGCCAGCCAGGTCATCGAGAACCCGGCCGCGAATGGCGCCGGGAACCCGGTCCCCCCCAGCCTGCTGCCGCCGCCCAACGGCCACGGTGTCCAGACCGCGTCGTCGGACTTCAGCCTCGTGCTGCCGGAGTGGAACTACGACCTGGGCCTGGGCCTGCGCTTCCGATGGCTGCCCGAGGGCAGCTGGAGGTAACCCCGTTCTCGCCCACCTGGCCCTGGCCGTCGTTACCGGGTGCCTCCTGGTCGCCGTCGGCCAGCCGTTCATGACGGACGACGCGTGGTGGCACCTCGGCCTGGGCAGGGCCTACGCCGCCGCCGGGCCCTGGTTGCCGAACGATCCCCTGCTCTTCCTCGCCCCGGGACCGGCGCCGCCTGCCGCCTGGCTCGGAGATCTCGGCCTCCACGTGGTCCAGCGCGGCGCCGGGTTCGCAGGGCTCCGCGCGCTGCATGTCGGCCTGGTGGCAGCGATCCTGGGACTGGCCTGGTCCTTGCTCCGCCGCGCGAGCGGATCGGCAGCCGTCGCGAGCCTCGGCACCATCGTGTTCATCGCGCTCGGCAGCTACCGGTTCTTCCAGCTGCGGCCCCACCTGGCCACGATCCTGCTCACCCTGGCGCTCTACAAGCTGCTTTTGGAAGACGACCGGCCCGCCAGCTGGAAGCGGGTTGTCGTTGCCGTGGGGCTTTTCGCGCTCTGGGCCAACGTGCATGCGAGTTTTCTGCTGGGCCTGGCGCTGATCGGCGCCGCGACGGCGAGCCTCCTGGTCGCCGGCCCCCTGCGCACACCCGAACAACGACGCGCCGATCGCGCGCAGGCCCTGCCCCTGGCGGCAACCCTGGGACTCGGACTGCTCGCCTCGCTCGTGAACCCCAACGGGGCAAAACAACACCTCGCGTACTTCGCCGCGGGCGCCACCACCCCGGAACTCGGGGGCATCGCCGACGAGTGGGCACGCATCGACCTCTTCGCCCTGCCCCCGGCGAACCTGCCTCCCAGCGAACTCTCGTGGGGGCTGATCTGGGTCCTCCTCGTGATAGCGCCCGTGGCCGCCGGGGCAGCGGTGTGGAGTTGGCGATGCGTGAACCCGAAGGCAGCACCTGGGGCGGGACCCGTGCTCATCGCCCTCGCGGCAACGGGCCTCGCCGGGACGCTCGTTGCGGTGCGCTTCCTTTGGCTGGGAATCTTCCCCTTGCTGCTGCTCGCCGCGACCGCACGCACGACGCGCCCGGCGCGGCAGCGCGCGACCGCGCGGACGGGTTCGGCCGTGGCCGTCGCGCTGGTACCGGCTTTTCTCTGGCTCGGCCCCTGGCCCATGATTTCGGCTTCCATGCCCCGTTCCTGGCCCGCCTACAGCGCGCCCTACCTGGCGGACCGCTACAACGGGCACGCGGTCTGGGCGCTCCAGGACATGGGACTCAAGGGAAATCTCTACAACGAGTACCATCAGGGCGGCTTCCTGGGTTTCTGGTTGGCCCCGTCGATCCGCACCTTCATCAACGGCTCCCTCAACGTCCCGCCCGAGGCACTCGCCGCTCACAGTGCCATCCGCCAGTACCGCGGTGTGGGCCCCGACGAGGGGCTCGACGCCGTGCTCGACCGCTACGGCGTGGACCTCTTCCTGGGAACGCGCTTGCCCCAGATCCCGAAACCCAATCGTCCCAACGCCTCCACCACCGCGCACCTCGAGCGGGCGCCGGGCTGGCTGCCCATCTTCCGCAACCTGAAGAGC
Organism: Myxococcota bacterium; assembly: GCA_036336695.1. GTDB lineage: Bacteria > Myxococcota_A > UBA9160 > UBA9160 > SMWR01. Next base: position 14,827 of record JAYZFQ010000144.1, read on the forward strand.
GCCCTCTACCTGCGCAGGACGCCGCAGAACCAGGCGAACCTGGAGCGGGTCGCGGCGTACTACGCGAGGGAGGGCGTACCCTTCGAACCCGAAACGGGCTTCGAGCCGGCGCGCGTCATCCGCGAGGCCCCGGACTGGGCCTTCCGCCACGGCATGGTTCCCGCGGACCTCCGGGCCCTGGAGCAGGCTCGGCGCCACCTCGACCCGGCCATGCGCCGAAACGCGGCCAACCGCCTGGCATCGATCTTCGCGGCCCTGGGACTCTACGAGCGCGCTCTGGTCGTCGATGAGGAACTGCTCCGCACCCAACCCCAGGCCTGGGAGGCCCGGCGGCGCCAGGTGTGGGCCCTCCTGCGCCTGGGTCGCACCGAAGCCGCCGTCGAGGCTGCCGCCGCGCTGGACGGGGCGCCGAAGGCAGACCGACTCGGGCACGCGATTGCCCGCAGTGCCCGGCGCGCCGCGAGTTTCGACACACCCGAGGAGCGCCGACGCCTCGCGGCCCGGCTTCCCGTCTTCACGCGTCCCGAAGCCCAGGCCCTGCTGTCGGGACTCATCCCGCCCCGGCAACGCACGCCCGGCCCCTGACCGGCGCTCGCGCCAGCCGAGCTGGCCCGGGCATCAACCGGACTGCAGTTCCCGGTCGATGTGCTTGATCCAGACGTCGGCTTCCTTGCGGGTTCCGGCGTGTCCGCGCGCGCGAGAGAACCAGGTGCGCGCGCGCTCGGGTCGCTTCTGGCTGTAGTACGCGATGCCCATCAGGAGCTTCGCGTCGCCCGGGCTGCGCAACCCGCCCTTGTCCAGGGCGCTGCGGAGGGCGGCTGCGGCCTCGGACCATTTCTCGCGCTGGAGATGGACCTGGGCCAGGCGGATGTAGAGGTCGCCCTTTTCCGACAGCGCCGCCCCCTCTTCCAGGGGTTCGACTGCCTTCTCGAACTCCCGGGCGGCGATCCAGCTGTTGCTGAGCATCTCGAACGCGTCTTCGTCGCGCTCCACGATTTCGTCGTCTAGCCCGCGCTCCATGACGCGCGCCGCACGGTAGGGCAGTTCCAGGAAGAGCAGGAGCTGGGCCAGGCGCCGGAGGTCGGCGTCCTGGTCCAACATGTCCTGGACGTAGGCCAGTTGGAGGGGAACCAGGGCGTCGTCGTATTGCTCCAGCGCGCCGTGCACCGTCGAAAGCTGCATGTAGTACTTCTTCTTCGGGTAGTTCGCGACGAGTTCCTTGAGCAGGGGCGCCGATTCCGGGTACTGGCGCAGGGTCAGGCGAATCGCGAGCAGGAGCTGCAGGACCCCTTCGGAAGGCTCTGCGGAAATTTCGTAGGCTTTCTGGGCGGGCGCCAGAGCGCCCTCGTAGTCGGCCTTCTGGAAATGCGCGATGGCGAGCAGGTGATAAGGGGTCGCGTTGGGCACCTTGACGAGCTTCAGGTACTCCTTGAGCGCCGCAATCCCCTCGTCCCAGTTCTGCTCTTGCAGCCACATCTGGGCGATGTTGAAGGTGAGTTCCGCCTGGTTGTCGGGCGGCAGTCCGTTCTCCGCGAGGGCCTGCTGGAGCAAGTCACGCGCTTCCGTCAGGTCGCCCTGGCTGTACGCGATGAACCCCCGCAGCCGGAATACCGAGGCTTTTTCGTAGGGGTTGAGGCTGCGCATGCGGAGCTTGCCCAGCGCCGCGAGGGCTCCGTCGGGGTCGTCTTGCTGGAAACTCTCGTAAGCCTCTCCGAAGCGCTTGGCGGTGCGGGGGTCCATGGTGTAGGTGTGCGCCCAGCGATCGTCCCCCTCTTCCTTCTTGCGACCCCACCGGCGCTCCTTCTTCTCCTTGGGCTCCTCCTCCGCAGCGGGAGAACCGCCGGGCGTGCCGCCGCCGCCACCACCACCGCCGCCGTACTGGGCCGACGCCCCGCCGGCGACGGCAAAGACCAGGGCACCGGCGACTGCCAGCCGGCGCCCCGAAGCAAAAACCGCGCATCGCCGCACGGTCAGCCGTCCATCTCGAAGTCCAGGCGGACACGGACTCCGGACCGCTCCACCGCCTGGCCGTTCTTGATCTTCGGGTTGTACTTCCACTTGCGCACCGCGTTGAGCGCACTCCGGTTGAAGATGGTACCCGGATGCGCGGAAAGGACCCTCGGGTTCTTGATCGTCCCCGCCTTGCTGATGGTGAACTCGATCACCACCCAGCCCTCGATCCCGCGCTGGCGGGCGCGCATCGGGTAGTCCGGGTCGATCCGCACGAGGGGCACGACGTCCCGGTCCGCTCCCGCTCCGCTTCCCACGTCCAGCGCGCCCGTCGGGTCGATGTCCGGGACGATGCCCCCGATGCCCTCGCCGGGGTTGAGACTCGCCTTCGACATGCTGATGTCCGGCGGGGGCGGGGGCTGATCCGGCTTCTCCCGCTTCGGCTTCTCGCGCTTCTTCTCCTCGGGCGTGGTGTCACGCTTGAGGCGGATGAAGTCGACGCTCGGCGAGCGCACGGCATCGCTGAGTTCGCCCTGCACCGAGACCAGCGCCTGCATCGCCCAGAAGAGGAAGAAGGTGACGCAGACTGCAGCGGCGGTAGCGATGGGGAAGCGGCGGTTCATTCACTCGACTACCTCGGCAGCGAGCGACACGCTGCTCACGCCCGCGAGCCGGGCGGCGTCCATTACCTGGACGAGCAGGCCGTTCTTCGATGCCTTGTCCGCCTGGATCACGACGGAGCCCTGGGGGTTCTCGGCATGCAGGCGCTCGATGTTGGCACGGAGCGCCCGGGGGTCCACTTGGCGCCGGTCCACCCAGATCTGATCGTTTTCGGTGATCGCGACCAGGATGTTACCCCGCTCCTTTCGCTCAGCAGTCGCCGCCGGGGGACGCGTGATATCGATACCGGCTTCCTTCACGAACGAAGCGGTGACGATGAAGAAGATCAGCATGATGAAGACCACGTCGAGCATGGGCGTCAGGTTGACTTCGCTCTCGTCCTGGTCGCGGTCTCTGCGCCTGCGGGCCATGGCATCCTCACTCGTGCACGATCTCGAGTCCGTCCGCAACGTGCTCGGACTCTTCCCGGGCAAAGCGGTCCAGCTGCACGCTGAAGAGCATGCCCGAGAGCGCGGCCACCATGCCCGCCATGGTCGGAAGCGTCGCCTTCGACACGCCCCCCGCCATGCCGCGGGTGTTGCCGCTGCCGGCAATGGCCATCACGTCGAAGACCTCGATCATCCCCGTAACCGTACCCAACAGTCCCAGCATCGGGCACAGGGCCACGATGGTGCGGATCATCCCGAGGCCCCGCTCGAGCTTCTGCCGCACCTCCGACACGAGCATCCGCCGAATCTGGTGCGCGTTCCAGGAGGAATGGTCTTCCCGGGCATTCCAGAGTTCTCGAACGCGCTCGGCCTCTTCCCGGTGCCCCGTCCGGAAGTACCAGAAACGCTCAATCAGCAGGGTCCACATCACGAAGGTCACGAAAGCGATGACCAGGAGGACATCGCCTCCGGTCTCGACGAAATCTCGAACGGCTCCGACGGCCTCAAACTCAGGCACCCGCTTCCTCGGAACGCACCGCGATCAAGCCCGCGCTCTGCTCGTCCAGGACGTCCGTGATGCGCCGGGTGCTGTTGGCCAGGGTCGCGTGGAGCAGTACCAGCGGGATCGCCGTAATCAGGCCGAGCATCGTCGTGACCAGGGCCTCGGAAATGCCGCCCGCCATCATCTTCGGATCGCCTGCACCAAACAGGGTGATCATCTGGAACGTCTGGATCATGCCCGTCACCGTGCCGAGCAGGCCCAGGAGCGGCGCAACGACGGAAACCACCTTCACCAGCCAGATGAAGCGTTCCAGCCGGGCGGACTCGCGCAGGACGATCTCGTCGAGCTTGAGTTCGAGGGTCTCGGGATCCGCCGTCTTGTTCTCCTCGTAGACGTTGAGCACCCGGCCCAGGGGGTTGCCGAGGTCCGGCTGGTCGCTCTTGCGCTGCGCCGCCACCTTCCGCGCCGTCACCGAGATGTCCACCCAGCGCCAGAGCCCGAGGAGCACGGCGAGCACACCGAGGATGATGATCACGTACCCGACGTAGCCGCCCTGCTGGACCCGCTCGGTGGTGTCCGGGCTGGCGAGCAGGGCGTTCAGGAGCGCGCCCTGAGAGGGGTCGACCGCCAGGGGCGCGAAGCCCGAGCCGGTGGATTCGAAGGGCGCGACGGTGCTCACGTACTTGGAGGGCGGCTGGCGGGTGAGTTCGCGGAGTTTCTGCTCCTTCGACTCCCATCCCAGGTACTCCCCGTTCGACATCGCGCTGAACACGCCGGCCCGGATCACGTCGCGCTCTTCGATGTCGCCCTCGAGCGTCAGGACCTTCGCCGGGTAGCGGACCACTTCCCCTTGCGCCGTCATCTCCCGCTGGAGTTCGTACCAGAGCTGCTCTAGATCCTCGGTGGACGGCAACTCCTTGCTGCGACCGAGCCGGTCGAGAAGTTCCCGGCGCCCGCTCAGCTGGGAGCTCGTGAGCGATTCCCAGGTGTGGCCGCTCAGATCGTTCGCCACCTGGCGTACAACACCGAAGAGTTCGCCCAGTTCGCCGAGCCGCTCGGCCAGGTTGGCTTCCGACTCGCCGATGGCCCCCTCGTTCCGGTTGTAGGCCCGCTCGAGTCGTTCGCCGAGCGCTTCCTCCCGGGCCAACACGAGCAACGCCTCTTCCAGGAGCTGGGCCTGCTTGTCCTTGGCCTGGCGGAATTCCTGCTCCCGACGCTGGTTCTCCGCCCGCTCCTGCTGAAAGCCCTCGCGCACCAACTGGAGCAATTCCTCCAGCGACTTCGGCTCGGGCGGGGGCGGGGGCGGCGGAATCGCCTCGGCTTCGGCCACCGCTGCCCGGGCATCCTCTTCGGCTGCGGCTTCGGCCGCCCGTTCTTCGGGCGTGAGCGTGTCCGCCTCCTGGCCGAGTGCGGCCGTGAGCGGAGCGAAACCCAGCAGCACCACCAGTGCCGAACCGGTCAACAGGCGTCGCATCATCCCGCACCCCCTGCCGACTGGGCGGCCGGGAGCGGCAGCTGGATCAGGTCGGGAGCCGCCTGCTTGCGCGCGATGCGGAGACCCTGACGAATCGCCGAGCGATAGCTCGAATCCAGTTCCTCCCAGGCTTTCGCCTGCTGGTTCCAGACACCGGCCTCCGCTTCGTCGAGCGTCTGGTAGACGAGTGCGATGCGACCAAAGCGCAGGAAATCGACGGTGATCTCCTTCCCATCGCGTTCCAGGATCCCGCGATAGGCCTCGAGCGTCCGACCGTACTCGTTCTCGACCTGGTAGGCCTCCATGATCTGCCGGAACTTCTCTGCGTTCGTCACGTCGGCCCGGTTCATCATCGACCGAAGATCAGCGATTCGCTGTTCGCGCTCGTCGATGAGGAAGGGCACGTCGAGTTCGACGAAAGAATCCAAGGCCTCGATCATGTTCAGCATGAGCGGCGTCACACTTCGCCCCACCAGTTCCACCCGATCGAGCTGCGACTGGAGCGACGCGAGTTCGGCTTCCTGGGAGCGGATCAGGTCGCGCATCTGGCCGTTGTAGATCCGAATCGAATCGATCTGGCGCAGGGTGTTGCTGTAACGGGCGAAGAGCGTCTCAGTCTCGTCGCTGAGGGTGTCGACCCGCTTCTGCGAATCCACCCCCTCCTGGTTCGCCTCACCTCGAACCCCCTGGGCAGCGTCCAGTTGGGAATCCGGGTCCGCAGGGGCGGGTTCGGAGACTTCGATCTCCTCCTCCGCGACCTCGTCGACGGCGGCAGCAGATCCCCCAACGATCAATGCAAGCAATGCGACGGCAGCCCTGGGGCACCGGCGCCACGGGCGCGTCCGAGTCATCGGCTCCTCACCGCCAGACGGCGGGGAAATGGAGCCGTAACTTAGATGCCGCAGGGCGAGCCAGTCAACCCGTACCCCGATCGTGGTATGTCGCCGCGCCCGTCAGGCCCTGCGCCGCGCGACCCGCACCGCGATCCCCAGCAGACCCAGCGCCAGGGCCGCCAAACCGCCCATCGAAAACGCCGGAACCACCGGGTTCCCCGTGGCATTCGACACGTCGTTGAAAAACCAGGCCGCCTCGGGGTGGAAGTACACGACGGCATTCGTGATCGAACCGTGAGTCGCGAGCGGGAACACCGCCCCGGCCTGGCACGCGGCGAACCCCGTCTTCGACCCGTCCATGTCCACGCGGATATCGCAGCCAGCAGCCGAGATGCCCCCGAAACGGAGCGACAACGCGTAGTCGTCCGCCGTCCCGGCGACTTCGTCGTGCCCGGCCATCGCGAGACGCAACATGGCCACGTCGTCGTGTCCCAGCGTCCGTTGCGCCTCATCGAGATAGGTGCCCTGGTACATGACGGACTCGGTGCCCGGCGCGACCGCCGAAACCGCTGCCACCGTGCGGGAAGCGATCGCGGCAAAAGAGTCATCGTTCGGGAGATCATCCAGATCGCGGCTGTAGGTCGACCGGTCCACCACCGGCGCGATACTGAACGGGTCGTTGTTCGCCACCTGGAACCACCCAAGGTTCACGTCGTCGCCCCGGCGATCGTCCCCGGACCCGCTGACGCCGTCATCCCCGGCGTCGAAATCCCATTCGCCGTCGTCCCCTTCGTGGGAGCTGCAGAAGCCGGGGTCGTCGACGTCCGGAGCCACGCCCAGGTTCGGATGCGCCAGCCCGACGCAATGCAGGAGTTCGTGAAGCGCAACGGATTCGAAGTCGACCCGGTCCGGCGGCACGTTGTTCTCCGCGCCGAGCTGCAGGTTCGCGGTGGTCGGTACCAGCGCACTGACCGTGCGCACCACGTTCCCGATGGGCACGACCATGGCTTCCGCATCCGCCGAACCAGGAACGATGCAGACGGTGACCTCCAGAACGCCCCCGGTTCCGTCGTAGCCGACCGGGTGCATGATCGTGTCCTCGAAACCTTCCTCGGTGAACAAAAACGTGCCGCCGAGCGCCGTCATGGGCCACGTCCCGAGCGCACACACGAGCCCCAGGACCCCGCTGGTTGTCCGGCCCCTCATCACGGCGACCGTTGCAAGCGGGGGTCCCGGAAGAAGGCGCGCAGCGCGCTGGCGATCGCGGCGAAATCCTGGAGCGCAGCAATTTCCGGGTGCTGGCGGGCGTCGGCGGCCAGGCCGACCCAGGAGAGGGTCTCCTCCTGTTCGGCAAAGGCGCCGTCGGCCAGGGGTACCCGGGTGTGCAGCACCAGCCGGGTGGCCTCCGGGTCGGTGGCGACCCACGTGCGTCGGCCGCCCGCGGCACGCTTCGCCGCGCGCACCGCCCCCGCGTCGAAGGCGTGGATTCGGCGGGCGGCGAGCGCCTCGCAGAGCTGCTCCATTTCGGCCGAAGAAAGCCGTGCGACCCACTCGCCGGCGCCCTTCTCGTGGGGCGGACGCACGACCGTGAAGCGTCCGTCCCCGTAGATACGGAGCACCGACCCGTTTCCCGACACCCCCCCTGGCGTTTCGGAAAAGACGACGACGAGGGACCCCGCCGTTCGCGGGCAATGGAGCGTCGCCCCCGACTCAGCGAATGCGCTCCCCGCCACGCAGACGAGCGCGAGCGAAACTGTGACCAGGAGCTGCCGCACGCCGGATCCCCTCCAAGCGTACGTTTCGGCGGATCAGTCCCCGAACGTGAGGGTGGTGGCCCCGCCGGCCACGTTCTCCAGCAGCTCGATCACGTTCCCGAACGGATCCCGACCATAGGCCCAGCGCCCCGGGCTCTCGCCCATCGGCGGCGTATTGAAGCGCACGCCGTGGGCGGCCAGGTGCTCGTAATCGGCCGCGTAATCGTCGGTCGCCAGCGCCAGGTGGGTGATGCCGTTCCGGTTCACCGGGCGCTCCCGGTCTCCGGCGACGGCATCGCTGAATTCGAACAACTCGATGCAGGTATTGCCCTTGCGAAGCATGCGCACGGCGCACCCGGCATCCGCGACACCAAACGCCTCGTTGAGCGGGTCGATCCCCGATGGAATCTGCGCCTCCATGATCGGCTCGAAACCGAGCACGGTGCAATAGAAGTCGAGCGCCTGCTGCATGTCAGGCACCGCGAGAGCCGGGTGGTGGACGCCGAGAATCATCGCAAAGAACTCCTTCCCCTTCGGGCACAGAACGATACCCGACTGGCTCGACCACGCTCATTGGCGCTCGAGCACCACCAGGTAATGCGCCGACCAGCGCCGCAACGACGTCGCCTCGAGCCGACTTTCGATGCCCGTCGCAACGGGCAACAGCCAGCCCGGCGTGAAATCGGGAAGGAAAGTGAAGTAGCGCGTCGACCGGAGTTCGAACCCGGCAACGCCGCGCCAGGCGCCCGGTTCGATCCAGTGCTCGACGCCCTCGTCGATGCTGCGGAGGATGGGAAACACGTAGCCCATGTAGAGTCGGTAGAGCGGGTTGCGCGGATTGGTTTCGTGAACCAGCAACAGACCGCCCGGCGCGAGCACACGCGCCACCTCCCGCAGGGCGTCGGCCTGTGCCTCGGGCCCACCGAGATGGTGCAGGACACCGACGGCGTAGGCGTAATCGAAACTCGCGTCCGCGAAGGGAAGCCGGCCGATGCGGGCGTTGGCAACGGGAACCGCTGCCTGATCCATCGGCGTCGCGCGAGCCCCGGCGAGCAGCAAGTTGCGCGCCGCGTCGATTCCCACCACGCGGTGCCCCCGCTCCCGCAACGCCCGAGCCTGCTCGCCGAGTCCACAGCCGAGATCGATGCCACACCCCGGACTCGCGGCCAGGGCATCGCTCAGCATCGCGGTCTTGCGGTCCAGGAGGTGGGACCAGACGTGACTGGAGAGTTCCCCGGCGTAGTCGGCACCCAGGGCATCGAAATGGGCCGCAGCATTGGCGGGCGCCGCCTTGGCGTTGCGAAACTCCCGAAAGACCCCGCCCAGGAAGACGGCGCCGATCGCGAGCGCCAGGCCGGTACTCATCAGGCGCATGATCGACACGACGGCGATGCTTTCGTCGATCCCGAGACCGAAGTTCTCCACGCCGAAGATGGCGATCGTCCCCGTCGTTCCCACGCCGGCCGGTGTCAGGGTTGCCGCGCCGAGCAGGGTGGAAAGCGCGTAGACACGCACGCCGCCGCCGACCGGGACCACCTGGCCGATGCTGGCCGCGGCGAGGGGCAGCAAGAGGACCGCCCCACCCCAGGCCAGGAGCGAGAGCCCCAGCGCCACGAAGAACGTCTGCGGTCGGCGCAACGCGGTCGCGGTGCGCACCGGGTAGCCGGCCGCGCGAACCAGGCCCGCCGCCGCGAGCGCAACGATCGCGACGCCGGCCACGGCAATCACGAACGGCAGGGAGGCGCCGGGCGCGACCGCGGCCCCGATCGCGGCGAGCGCGAGGACGTCGAAGATGCGCTCGACGACGAGCACCTCGAAGGTGAGCCCGAGCGGAACACCGAACTGCCGGCGGAGCAAGACGCAACGAATGGCCTCCCCCACGTGGGCCGGTGTCGCAATCCCGACCAGCGACGCCAGGTAGCTCGTGGCGCTGGCTCGCGTGGGAACCCGGACCTCGACCCGCCGAAGCAGGTACTGCCACCGCACGAAGCGCACGCCGATACACCCGATCGACAGGCCGACCAGGAGCGGGGCATACAGGGGGCGGAAGCCCGCGAGCGCTTCGAGCGACGCTCCCGGGCTCGTGGACAGAACCCACGCGACGGCCACGCCCACCCCGAGCAAGACGAGTCCGACGTTGAGACGCAGTAGGCGTTGCAAGAGTTCGGGAACCCTCCAGGGGATCCCCATCGGCCCGGGGTTTCTCCGAGCGGGGTATCGCGCCAGTATACGAAGAGATGGCACGCCCGAGCAGCAACGCGTGGTTGGCCTGGGCCGGGCTGGGCGTGGTGGCGACTTCCTTCTGGGTGCTGCGAATGCTCGTGGCTCGCCCCGAACGGCATTTCGGCTTCGGGTCGGTCGACCTCTACGGCTACGTGCATCCCGCCTTGCGCTTCGTGCGGGAGGAACTCCTGGCGGGGCGGGTCGCGCTGTGGAACCCCTTCCAGCTTGCCGGACTTCCCACGGCGGCCATGACCCTTCCCGGCGCCCTCTACCCGGGAAACCTGCTGCTCCTGCCATTCCTCCCCGCGGAGCAGGCGCTCGCCGTGAGTACCGTCTTGCACTGGACCATCGCCGGCGGCTTCACGTGGCTCTTCGCGCGCCGGATCGGCCTCGACAACGGGCCGGCACTCCTCGCCGGGCTCGTGTTCCTGCTCTCCGGCCGAATCCTGGGTGGGGCCTACCAGCACCCCATGATGGCCACCCAGGTCTGGCTTCCAGCCCTCTGTTGGGCCCTGCACGGCCTCTTGACCGAGCGCGGCCACCGCTGGACCCTGGCCCTGGCGAGCGCACTCGCCCTCGCCTTTCTCGGCGGTTTCGTCCAGGCCTTCGTCTACGAGGTGCAGCTCGCCGCCCTCTACGGCGCCTTCGGGCTGGTATGGGTCTGCGGCCCGGGCACCCGGCGCGGCGCCATCGGCCGGGCCACGCTCGGGGGGCTATTGGCCCTGGGCCTCGTTGCGCCCCTCTTGCTGCCGGCCCTCGAATTCGCCGGGTTGGCGACGCGCAGCCTCGGGGGCATCGACCTCGCCGAAGCGTCGCGAAATGCCGTCGCGCCGGAGCGCCTCCTCGCCGGGCTGGTCGGAAGTGCCGGCACGAAGCACACCCTCCCCCAACCCTACCCCTGGCTGGTGGCCCTGCCGATCCTCACCCTGCCCCTCGCGCTCTGCGCCCCCCTCGCGCGGCACACCCGCGCCCACGCGGCGTTCTTCGCAGTGGCCGCCGTGGTCTCCGGACTGTTTACCCTCGGCGCCGCCACCCCGGTCTTCCGGGTCTACCACGCCCTGCCCTTCGGCAACCTCTTCCGCTTTCCAGACCGCATGGACTTCGTCTACGTTTTCTGTGCAGGCATCGTGATCGCCTGCGGGGCCCAGGGCCTCGTCGACTGGCTCGGCGCGCGAAAGGGCGCGCGCCTCGCCGCTGCCGTGTCTGCGCTTCTTGCCATCGTCGTCGGCGGCGAGCTCTTCGCGCGGAGCCGGCTCGACCTGGCCCACCCACTCATCGACCCGCCTGAATGGCACCTCCCCGAGGCACGCGCCGGGGCGCTCCGCAGTTCGGGCGAGCGTGTGTTCTTCACGACGTTCCCCAAGGTCGGCACCCGCGAGGGCATCGCCGCAGTCCCCGACTACGAGCCGAACCTGCCCCGCGCCTACGCCGCGTACTTCGGGATCGATGCACCCATCTGGCACGGCCACCTCGATCCGGTCGCCAACCCGGAACTCGTGCCCCTGCTCGACCGGATGGGTGTCCGCCTCTACGTCGATCAGACGGGTACCCGCCGCGAGGCACTTCGGCGTGCAGTAGGCGGCAGTTTCGAGCCCCCCCCGTTCGACGCCCGGCGACCGACGGTCTCGCCGCGCGTGTTCGTGGCCGAAGGGATCGCGGTCGCAGACGGGAGCGCGTCGGCCCGGGTTGCGCTGGCTGCGGGGGGGCTCCGAGACGCGGTGCTCGAAGCGCCTCTCCCGAACCTGATGCCGCCGACGGGAGGCCGGGCCTGGCTTCGCAAGCATGCCCCCCAACAGGTCGAGATCGAGACCGACTGTCCGGCCCCCTGCCTCGTGGTCCTGACGGACCTCGACTATCCCGGCTGGGAGGCAGCGATCGATGGCCGCACCACGGAGATCCACCGGGTCAATCTCCTCTTTCGCGGCGTGGTCGCACCGGCGGGCTCGCACCGGCTCACCTTTACGTACCGGCCGGCTTCGTTTCGCTGGGGCCTCGTCGCCAGCGCCGCCAGCGTCGCCGCGGCACTGGGATGCTGGGGTTTGACGCGCCGGAGGGCGCGCGGTACCCGTTCCCCGGACCCCCCGGCGCCAAGCCGGGACCCGGCGGCGTAGCCAAGTGGTAAGGCGCGGGCCTGCAAAGCCCTGATC
>JAYZFQ010000145.1:0-41564 GCA_036336695.1 Myxococcota bacterium
CCAGTCGCTGGTGCAGATTTGTTCAGTCGGAAAGCCCTGTTCCTGGAAGTCGGGCACGAGTTCGGCGATCGCCTTCGGGTTCATGCAGGCGCCGGAAAGCATGTGGTCCCCGACCCCGCTGCTCTTCTCGAGTACCAGAACTGTCGGGGGCTCGATGGGAGTGCGGCCGGCCGCTTCCGCAGCCTGGTTGAAGGCATTGACCTGGTTCATCAGGTGGATCGCCGAAGCCAGTGTCGCGGGCCCGGCTCCGATGTAGAGAACGTCGACCTCCATGCTCTCGCGTTCGATCGGCTGGCTCATCTGGGGGTCCTCCGTTCGTGTCGGGACGGGAAGCGGCTGCCTCGGGCGGCGAGGCGTCGCGAACGATAGCGCGGGTCAGCTGGCATCGGCGGTCAGGAGAGACCCGCGGAACAGGCGGAACATGATCAAGGCCAGGAGCATGGCGGCGCCCGCGATCAAGAAGGGCGTGCCGAGGGAGAAGTGCTGCATGGCGAGACCGCCCAGGGCGGGTCCGACGATACGCCCCGTCGTGGCCATGGCCTGGCTCTGGCCCAGCAGTTCGCCGGCATTCTCGGCTTCGCAGGCCTTCGAATACAGGCTCGTGAAGGCCGGGAAAGTCACACCATTGCCGAAGGCGATCAACGTGCCCACGAGGTAGAGCCACCCGAAGGTGGGTGCCCACGCGACCGCCGCGAGGCCGATAGCCATCGAAAGCATTCCCACCGTCACGAGGCGGCTCTCGCCGACGGCGGCCACCAGGCGCCGCAGCAGCACGCCCTGGGTCACGAAGAGCACGACGCCGATCCAGAGGAAGAGCTGGCCGACGTCGAGCGCTTCCTTGCCGAACTGCTTGCCGGCATACAGCGTAATCAGCGCCTCGAGTACGGCGAAAGCGCTGAACAGGTGGAAGAAGAAGTACAGGTACAGCGCGATGCGGCGGTCGTGTACCAGCATGGCGACACGGATCGGCGTGGGAATGAACGTGCGGCCGAGAGCCTTCCAGTCGGGGGCCTCGAGTCCCGGGGGCCGGGACTCGGGCAGGCGCAGCCAGGCCAGGATGAAGTTCAGCGCAGCCAGCACTGCGACGGAGTAGAACGGTGCCTTGGGATCGATCGCTGCCGTATATCCGCCGAGGACCGGGCCGACGATCATGCCGGCGCCGAACGCAGCGCCGATGATGCCCATGCCGCCGGCCCGCTCGGAGGGAGGCGTCACGTCGGTGACCACAGCCTGCGCGGTTCCGATGCTCGCGGCGAAGAAACCGGCGAGGGCGCGCGCCGCGTAGATGACGCCGATGGAGTCTGCGAAGGCCAGCACGATGAAAGAGCCCACGGTCCCGAGCAGCGAAACGAGGATGACCGGCCGGCGCCCGATCCGGTCCGAGACCCAGCCCCACACGGGCAGGAAGACCAACTGCGCCAGGGCGTAGACCGAGAGGATGAGGGCGACCTCGAAATCCGACGCGCCCAGCTCTTCGGCGAACAGCGGCAGCACCGGAATGAGGACCGTGAATCCGATGAAGTCGATCAGGATGGTGAGGAAGACGACCAGCAGGATCGAGCGCGACTGGGCGGCGCCGGGCGCGTCGGGCGGCTCGGGTCCAAGCATCGGGGCGCGCAAGGTAGCACGGAGACCCGCCCGCCAGCCTATACTGGAAAGAATGGGGGGGCGGACTCCGGGGCTCGTCGATATCGTGCGCGACTTCGTGTCGGCGGATGCGGCCTTGTGCGATCTCGTGAGGCGCTATCGCGAAGGCACCCTCCGGTGGGAGGAGGTGAGCGCGCTCGTCGCCGATGACGAGGAGAGCCCGCTCTACCGGCTGAAGGAGCGGTCCCACGCGCTCTTCCGCTCGGAAACCGCCGGTGCCCCGGTTGCCCGTCACCGCGAGGTGCTCTTCGATCTCGCCGTGGGCTCTCTCTTCCACGAAGCCATGAAGTTCCGGGAAAACTTCTACCAGAGCGTGGTCTATGGGCCGCGTGTGCGGGAGCTGCGGCGCGAGGCGGGGGCCGAGGCAGAGGTGCTCTTCAGCGAGTTCGAGCGGATGTTCGAAGCCGGAGCGGGCGCCCTGGATGCGGGTGCCGCAGAAACCGAGGCCTTGCTGGCGCGCATCCGGGAGCAGCTCGTGGATCTCCTCGCCCAGCACCCCGAGGACGGTCACGTGGCGCGCTTCCTGGTGGAGCAGTCCGGGGCGGTCGAGGCGGCGCTCGGCCAGGAGCTGTCCCCGGTTTTCGCAGCGGTCTATGGCAGCGAAGCTGCCGGCTGGGAGTTGGCCGGCCGCTCCTATGTGGTGAGCGGGTACTTCGAAGAAGCCGGACGCGCCCTCCTCGCGGCCCTCGAGCGGGGCGGAGAGCGAGGGGAACTTGCTCCACTCGTGGACTACGCCGCCGGAATGGCGGCGTACATGCGCGGAGAGTACGCGTCGAGCGTGGATCACGTCGGGCGCTGGGCTGCTGCGGCTGTCGAACGCGAGCCGCTGCTCGTGAGCCGCGCGTGCGCCGCGCTCTCGCGGATGGACCGCTTGTCCGAAGAAGCCGACCTCGTGGCTGCTGCCGAGCTTGTCGTTGCCGAACTCGGTTCCGGAAAGGACGAGCGCTGATGTACCCCGAAATCTTCACCATTCCCGGCACCGACTTCGCGATCAGCAGCTTTGGTGTGATGTTGTCGCTCGCGTTCCTGACCGGTGCTTGGATCGCTGCCCGTCGCATGGAGGAGGAGGGGTTCGACCCGGAACTGGCCTGGACGCTGCTGCTCTACGTGATGATCGGCGGGATCGGCGGGTCGAAACTCTATTTCGCGGTGGACATGTGGTTCCGGGAGGGGGGCTCCTTCTCCAGTTACCTGTTCTCCCGGGGCGGTATCACCTGGTATGGCGGGTTGATCGGCGCGACACTCGTCGGGTCCTGGGGGAGCTACCGCCACGGCGTTCCCGTCGTCACCTTTGCCAACTGTTGTGCGATTTCGGGTGCGGTCGGGCAGGCGATGGGCCGCATCGGTTGCTTTCTCGTGGGAGACGATTACGGCAGGGTCACGGACGTGCCCTGGGGCGTCGCGTTTCCACTGGGCATGCCGCCCACCGATGTCCCCGTTCACCCGACCCAGCTCTACGAGGCGGCCTGGTTGCTTCCCGTGGCGGGCCTGCTCTGGATCCGTCGGAAGCGCAGCCCGTTCCTCTTCGGCGAGTACGTGGCCCTCAACGGTCTGGGCCGGCTCTTCATCGAGAACTGGCGGGTGAACCCGAAGATGGCCCTGGGTCTGACCGAGCCGCAGTGGATCGGGATCGGCTTGATTTTCTTCGGGGTTTCCGGCTGGTTCTACTACCGCGGCCGGACCTGAGGCAGCGTTACGTGGAAGCAGGCGCCCGCTTCGGGCGCGCTTTCCACCCAGGCCCGGCCACCGCGGGTTTCGGCGATCTTGCGGACGATCGCGAGGCCCATGCCGGTTCCGAGCCGTTCGGCCTGTCGCGGAGCGAGGCTCTGGAAGGGTTCGAAGATCCGTTCATGGTGTTCCGGATCCACACCGCAGCCGTGGTCGCGTACCGTGATCCGGTGCACGTCGACCTCTTCACGGATCTCCACTGTGATCTTGCGGTTCTCGCAGTCTCCCATGTGCTGCACGGCGTTTCCGATCAGGTTCGAGAAGACCTGGTACAGGCGGGTCCGGTCGCAATAGACGAGGGGCGGATCTTCGGGCAGGTCGAGCGCGATGTGCTTTTCGTCCAGCTGCGGTTTCAGCTCAGCGGATATCTGGGAAAGCACCGCGCGCGGGCTGACCAGGGCCGGGTACTCCCCGGGTTGCCCGATCCGCGACAGTTCCAGTAGGTCGTGGATGAGGGCTTCCATCGTACGCCCGGCTTGTTCGATGCGGTCTACGAAGTGCAGGCCGGTTTCGTCCAGCTTCTCGCCATAGTCCTGACGGAGCAGACGCGAGAACCCGAGGAGTGCGACGAGCGGAGACCGCAGGTCGTGAGCCAACGTGTTGATACAACTTTCGAGTTCGTCGATGCGTCGCAGCAACTCGGAAACGTCGGGCCCGTCCGTCTGCGCGCGCACCCGATCGAGAATCGAGGTGTGCTTACGGGCGCCGTTGGTGCCCTGCGGCGCTTTCCGAGGTTCGGGGGGGGCAGTCATGTTCGGGAACGGTCTCCAAGTCGCGAGCTTCCCGGTGGCAGGACGTGCGACCTCAAAGAGATGACCTGAGATCGCACGGATCTACCGCCGGGAACTTCCGACGATGTCTAACTCCAATCCCCACCCAGCAACCGAAAGGCTAACACCAGTTTTTCGGCACGGTCAACCGCAGCGACTTCACTTTGCCGATCGTTTGCCGCCAAGAGTCTTGTCAAAGACCCGTGGCGGTTGTCCGCTTTGCCCCGCGGGGCTATTCGTGGCCAGGATCACACTTCTCGGGGACCGGCTGCGCGTTCCGGATGAGGAGGCATCTCCATGTCCCACGTCCAGGTCATCGTCCTCGCGTTCGTCGCGGCGTTGCTCGTCTCCGACGGGCTCGGCGGTGGATTCCATCCCCTCGCGTCCGCGCCGACTCCGCAAGCGCCCAGCGATGCTTTCCTCGCTGAGGAGGTGGCGTCCTACCTGGGTGCTTTGAATCCAGAACTAGCTGAGCCGGAGCGCAAACGGATTGCCCGGGCCGTCGTGAAATACAGCGCCAAGTACGACCTGCAACCGTCGCTCGTGCTCGCGGTGATCACGGCCGAGAGCGGCGCACGCCCTTGGGTCAGGAGTCCCAAGGGCGCCGTGGGCCTCATGCAGGTCATGCCCCATGTCGCCGTTTCCCTGCCGGTCGCGGGAAACCTGGCCGCGATCGAGACCAATATCGAAGCCGGCTGCCTGATCCTTTCGGACAACATCCGCCGGCTGGGGGAGGACCGCGGGATTCTTGCGTACTTCTGGGGGAACGAGATTCGCGGCACGGCCTACCTGCGTCAGGTCCGCACGGCTCACGAAGCGATCCTCGCGCGTGTCGCCATTCCCTAATCACCGCGTCTCCCTGTATCCCGCGGTCAGAAGGCGCCACGTCCGCTCGGCGCCCTGGGAGCGGTCCACGTGCTAGGTTGCGCCCGTGCCGATTCGCCGCGTGGAGGCCCACATCCCGGGCAGCGGCGGCCTGTCTCTGTTCGCGCGGGGCTGGGCGCCGGATGCGCCAGAGCGCGTGGTGGTGCTCGTGCACGGCTTTGCGGAGCACACGGGCCGCTACGAACGGGTCGCGAGCTGGCTGGCGGACCGGGGCTGCGCCGTCCACGCCTTCGACCTCCGGGGCCACGGACGTTCGGAAGGGCCGCGGGGTCATGCGGCGTCGTTCCAGGTGCTGGTCGACGACGTGGAGGTCTTCGTTGCCCGGGTGCGTAGCCAGCACCCGGGTCTGCCGGTCTTCGTGCTGGGACACAGTATGGGCGGCTTGCTCGCCCTGGGATACACGGCGCAGCGCTCGCCGGCGGTGTCGGGTGTCATGACCAGCGGGGCTGCGCTCCACCTGGGCGAGTCGCCGTCGCGTGCGGAGATCCTGGCGCTGCGGGTGCTCCGGCCGATGTTGCCGCGTCTGCGGATCCGCCGTCCGATCGCCGGAGATGCGCTTTCCCGCGATCCGGAGGTGGGGCGCCAATACGCAGCGGACCCTCTCGTCTTCCAGTTCATGACGCTTTCCCTCGCTTGGGCGCTCTACGCTGGCGCGCGGCAGACGTTGGGGGCTGCCCCGGATGTCTCGCTCCCAGTGCTCCTCCTGCACGGCGGCGACGACCCGCTTGTGCTTCCGACCGGAAGCGAGGCGTTTCACGACGAGGTCGGCACGCCGGGAAGCGACCTGCGAATCTATGCCGGGTTGCGCCACGAGATCTTGAACGAGCCCGAGTGGGAGACCGTCGCGAAGGACCTCCAGGCGTGGATGCAGGCCCGGGAGCTCGACTGAGTGGCGAGAAGGGGTCAGATCGCACGATCGATTCGGGAGATGGTTTCATGAAGGAGCGACTGACGCACCTCGATGCCCAGGGTCGCGCTCGGATGGTCGACGTCGGCGAAAAAGCGGTGACTCACCGTGTCTGCGTCGCGCGCGGCACGGTGTGCATGGCGCCGGAGACCCTGGAGCGCATTGCCGAGGGCCGCATGCCGAAGGGGGATGTTCTCGCAACGGCGCGGATCGCGGGCATACAAGCCGCGAAACGAACGGACGAGTGGATCCCGCTCTGCCACCCGCTGCCTCTCGATTCCGTGGTGGTCGAACTGATGCCGGACCCGGAGAATGCGCGGGTCGAGATCGAGGCTCGCGTCGAAGCCCACGCGCGAACCGGGGTCGAGATGGAGGCGCTGGTGGCGGTCTCGGCTGCCGCGCTCACGCTCTACGACATGTGCAAAGCCGTCGACCGGGGGATGACGGTCCAGGGGCTCGGCCTCGTGGCAAAAAGTGGCGGCAAGAGCGGAGACTGAACACGGCCCGAAACCGGGGCGCCCCGCGGGGAGGGGGTTTCCGGCGACTGATGGAGGGGAAAAACGGCAATTTGGAGGAACCGATCAACGGCGACGGGTGTCCCACCGCTTCGAAGGACGACATGACGGTCCAGATCCTCCAGGCAAGCCCGGCCGCCGCGGTTCCGCGGCAGGCCCGCAAGATTCCGTTTCGGGCAGCTGATGACCCGGACGCAGAACTCGTGGAGCGCTGGCAAGCGGGGGACGAGGCGGCCTTCGAGGCGCTGGTGCGCCGCCATGAAAACCGGGTGTTCGGCCTTCTGGTCCGGATGCTGGGCAACCGCGACGACGCGCTGGACGTGGCCCAGGAGACGTTTTTGAGCCTGCACCGCCACGGGCACCGCTTCCGGCGGGAGGCGCGCTTCTCGACCTTTGTCTACCGCGTGGCTGCCAACGCCGCGCTCAACCGCCGACGCAGTCTCGGGCGGAAGCGTGCGCGCGAGCAAGCGCTGGCCCGCCAGCAGGAGGCGGGGCTTGAACGTCCCCAGGGTCCGCGCGACCCGGAGGAGGCCGCGGTCGGTGTGGAGGCCCAGGAACGGGTCCAGCAAGCCCTGCTCCAGCTTCCCGACGACCTGAGAATGACACTTGTCCTCTACGACCTGGAAGGTCAGTCCTACGGGGAAATCGCCGATGCCCTCCAGATTCCGGAGGGCACGGTCAAATCGCGCATTCACCGGGCACGCAACGCGCTCCGCGAGGAACTCCGCGCGTTCGTCGATGCCGACATGGGAGGAAATCCTTCGTGAACGACCAGCGCATCCGAACTCGCCTGAGCGCCTACCTCGAAGGGGACGTCAGTTCCCGGGAGGCGGCTCGGATCGAGTCCGCATTGGAAGGAAGCCCGGAACTCCGCGAGGAACTGCACGGGTTACAAGCGACGCTGAACCTGTTGCGCGGTTTGCCCCGCCCCGACGGTCCGTCGGCTTTGACCGATCGCGTGATGGAACGGGTGCGCGCGGGAGAGGGGAGTCCGGTGCGTTGGCGGGACCGACTCCACCGTCTGTTCGAGCCGACATTCGCGGTTCCGTTGGTTGCCTCGGCGGCCGCGTTACTCGTCTTCGTCGGTACGCCGACGGGACGTCTCCTGGAGGCCGAAACGGCCGCAGAGATTCCCCTCACGGCGTTCGTACCCCCGTCTTCCGTGACCTCGGCGCCGACGGTTGCCGAGGCGCCCGAAGTCGCGGAGGTTACCGTGCCGCGGTCGGTCGTGTTGCAAATCCCGCATTCCGAGCGCCAGCAGATCGTGCGTCTCTTACGGGAATCGGGTATTCCGAACTCCGCCGCTCTCGCGTCGCAATTCGAGCCGGGAAACGAAATCGCCCTCGCCAGCTTTACCGGGATGCCTCGTCGCCGACGCTAGGGTTTGCCGGCAGCGGCGACCCCCCGTACCCTGCGCGCGGTTCGCAGCGACGAGGTCCGTGTGTTTCGGATGGCGACGGTTGGATTCTGGGTGGCGCTCCTTCTCGCCGCGCCTGTTGGCGGTGGCGCCGAGGAGACGCTCGATGTCGTCGAACTGGTTCCTGACGAGCGTGCGAGTTGGAGCCCCACTTCGTTGCTCTCCCCGATCACGAGCCTGTTCCGCGGGGGCCCGGGGCACTGGTACTCGCCGCGCGAGATCGTGATCCGAACGACGCCTCCGGGTGCCGCCCTCGACCTTTTCTACGTCCGGCGCAGTTTTCAGAAGGGCTTCGAACAAGGGGATGCCCCGGCCAAGGTGGTGCTTCCCAGCCCTTATGAAGCCGGTCCCTACGACACCCTCCGAGTGCGCGCCTTTCAAGACGGCTACCAGCAGAAGGAAGTGAGCGTCAAGGTCCGGGGCCGCGAAGACGAGATCCTGATCGAACTCGAGCCCCTTCGGAACTCCCTCGTCGGCGCCACCCACCTCTATTTCGCCGACCGCGCATCGATCAGTTTCCTGACCAAGGAGCACGCCACCTTCCGGGTCCAGAAGGCACAGGACGGTTATTCCCTCATCTTGCTCGAAACCGGTATCACGCCGGAGGCCGCCGAGTCTCTGGCAGCGGCGAACGACGCGCTGGTCGCGAGTCTCGGTGCCCAGCAACTCGGCCAGGATCTCGTGGTTCGGGTCGTACTGACGGACTCGGCGCGCGACAGCAAGACCGAGGTGCGCCAGCGGCAGTCCTACGACGCCGTCAGGCGGATGAACCGCTTCACGCTCGACATCGTTCCCGAGAATCCGAGTTCGAGTTCGGTCCAGCGGGCCCGAAACGCGCTCGCGAAGATTCGCCGGGGCGATGTGACGGGCTGTTCACTCCGCTACGAGGACACCTTGCGAGAGAATCTCGAGCCGGCGGATCTCGCCAGGGCGCTCACGCCCAGCGGCGCGTTCACGGATCCCTACCTCCGCGCGGCGATGAAGCGTCTGGGCGAGGTTTCTCCCGGTGGCACCGTGGTGTTGGCGGACGGAACGACCTACCGACCCGAGTTCCCGATCGAGTTGTCGGCTGCTTCGAGTCAGGCGGCCGAGGTGCAGGGGTACCTCGCGTTGTTGCGGCGTTTCGTGATGGAACTCGAGGCCGCGCCGTACCGTCGGGAAACCCTGCGGGGCCTCCTTGCTCCCGAGATGGGGCCGTCGGACTTCGATGCGATCGTCGACGCCGGCGAGGCCGCCGAGCGGGCCTGTTTCGCCAGCGCGCGCTGACGCCGTGCTCGCGTCCGAGGAACCCGCTTCCCGGTGGGCCGGCGCCCGCATCCGCGGGGCGCGCCCGTAGCGAAGGCGCGCTACCGTGGGCCCGCCCCGGTCCCGCGGAGTCTTCATGCGAGACCGGCCTCGCGAGCGCCTGGAAGCCCTCGGCGCCGAGTTCCTGAGCGACGCGGAACTCGTGGCATTGTTGCTGCGCACCGGCGGCGGGGGTCTCGATGCCCTCGGCGTCGCCTCACGTCTTCTGGACGCGAGCGGGGGGCTCGCGGGTGCGGCCCGGGCCGCGGCCGACGCCCTGGCGGCCGTCCCCGGCATGGGACCGGCAAAGCGCGCGAGCCTCGCCGCTGCATTCGAGTTGGGCCGGCGTCTTGCCGCCCAGCGCCTTGTGGCCGGCGCGCCGGTCCGGAGCCCCGCCGATGTCCACGCCCACTTCCACCCGAGGCTGCGCCATGCCGCCCAGGAGCGGTTCTTCACCGTGCTGCTCGACGGGCGCCACCGCGTGATCCGGCATGCCCTCGTTTCCCAGGGAACCTTGACCGCGAGCCTCGTCCATCCACGTGAGGTCTTCCGGCCCGCGCTCCGGGAGCCAGCGGCCGCGGTAGTTCTGGTTCACAACCATCCCAGCGGCGACCCCACCCCCAGCCAGGAGGACCGGGAGATCACGGCGCGGCTCGTGCGTGCCGGGCAGCTGCTGGGCGTTCCGGTCCTCGACCACGTCGTCGTTGCGGAGCGCGGCTACGCCAGTCTTCGCGAGTCGCTCAGCGAGTGGCCGGCGGACTGAAGGCCGAGAAAATTCGGGGCGCTACGGGCTCAAGTTGCTCTGCCGTGTGGCCGATGGTCGGGGTGGAGGTTTTGCCATGGCCAGCTTCAGTGGACGCAACCCGATCGAACCCGGCGCCTTCGAACGGCGGAAGACGGATCGCGCCGATCTCGTGGTACGGGTCGAATACCAGACCGTCGACGAACTCTTCTCGGACTTTTCCCGCGACGTCAACGAGGGCGGGATCTTCGTCGAGACCGATACGCCCCACGAGGTGGGAACCCAGGTCGATCTGCAGTTTCGGCTCCCGGGCGAGGCCGAGCCGGTCTGCGCACAGGGCACGGTGGTGCGGATCACCGACGGGGGCCCTGGCGAGCCGCAGGGGATGGGCATCGAGTTCGATGCGCTCGCTCCCGAGAGCCGGCAGCGCATCGATACCCTGGTGCGAAACCTGCGCGTCGCGTCGCGTGGCTGGGCGGCCGAAGCCTAGAACGGAATGTCGTCTCCACCTGCAGGGGTGCTGGGCTCACCCGGCGGCGGAGGTGTGTCGGCAGCCGGCCGGCCGCCGTCACCGCGCGCACCGAGAAACTTGACCTGCTGCGCCACGACTTCGGTCGTCTGCCGCTTCTTGCCTTCCTTGTCTTCCCATTCCCGCGTCTGGATGCGTCCCTCGATGTAGGCGCTGCGCCCCTTTTGCAGGTACTGAGCACAGTTTTCCGCCTGCTTGTCCCACACCACGATGCGGTGCCACTCGGTGCGTTCCTGGTTGTTTCCCTGCTTGTCGCGCCAACGCTCGTTGGTGGCCAGGGTAAAGTTGGCGACCGGACGCCCGTCCTGCGTGTAGCGCAGCTCCGGGTCGCGGCCGAGGTTGCCGATAAGGATTGCCTTGTTGACGCTCGCCATGAACGTTTCTCCGTCGGGATCTGGGGGTGAGCTTGGATCATCCCGCCCCGTCGGGAGCGCGTCAAGGACCGGCCTAGTAGAACCCTGTTCCACGGTTGACTAGCGTGCAGCCCTTCTACAGGATTCTGGCGTGATCTACGTCTTTCGGTGCCTCGCCATCGCCGCCTACACCGTGTTCTGGGGCACGATCGGGGTGTTCCTCTTCCCCTTCGACCGCGGCGGCCGCTCGACGGCGTGGGTCGCGCAGCACTGGATCGCATGGTTGCTCTACAGCTGCAGCATCCGGGTCGAAGCCGAGGGGGGCGAGTTCGTGGAGCGGGCGCAGCCCTGCGTAATCATGGGCAACCACCAGAGCGTTTTCGACATTGCCGCGCTCGTCCATGTACTCCGCGTCCCCTGGAAGTTCGTCGCGAAGCGCGAGTTGCTCTGGGTCCCGTTTTTTGGCTGGGCCCTCGCGCTTGCCGGGCAGGTCATCGTCGATCGCCGGAACCGCGAACGAGCGGTCCAGAGCCTTGCCCGCGCGGCGCAGCGGGTGCGCGGTGGCTTGAATGTCATCATCTTTCCGGAAGGCACCCGGACCCAGAGCCACGAACTCGGCACGTTCAAGAGCGGGGGGTTCTATCTCGCCATCGAGGCCGGGGTTCCGATCGTCCCGGTTTCCATTTCGGGCTCCCGGTTGATCACGTCGAAGAACTCGCTGCGGGTCGAGAGCGGGCGCATGCGCGTGCGTTTCGGGGAACCGATTCCCACCGAGGGCCTGACGGCCGATGACCGCCACGCGCTGAAGGCCCGGGTCCGGGAGGCGATTCTGGCCGGCTTCGACCCGGAACTCCAGGCGCCGGGCACCCCCGGCGGACGGCCGGCGCGGGCTGCGATATCCTGAGCGCTTGACCCGTCCCAGGGGGTGAGGGGCGTGGGAAGGTACCCGCATGGCTAGGGCCGCCGCAGGGCGGCGCAGGTCCAAGGACAGCGGCTCCGCGCAGGCGACTTCGCGGGTTGTGCGGGAGTGCGTCGGCGTGGCGCTGCTGGGTCTTGCCCTGCTTCTCGTGCTCGGCCTCTGGACCTTCGTGCCGGAAGACCCGGTGTTCGAGACCGGCGCGGTGGCCAACCGAGCCGGCGTATTCGGTGCTACGTCCGCTGCGATCCTGTTCGGACTCCTCGGGCTGGGGTCGACCGTGCTCGTCGCCGCGCTGGGCTATATCGGTCTCCGGTTGCTGCTCGCGCGCGGCCTTCCGCCGCCGACGTCGCGCTTCTGGGTGGGCGCGGTCCTCCTGGTGCTGGCTCTCGCGACGTTCCCGCCGCTCCTTGCCGAGGCATTCCCGGGGCGGTTCTCGGGTGCGCCGGCGGGTTGGCTGGGCCGAACGCTCGCCGGCGGGGAAGGCCTGTTCGTGGGCACCTGGGGAGCGCTCCTGCTCAATGCGGTGATCGGTTCCATCGGGGTCCTGAGTTGGACCGGGGTGTCGACGGGGACCGCAATCGGGGGTGTCGGTGTCGCGCTCGGATGGGTCGGCGGTGTGCTCGCTGCCGCGGGTCTCGGCATCTTCGAGGCGCTACGCGCGCTGGTGGACCGGGTGCGGCGGGCGAGCCGCGAACTGGTGGCGGGCATCGCACGGGGGTTTGCGCGGTTGGGGGTCTGGCGGGAGCAGCGCCGTCGGCGCGCGCGGGTCGCCGAGGTGGAACGCCCGGCCTTCGCTCCCGAGCCGGAGCCCGAAACCGCGGCGAGCCCCACCCCACAAGAGGCGACACCGCGCAAACGGGGGGCGGGCGTTAACCCCCCGATGATTGTCGATCACGCGGCGGACCGGGCGCGGGAGAACGCCGAACACCAGGAAGCCTTCCGGTTCGACGACACGGCTCCGGCCGGTCCCTACAAGCTGCCCGACATCTCGATCTTCCAGAAGCCGGCGTTAGAGAAGCGCAGCTACGACCGCGACAGCCTGATCATGAATTCGCGGATCCTCGAGAAGAAGCTCGCCGACTTCGGCGTCGGGGGGCGTGTGATCACGGTCCACCCGGGTCCGGTGATCACGATGTACGAGTTCGAGCCGGCTTCGGGTGTGAAGGTGAACCGAATCGTCGGCCTCTCCGACGACCTGGCGCTCGCACTGCGCGCGCTGTCGGTGCGAATCATCGCCCCCCTGCCGGGCAAGTCGGTGGTCGGGATCGAGGTCGCCAATCAGGAGCGCGAGACCGTGGTTTTCCGCGACCTCGTCGAATCCGAAGCCTTCCGGGAGGATCAAGCGCGGCTGAACATCGCCCTCGGGAAGGACATCTTCGGCAATTCGACGTTTGCGGATCTGACGAAGATGCCTCACCTGCTCGTGGCCGGGGCCACTGGGACGGGCAAGAGCGTCTTCCTCAACTCCCTGCTCTGTTCGATCCTGTGCCGCGCCACTCCCGACGACCTCAAGCTCCTGCTCGTCGACCCGAAGTTGCTCGAACTCTCGATCTACGAGGGGATTCCGCACCTCATCGCCGACGTCGTGACGAATCCGAAGCAGGCGGCGGCGGCCTTGAATGGCATCGTTCACAAGATGGAAGAGCGCTACCAGATGATGGCGGCGCTCGGTGTGAGAAGTATCGACCAATACAACAACCGGGTGGAAAAGGAACTCGACGCCGGGGAAAAGACCTTCCGTCTGAAGGCGAAACCCGGCGAGGAAGAGGGCCTCGAGGTTCCCTACCAGCGCTTCCCCTACATCGTGGTCGTCATCGACGAACTTGCGGACCTGATGGTGGTCTCGGCGCGCGAGGTCGAGGAGTCGCTCCAGCGTCTGGCTCAAATGGCGCGTGCCGCCGGCATCCACCTGGTGCTCGCCACCCAGCGACCCAGCGTCGACGTTCTCACCGGCGTGATCAAGGCGAACTTCCCGGCCCGGATTTCGTTCCAGGTTTCGTCGCGGACCGACTCCCGGACGATTCTCGATCAGAACGGCGGGGACCAGCTGCTGGGCATGGGAGACATGCTCTTCCTCCCGCCGGGCACGTCGAAGTTGCAGCGCGTTCACGGTGCTTTCGTGACCGAAGACGAGGTCACCGACCTTGTGAGCCAGCTCCGCTCCCAGGGTGCCCCGCGCTTTGACGAGACCTTGATCCGCATGCGGGAAGAGGCGGAATCCAAGGAGTCCGCCGGGGACGAGGACGTCGACGAGATGTACGATCGCGCGCTGGCCATCGTGGCGGAGACGCGGAACGCCTCCATCTCGTACATTCAGCGAAGGCTCAAGGTGGGTTACAACCGCGCTGCGCGTATGGTCGAGCAGATGGAGAACGAGGGCGTCGTGGGGCCGCAGGAAGGCACAAAACCTCGCGAGGTCTACGTCAGCGCGATCGACGCGTGAATTCCACCGGCGTTGCTCTCCTCGAACCGGGCGTGAATTCCGCCGGCGTTGCCTGCGTCGAACGGGGTGTGCGGTGGCTCTTCGCGGCGACCCTTTTTGCCCTGGTGTGTGGGGTGTCTCTGCCGAGCAGCGCCGACGGGGACGCGTCGGCCTGCGCCCGGGACGCGCTCGCCAAGGTGAAGGCGCGCTACGGCGCCGTTCGCGATTTCCGGGCCGGCTTCAGCCAGGAATCGCGCTCCGTGGCACTCGGGGGTCCGGGTGCCGTGACGCGGAGCCGCGGGGAGGTCGTTCTCGCCCGCCCCGGACGCATGCGCTGGAGCTACGTCGAGCCCGAACCCAGCCTCGTCGTCAGTGACGGCGAGTCGCTATGGATCTACGAGGTCGGTAGCGGAGAGGCGCAGAAATTCGCGGTTTCGAGCAGTGCGCTGTCGGCCGCGGCGGTCCAGTTCCTGTTGGGCGACGCGGACGTTGCCGAGAACTTCGCGGTACGTGCCGAGAGCTGCGAGGCGGACCGCGTGGGGGTCCACCTCACGCCGCTTCAACCCGCGACCTATGAGCACCTCCGCATCATCGTCGACCCGGCCACGGGGGAGGTGTCCGAGACCGAGGTGGTCGATCTGCTGGGCAACACGACCCGGGTCGCCTTCACGGGCGTCGAGACGAATACGTCGCCCGCCCCGTCGACGTTCCGCTTCGATGCCCCGGAAGGCGTTTCCGTGATCGAGGTCACCCCGGAGCCGTGAACCGAGAGGGCGGTCTGCTGCTGTGAACCGGAAACGAAACACCACCGCGGGTCCCAGGCCCGCAAAATCCGGCGCACGCCCCGGACCGTCAAAGAGTCGGCGCTGTAGCCCCGGGACTGTCAACACTCCGGCAATTCCCGTGCAGGATCGCATCGCGAGGCGGCACCTCCGAAGGAGAGCGGAACGCCTGGGATGGGCCGTTTCGGACCACCCGAGGGGGCCTGGTTCGGAGGCGACAGGGACCCGGATCGCTCGAGTGGTGTCCAAAGGGCAGGAGTACCGAAAGCGCGGGGGCTTGATCCAGGGATTGCTGGCGGGGTGCCGGTTGACACCCCAAGGCCCTCGGCTAGACTCGGAGAGCTAAAAGTGCCGTGTTTTCGCGATGTTCTGAGTTTTTCAGCACCTTCCCCCAGAGCCGGAACGCAAGTGTCAGGGGGGACGAAATCGATGCCGTGCCACCAGCTTCCGAACCTGCCCCTGAACGGGGCGGGGTTGCAGCTGAACGCCCTTTCTTTTCATGGGATTCGAATCGCTCCGGGCCTTCCGGTCCTGCGAGAGTGGGGTCCCGGAGCCCCGCCAGCGGAACCAGTCGGGCACGTGCGGCATGGGACTTGCTTTCTCGTTCAAGCGGAAGATGCGTCCCCGAAGGGGGGGGCGGAGAACGAGGAGACGGCTGCATGAGCGAGTTTGATTCGGGATCAGGCAGACGAGGTTTCGTCCAGGACGTGATGCGGAGGATCTCTCCCTCCGGACCCGCCGGGCAGGACGAAGTCGGAACCGAAGCGAGTCCGGAGCAGCGGGAAGACCCGCGCGCCTACCGCGACGAGGTGGAAGACCTCCAGGATGCGGTGCGCTTGTTCGGGAGCGACTCGGACGAGTTCCGCCGCCGGCTCGACCGGCTGGTGGCCGAGTTCGAGGCGCTGCGCCGCCGTTACCACCTCACCCGCGAGCAGTGTGCCGATGCCGAGCGCCAGAACGAGCGTCTCGTCGCGGTGCTCCAGGAGGCGAAGCAGCAGATCGAACTTCTCAAGGAAGAGGTCGACAAGCTCTGCGCGCCGCCGAACAACTACGGCATCTTCAACTACAGGAACAAGGACGGCACGGCGGAAATCTTCGTCGACGGCCGCCAGATGCGCGTGAACGTGCATCCCAACCTGGAGCGCTTCGATTTCGAGGAAGGCCAGTTGGTCGTTCTCAACGAGGCCTTCAACGTGATCGAGGCGTCCGGCTACGTCCCTCGCGGCGAGATTGCCTCGGTGGTCGATCTCCTGGCGGACAACCGCGCGATCGTTCTGGGCCACACGGACGACGAGCGTGTGGTGACTCTCTCGGAGCCGCTGCGCAGTGAGAAGCTGAAGGTCGGAGACCACGTGCTCTACGACCCGCGCACTCATTTTGCGTTCGAAAAGCTTCCGAAGTCGGCCGTCGAAGAGGTCGTGCTCGAGGAGATCCCGGACGTCACCTACGAGAAGATCGGTGGCCTGGCGGAGCAGATCGAGACGCTACGCGACTCGGTGGAACTTCCCTACGTCCACCCGGAGATCTTCGCAGAGCACAAGCTGCGCCCGCCCAAGGGCATTCTGCTCTACGGGCCTCCTGGCTGCGGAAAGACGCTGATCGCCAAGGCGGTGGCCAACAGCCTCGCTCGGAGCATCGAGAAGCGGACCGG
Organism: Myxococcota bacterium; assembly: GCA_036336695.1. GTDB lineage: Bacteria > Myxococcota_A > UBA9160 > UBA9160 > SMWR01. Next base: position 16,552 of record JAYZFQ010000145.1, read on the forward strand.
GAAGGAGACCAGCGCCTACTTCCTGAACGTGAAGGGCCCGGAACTGCTCAACAAGTATGTTGGGGAGACCGAGCACAAGCTGCGCGAAGTGTTCAAGAAGGCCCGGGACAAGGCCAGCGAAGACGTGCCCGTGGTGATCTTCTTCGACGAGATGGACTCGCTCTTCCGGATGCGCGGATCGGGCATATCGTCGGACATGGAGGCGACGGTCGTCGCGCAGTTCCTGGCGGAGATCGACGGCGTGGAGTCGCTGAACAACGTCATCGTGATCGGTGCCAGCAATCGGCAGGATCTGATCGATCCCGCCGTGCTGCGACCGGGGCGGTTGGATCTCAAGATCAAGGTCAACCGGCCGGACCAGAACGCTGCGCGTGAGATCTTCTCCAAGTACCTCACGGCGGATCTTCCGTTCCACGAACAGGCAGTACGCCAGTACGGATCGGACACGACCCGGATCTCCTCCGGCATGATCGAGGACACGATCGAGCGGATGTACCGGACCGACGATGACAACAAGTTCCTCGAAGTCACCTATGCCAAGGGCGAGCGCGAGATCTTCTACTTCAAGGACTTTGCGAGCGGCGCGATGATCGAAAACATCGTGGCGCGCGCGAAGAAGAAGGCGGTCAAGCGCACCATCGACGACGGGGAGCGCGGGATACGACTCGAGGACATGATCGCGTCCGTCAACGACGAGTTCAAGGAGAACGAGGATCTCCCGAACACGACGAATCCCGACGACTGGGCTCGCATTTCGGGTCGGAAGGGCGAGCGCATCATCAATGTGCGAACCCTGATGACCGGCATCAGCCGCAAAGAGCAGTCGATCGAGAACATCACCTCGGGCCAGTATCTCTTGGGGGGCGCCGGCGCGCGCCGGGAATCCGATGGCTATTCCGAAGGTGATGGGGACCGAGATCGAATACGGGATCACCGTGAAGGGTGATCCCGATTTCGACCCGATCTCGAGCTGCGTGCTCCTGGTCAACGCCTACCGCGAAGACCATGCCGGCGAGATTCTCTGGGACTACGACCAGGAAAACCCCCTCGCCGATGCGCGTGGGTTCCAGGTGGACGGCGAGAAGTACACGCCGAACCAGCAGGAGAACATCGCTCGGAACAAGACGCTCATCAACGGCGCGCGGTACTACGTCGACCACGCGCACCCCGAATATTCCTGTCCGGAAGTCACCACGCCGCGGGACCTCGTGGTCCACGAGAAGGCCGGTGAGCGGATCCTCGAGGCACGTCGGCGGGCGGCCAACGCGCTGCTCCCGGACGGGACGCAGCTGCTCCTCTACAAGAACAACAGCGACCGGAAGGGAAACAGTTACGGCGCCCATGAAAATTTCCTCATGGACCGCCGCACGTCCTTCAAGCAGGTGGTCGAACACCTGACTCCGTTCTTCGTGACGCGCCAGGTCTACACCGGCGCGGGCAAGGTCGGAAGCGAGAATCGCAGCCAGCCCTGTGCGTACCAGATCTCGCAACGGGCGGATTTCTTCGAGACCGAGGTGGCGCTCGACACCATGGTGAAGCGCCCGATCGTCAATACCCGGGACGAGCCCCATGCGGATCGCGAGAAATACCGACGGCTTCACGTGATCGTCGGGGACGCGAATCTCTCCGAGTACACGATCTACCTGCGCATGGGTGTGACGGCGATCGTTCTCTCGATGATCGAAGACGGCGCGATCGGGAAATCACTCGTCCTGCGCGACCCGGTGCGGGCGATCAAGGAAGTTTCTCACGATCCGACCTGTCGGGCGGAGCTGGCGATGGAGAGTGGCGGCAAGCGCACCGCGGTGCAGATACAGCGCGAGTATCTCGAGATGGCCGATCGTTACCTGGCCGGCAGAACCTCGGAGCCTTGGGAGCGCGACGTCCTCGAGAAATGGGCCGACGTCCTCGACGCCCTGGATCGCGATCCGATGGAACTCGCCGATCGCATCGACTGGGTAATGAAGCGGGCGCTCATGGAGAGCTTCATGGAGCGCAAGGGCCTGGACTGGGACGCGCCCCAGGTGCAGATGCTCGACCTGCAGTACCACGACCTTCGTCCGGAGAAGGGCCTCTATTACATGCTCGAGCGCCAGGGGCGTGCCCAGCGCCTGGTGAGCGATGACGAGATCCTGGCCGCCGTGACCACGCCGCCCTCGGACACGCGGGCCTATTTTCGGGGCGAGTGTCTGCGACGCTATGGTGCGGCTGTGTTCGGAGTCAACTGGGATTCGATCTCCTTTAGCGTCGACGATGAGCCCATCAAGCGCGTCATGATGACGGAACCATTGAAGGGTTCGCGGGTGCACGTCCAGGAGTTGTTGGACGAGTCGCGCACGGCCGCCGACCTGGTGAAGAACCTGGGGTCCTGAGCCCCGAGCGGAGAAACGCATGCGAGTGATCATGAATCCGAACACCACGAAATCCGGGAGCTTGACCATCGTGTCGGCCGCCGAGTCGAGCCAGAAGCAGAAGCCGCGGAAGGGCGGCGACGAAGGCGATGGCGCTTCCGAGGGGGGCCAGAAGCTCGCCAAGAAGGGCGACAAGCTCAAGGAAGAAATGGATGCCCTGGTCGACGAGATCGACGAAGTCCTCGAGGAGAATGCCGAGGAATTCGTGAAGAACTACGTCCAGCGGGGCGGCCAATAGGTTCTCTTGCTGCCACGGGCAGCGTTCGAAGCGCGGAAGGGGGGGCTGTGCGCATCGGCGGGAAATACCAGGGGTCGAGTTTTTCGGGGTTGCTCGCATCCGATAGTCCGGACTTGCTTCCGGACTTTTCGGGGATTTCGGATGCGTTGGACCCCGCTATGGTGCCCCACGGAACGACGGTGTTGGCGTTCAAGTACGCCGATGGTGTTCTCGTGGCAGGGGACCGGCTTGCGACGGAAGGCCATCGTGTTGCCTCGCGCGACATCGAGAAGGTTTTTGCGACCGACAGCCATTCCCTGATGGCGATCGCCGGTGCGGCCGGTCCTGCGATCGAGATGGCGCGGATCATGCGCGTCGAACTCGAGCACTACGAGAAGATCGAGGGGGAGCCGCTCGAACTCGACGGCAAGGCCAACAAGCTGTCCCAGATGGTGCGCGCGAATCTGCCCGCGGCGATGCAGGGCATGGTGGTGGTGCCGCTCTTTGCCGGGTACGACATGCGCCGCCGCCAGGGACGCCTCTGGAAGTTCGACGTGACCGGCGGGCGCTACGAGGAGACCGACTACGAGTCCACCGGCTCTGGCGGACTGTATGCCGGCGAGTCGTTGAAGAAGAGCCAGTCGAACGGGATGGCCCGTGACGATGCACTTCGCGCCGCTGTCCAGGCGCTCACCGACGCTTCCGACGAAGACCGCGCGACCGGCGGGGTGGACCTCCAGCGGGGCATCTATCCGGTGGTGTGCTTCTGCACTGAGGCGGGCATCGAGCGGGCTTCGGACGGCGATGTCGAGGGTGCCTACCGATCGACCATGGGAGAACGCGCATGAGCATGCCTTTCTACGTCTCACCCGAGCAGGTGATGGCCGACAAGGCCGAATATGCGCGCAAGGGCATTAGTCGCGGCAAGTCGAGTGTCACGCTCGAGTTCTCCGGCGGCGTCGTCCTGATGGCCGAGAACCTCTCTTCGCTGATGAAGATCGGTGAAATCTACGATCGTGTCGCGTTCGCCGGCGTCGGCAAGTTCAGCGAGTTCGACCAGCTCCGAAAGATCGGGGTGCGTTACGCGGACACGAAGGGCTATGCCTACTCTCGGGACGACGTGCGTGCCAAGGCGCTCGCAAACGCCTATTCCCAGGCCATCGGGGATGCGTTCACCCAGCAGCTCAAGCCGCTGGAGGTAGAGCTGATCGTGGCCGAGGTCGGGGATCCCGAGCTGTCTGGCCACGAGCGCAACGCGATCTACCGAGTGACGTTCGACGGCAGTATCAGCGACCACGAGGATTTCTGCGTGATCGGGGGTGCCGCCGACGACCTCGACAGCTTCCTGCGCGCTGAGTACCGGAAGGATCTCGACCTCGGGGAGGTGCTTCGACTGGGCCACCGTGCCCTGGAGCGCGCCGTGGATGGCCACCCCCAGGTGGCGCCCGAGAACCTGGAAGTCTGCGTACTGGAGAGGAGCCGGACTGGGCGCAAGTTCCACCGTCTTTCGGCCGATACGGTCAGAGAACGGTTGGCAGGCTAGACTCGAGCACCGGCGGACGCGACGTGCAGAAGCGGATCTACGGCATCGAGACCGAATACGGGATCATCTTCACGCCCGAAGGGCGGAAGACCCTGCCCGTGGAAAAGGCGATCCGCTTCCTGTTCGAGAAGTTGATCACCACGGAGCACTTCCTCAACGTGTTCCTGGAAAACGGCGCCCGGTTCTACCAGGACACCGGCTGTCATCCCGAGTACGCGACTCCAGAATGCGCTTCGCCGCGGCAGGTCCTGTTGTACGACAAGGCGGGCGAGCGGATCCTGGAAGACCTCCAGGTCTACGCCGAGGAGAAGATCCGCGAAGAGCGCATCGCCGGCAAGCTGTCGATCTTCAAGAACAACACCGATTTCGTGGGAAACAGCTACGGGTGCCACGAGAACTACCTGGTCGACCGGGACGTCGATTTCTACTACCTGGCCGAGCAGTTGATCCCCTTCCTGGTGACGCGGCAGATCTACACCGGCGCGGGAAAGGTTTCCCAGACCCAGGACGGTGTGCACTACTGCATCAGCCAGCGCGCGCAGCACATCTACCAGAAGATCTCCGGAACCACGACCAACGACCGGTCGATCATCAATACGCGCGACGAGCCCCACGCGGACCGCGAGAAGTATCGACGGCTCCACGTGATCGTGGGCGATTCCAACATGTCCGAGTACACGAACTTCCTGAAGGTCGGTGCGTGTGCGGTCGTGCTTCAGATGATCGAGGACAACTACATCAACCAGGACTTCACGCTTCGCAACCCGGTCAAGGCGATCAAGGACATCTCCTATGACACGACCTGCAAGCGAAAACTGCGCCTCGACAACGGCCGCGAGTACTCGCCGATCAACATCCAGTCCGAGTACTGTGACATGGCCCAGAAGTACATCGAGCAGTACCCCGTTTCCGACGAATTGAAGCTCGCCGTGCAGATGTGGCAGCACGTTCTCGACTGTCTCAACACCGACCCGAGCCGGCTCGACCGCCAGGTCGACTGGTTGATCAAGCGATCGATGATTCAGAGCTATATCGACTCCCGCGAGACCACGTGGAACGATCCGCGTGTCTTCATGCTCGATCTCCAGTACCACGACCTCCGGATGAACCGCGGGCTCTACTATCTTCTCGAGCGGAGCGGTGCAGTCGAGCGCGTGCTCGAAGACGAAGAGATCCAGAAGGCCAAGACGGAGCCGCCGCCGGATACCCGCGCGCGCATGCGCGGTGAGTTCATCAAGCTGGCGCGGCAGAATTCGATCCAGTACGACCTCGACTGGTCGAACATCCGCCTGGGGAACCTGCTCAACGTGCGGGTCATCTGCAACAATCCCTTCGAAACCGATATCGAGAAGGTCGCTGAGCTCGTGCGCACGATCCAGAAGACGAACCTGCGGAAGACGAGTCTCTCGAAGCTCGTGATCCAGAGCTAGCGTGGCCGAGGTTCGTCCCAAGCTCGAGGTCGTGCAGGGCGGTGCCGGCTCCCCGAACCCTGAGGGCGCGGGACCGCCGGCGCAGGTCCGTTCCGGCCGAGCCTGGGTGCCTTGGGTGCTTCTCGCTCTGCTCTTGCTCGCGCTCGTGGGGTTGGGTGTGGAGGCGCGCCAGGCGGATCAGCTCGAAGCCCGGATCGCCGGCCTCGAAGGCGAGCTTCAGGCCGCCGAAATGGACCTCGCCGCCCATCGCAGCCATCTCGAAAGCGTCCGCGCATCCGTCGCGCAGTTGACGGACCTCGTGAACCAGGATCCCGGGCGAGAACCCGGCAACTAGTTCCTCAACTCCTTCCCGCGGCCTGCCGATACGCCGGGAGCGCCCCCCAGTTGGCGCGGAAGGAACCGAGACAGATGTTTTTCGATGCGATTGCGGGCGCTTTCTCACACGATCTTGCAATAGACCTCGGAACGGCCAACACGCTCGTGTATGTGCGCGGCAAGGGGCTGGTCTGCTCCGAGCCGTCGGTCGTCGCCGTGGCCCAGGACGCCTCGGGTCGCGGCGAGCGTGTGCTTGCCGTCGGGCACGAGGCCAAGGAGATGCTCGGACGGACGCCGACCGGGATCCGGGCGATCCGCCCGATCAAGGACGGTGTCATCGCCGACTTCGAGATCACCGAGGCGATGCTCCGGTACTTCATCCAGCGTGCGCACAGCCGCCGGAAGCTGGTCCGGCCGCGGATGGTGATCTGCGTGCCGCCCTGTATCACCAGCGTGGAGAAGCGGGCGGTGCGGGAGTCGGCCCTCTCGGCCGGTGCGCGGGAGGTCTACCTGATCGAGGAGCCGATGGCGGCGGCCATCGGCGCCGGCCTCGATGTCACTGCACCGACCGGCAACATGGTCGTGGATATCGGCGGCGGCACGACGGATGTCGCGGTGATCTCGCTCTCGGGGATCGTCACGTCCCGTTCGATCCGCTGCGGCGGCGACAAGATGGACGACGCGATCATCAACTACGTGAAGCGCAAGTACAACATGCTCGTGGGCGAGCGAAGCGCCGAGCGGATCAAGATGACCATCGCCACCGCTTCTCCTACGGGGAAGACGGAAACCATGGAAATCAAGGGCCGCGACCTGGTGGCCGGGATCCCGAAGGTGCTTGTCGCAACGAGTGACGAGGTGCGCGAGGCCCTGGTCGAACCCATCCACGCGATCGTGGAAGCGGTGCACCTCACTCTGGAGAAGACGCCGCCCGAACTTGCCGCAGACATCGTCGACCGCGGCATCATGCTCGTGGGCGGGGGATCTCTGCTGCGGGACCTCGACTCGGTGCTCCGCTCCGAGACGAAGCTGCCGATCCTGCGCAGCGAGGACTCCTTCAGCGCGGTTGTTCACGGTGCGGGTGCCGCGCTGGACAACCTTCCGCTGCTCAAGGTTGTCGCGCTGAGCTAGCGATCATTGCCGGCGCCGACCCCGGCGCTGGTATCGATCCACGGCGCGCTTGTGGTCGCGGTACGTCTGTGAGAAGACGTGCGTGCCGTCGTTCTTCGAGACGAAGAACAGATAGTCGCTTTCCGCCGGCTCCACGACCGCGCGCAACGCCGCGCGTCCCGGGCTCGCGATGGGCCCCGGCGGCAGTCCGGAAATCACGTACGTGTTGTACGGGTTGGTGCGGTCTTCCAGGTGCCTGCGCCGGAGGTTCCCGTCGAAGTCGGCGATGCCGTAGATCACGGTCGGGTCGGTCTCGAGGCGCATGGATCGGTTCAATCGGTTCCAGAAGACGGAGGCGATCAGCGGGCGCTCCTGGGGCGCGCCGGTTTCCTTCTCGACGATCGATGCAAGTGTGACCGTCTCGCGCATCGAAAAGTCCCTTTCCCGGGCCAGCGGTGCGATCTCGGCCCAGGCCCGGTGGAACTCCTGCACCAGGGTCCGCGCGACGGCGCGGGCCGAGAGGCCGCGTGGGATGCGGTAGGTCTCGGGGAAGAGGTACCCCTCGAGCCCGTCGCCCTCGACCCGGAGCGCCTGGGCGGTTTCCGGCGCCCGGGCGACGGCGAGGAATGCGTCGCGGTCGACGACTCCCGCCTCGGCGAGCCGGTCGGCGATCTGCGCCAGGGTGAAGCCTTCCGGGATGACGACCTCGTAGGTGACGACTTGGCCGGAGACGATCCGGTCGAGCAGTTCCCCGGGAGTCATGGCGGGTGAGAGTTCGAACTCGCCCACCTGGAGATCGCGCTCGAGATCCCGCCAGCGGGCGAGCAGGCGGAAGGCGAGGGCGCTCTTGAGCAGGCCGTCGCGCTTGAGGCGCGTTGCGACGCCGCCCACGGGTTCGCCCGGAGCGATGGTGAAGATCGCGGTCTGGACCGAACCGGGGGCGACGGGCTCGAGTGCCGCCCGGGCGAGGAGCAGGGCGCCGCCCGTGGCCAGGACGGCGGCCAGGATCGCCGCGCCCGCAAGGTGCCTCCCGTTCATTCGCCCGCCCCGGCGGTCTTGGAGCGGTCGAGGAAGGTCCGGAGCAGGAGAGACGCGGCCGCCGAGTCGACCCGTGCCCGCTCCCGCTTGCGCCGGCGCGGCTGGATGGCGCGGAGGGAGCGGCGTGCTTCCTGGGTCGTCCAGCGTTCGTCGAGCAGTTCGACCGGGAGCCCGGTCGCCGTACCCAAGGCCTCAGCGAAGGATCGGGCCGCCGCGGCTTCCGGACCGGCTCGCCCGTCCATGTGGAGGGGCAGGCCCACGACCAGCTGGACGACCCCCCGTTCCGCTGCCAGGGCACAGAGCGCCTCCCGGTCCCGCTTGGCGTCCCGGCGCTCCAGTTCTGCCAGGGGGAACGCGAACTCGGCCTCCGGGTCCGAAACCGCGAGACCGATGCGCTTGGCGCCGTAATCGAGGGCGAGTACAGGACCCCGGGGCGGCATGGGGGCGGAAGCCTAGCAGCGGCCAACTGGGGTCTCTCGGGCGGGGCAGGCCGAATCCCGGCTCCCCGCGGGAGCAGAGCGGCGGGGAATCCCGGGTCCGGATTTTTTCCTTTTTTTCGCCTCGGTTCATTGACGCTGGAAAGGCCCCGCCGGTACTCTGGGCCCGGCGTCTGGTCTCCCCCGCCGGGGCGTCGGTGTGGAGCCACGGGGTTTCCTCCCTCCGTGGCCCGACGGATCCGATGACGCAAGATACTGAAAAAAATAGTAAAAACGGGAATCTCGCGGGTTCCCTGGCGCTCTACGTCGCGACCGGAGGGGGGTCGGGCTACGCGCCGGTGGTGCCGGGCACCTTCGGCTCGGCGGTCGGCGTCCTGCTCTTCCTGCTGTTCGCGCCGCTCGGAGCCTGGCTCTACCTGCTCGCCTCCCTGGCCCTGCTTTCGCTGGGTGTCTGGGCCGCGGAGGAGGCCGAGCGGGATTTCGACCACAAGGACGACCGCCGGATCGTGATCGACGAAATCGTCGGGCAGCTCCTGACCTACGCCCCCCTGGTGATTTTCGAGGTTCCGGTGGGATTTCTCTGGCTCGTGACCGGATTCGTCCTGTTCCGCGGCTTGGATATCTGGAAACCGGGGCCGGCCCGTTGGGCCGAGCGCAGTTTCGCCGGTGGCGCGGGGGTGATGTTGGACGACGTGGTTGCTGGCCTGATGGGTGCGGGCGTGCTCCTGGTGTTGATCGGGGTCTTCTCGGGGTGAGTGGCGACGGGGTGATTGCCGAGATCCTCACGATTGGTGACGAACTGCTGCGGGGCGAGATCGTGGACTCGAACAAGTCTTTCATGTCGGACCGGCTGCTTTCGCTCGACGTGCAGACTCACTGGCACACGTCGGTCCGCGACGACCCGGTCCAGATGACCGATGCCTTCCAGCGCGCGGCCGTCCGCGCGGACGTGGTGCTCGTGTCCGGGGGGCTTGGGCCGACCCGCGACGATCTCACCTCCCAGGTCCTGGCCGAGAGTTTCGGACGCAAGCTCGTCCGCGACGAGGCTGCACTCGAGGGGATCCGCAGCTTCTTCCGGGCAGTCGGCAGGGAAATGACGCCCAACAACGCCACCCAGGCCGATTTCCCGGCGGGTGCCGAGGTGCTGCCCAACCCGATCGGAACCGCACCGGGGTTCATGTTGGATGTCGAAGCGCGGGGAGTCTTCTTCTGCGTACCGGGTGTGCCGCGAGAAATGACACGCATGGTCGACGAGCAGGTGCTCCCGCGGGTCGCCGCGAAGACCGGCGGCGGACCGGTGGTGCGTGCGCGTCTCCTGCGCACCTTCGGCACCGGAGAATCGATGCTGGACGACGAACTCCAGGACATCGCGGCGTCTGGCGACGTATCCCTGGGGTTCCGGACGGCCTTCCCGGACAACTACCTGCGACCCGTGGCCCGGGGAGTCACCGCCGAGGAAGCCGAGGCGCGACTCGAAGGTGTCTGCGCCGAGATTCGCGCGCGTCTCGGGGTCATCGTCTACGGCGAAGGGGAAGAGACCCTGCCGGTCGTCGTGGGTCGCCTGTTGCGGGACGGCGGCTACACGCTGGCGGTGGCGGAATCCTGCACGGGCGGACTCGTGGCCGAGTCGCTGACCGAGGTTCCGGGGGCTTCCGACTACTTCCTGGGCGGCGTCGTCGCCTACGCGAACGCGGCGAAGACGGAACTCCTCGGCGTGCCCGAAGCACTGCTGGCCGAGCATGGTGCCGTGTCGGAGCCGGTGGCGCGCGCCATGGCCGAGGGAGTACGGGAGCGTTTCGGTGCGAGCTTTGGCCTGGCGACGACGGGCATCTCCGGCCCGGGCGGCGGCAGCGAAGCAAAGCCCGTGGGCCTCGTCTACTTGGCGTTGGCGCGTCGGGAGGAGACGCATGTCGAGCGCTTCGTGTTTCCCCTGGATCGCCACCGTCACCGAAGGCTCGCGTCCCAGTCCGGGCTCGACTGGGTGCGACGGGCGGTGCTCGGTGAACCCTTGATGGGCCCGACGTTGATGCGTGCCCGGGGCGGTGCCTCGACGCCCGGGAAGCCCGGGTGACCGATGGGCGGGTACGAGCGTTCTTCGCGATCGATCTCGGTGCCGCCGCGCGCGGCGCGGCGCGGGCAGCCCTGGCGCAGCTGCGCGACGCGCCCGGGGGCGACGCGGTGCGCTGGGTGCGCCCCGAGGGTCTGCACGTGACGCTGCACTTTCTCGGCGACATCGCGTTTTCCCAGGCGGCGCCGTTGGCGCGTTCCGTCGGCGAAACGGTGCAGGGGATCGAACCCTTCCGCCTCGAACTGGGCGGTGCACGCCGGTTTCCTTCGGCCCGCCGACCGCGGGGTCTCGCTCTCGACGTGCAACCCGCCGGTTCGCTGGTGGAACTCGCTGCAGCAGTCGGTCGGGGGCTCCTGCGCGAGGGCATCGCGCCCGAGAGCCGGCCTTTCCGGCCCCACGTCACGTTGGGCCGCATCCGTCGGGGCGCGGGGCCCGACCCGCGTGGTATCGCGGTCGCGGCTTCCACCGCAGTCGATGAGGTGATCCTTTTCCGGAGCGAATTGTCGCGCTCCGGTGCGCGTTACACCCCGCTCGAGCGAGTGGGTTTCAGTCACCCCAGATCCAATAGGAAGGAGAGCTAGACATGGCAGGCAAGGGCAACGGCAGCGCCGAGGGTCAGAAGGACAAGGCGATCGAACTGGCGGTTTCGACGATCGAAAAGCAATTCGGCAAGGGTGCGATTCTCAAGATGACCGAGGACGCGATCGACCGGGAGGTCGACTCGATCCCGACCGGATCGGTGAGTCTCGACCTGGCGCTCGGGATCGGGGGATATCCGCGCGGCCGCGTGGTCGAGGTCTACGGGCCCGAGTCGAGCGGCAAGACCACGTTGGCGCTCCATGCCGTCGCCCAGGTGCAGCGCGGGGGAGGCGTGGCCGCCTTCGTCGATGCCGAGCACGCCCTCGACGTGGGCTATGCGCGGCGACTCGGAGTGAAGGTCGAAGACCTGCTCGTTTCCCAGCCCGATACCGGGGAACAGGCGCTGGAGATCGTCGACGTGTTGTTGCGCTCCGGGGCGATCGACATGGTGGTCGTCGACTCCGTGGCGGCGCTCACGCCGCGCGCCGAGATCGAAGGCGAAATGGGGGACCACCACGTGGGACTCCACGCACGGCTCATGAGCCAGGCGCTGCGCAAATTGACCGGCACGGTTTCCAAGTCGAATGCGACGGTCGTCTTCATCAACCAGATTCGCATGAAGATCGGTGTCATGTTCGGCAATCCCGAGACGACGACCGGCGGCAACGCGCTCAAGTTCTACTCTTCGGTTCGCCTCGACGTGCGCCGCATTGCCGCCATCAAGGATGGCGACGAGGTGGTCGGTAATCGTACGCGCGTCAAGGTGGTCAAGAACAAGGTGGCGCCGCCCTTCCGTCAGGCGGAGTTCGACATCCTCTACAACAAGGGAATCAGCTTCGAGGGCGATTTGATCGACTTGGGGGTGGAGTGCGGTGTCGTGGAGAAGAGCGGCGCCTGGTACTCCTACGCCGATGAACGCATCGGGCAGGGCCGCGAAAATGCGCGCCGCTTCATGCTCGAGCACCCCGACGTGCGAGAAGCCCTGGCCCAGGCGGTCTACGAAGCGAAGGGCATGAAGCGCGCGGTGCCGGTCGAACCCGAGGCGGCTCCCGCCGAGGCGGCTTCTGCCGAGGCGGCTTCTGCCTGATGCGCTTCACCCGCGCAGCCGGTCAGGGGTCCCGGAGTACCCAGGTCCGGTTGCGTGGGCGAAGGGATCTCGTGGGTTCGTACTGGTTTCGGAGCCTGGGGGCGAGATAGGGCAGGAGTGCTGCGGCTCTCGGGCCGACCGTCACCACGCCGTACCGGCGGTCGACGAGCGGATCGAGGAACGCCTCGAGGCCGCCCGGGTACGTCGTGTGGATGTATTCCAGGGTGCCGGGTTCCCAGAACACGAACGGGTGCTTCGGATGCTCCCCGACCTGCTGGGCGAGGAGCGGGTCGGCGAAGATGAGGACGCCGCGTCCTTTTGCCGCAGTCAGTGCGTCTCGTCCTGCGTGCTCCCCCAGGGTTTCCCCTTGTTGGTGGGGGTAGGGGGAGTGCTGGATCGGGGACAGCCTGTCGGCACCCACCAGCCATAGACAGAGGATCCCCGCGACTGTGAGCCGGAGCGGAACCGCCATGCGGTGGTCGACGCGTCCCATTGCCACGCCGGCGAAGACGCCGAGTGGCAGCAGCAGGGGAACCGTGTCGCCTCGCCAGTCGAAATCCACGGTAAGGAGGCCGAGGTAGGCGACGAGCCACCCCAGGAGCGCTGCGAGAACCCGGCGTGCGTCGGGAGCGAGACGGGGAGCGCCGGGTGAAACCGCGTGCCAGAGGTTGACAGCGAGCCCGGCTGCCCCGACGAGGAGTACAGGGAGGGGAAGCAGCAGCCCGACCCGGTGGAGGGTGGCGATGAGGTCGAAGGTTCTTTCTGTCTGGCTGGGAGCCGCGTGGACTGCCTGCTCGAGGAAGGGTTCGAAGCTTCCCTGGACGGCCAGTGCTCCGAGCGCGCCGACCGAGACGACGAAGCCGCCCAGCGCGACGCCCGCCAGGGAAGCGGCGACGCTCGGTTCGGCGGCGGAATCCCGCTCCGAGGCGCGCGCGGCGAGCCAACCGGCGATTGCGCCCACGGTGAGCACGGCGCCCGGTTGCCAGGTCCAGCAAGCGGCGGCGAACGCGGCACCCGCTGCAACGCGCCGATTCGTGCAGAGCAGGTGGACCGCGCAGGCGGCCAGGCCGATGGCGAGGAATTTCGGCCGAGAGCCCGAGACGATGAACGCGCCCAGGAAGGGCCACCCCGTCGTCATGCCCCAGGCGACGAGCGCCACGGGAAGGAGTTCGACGACGGTGCCCGGCCGACCGTACGCTGCGAGTGCGAGGCGGACGCCGGCAAAGGTCAGGAGCCCGGAAACGAAGGCTCCGAGGAGCGCCAGGCCGGGGGTTCCGGCCAGGCCGATCGCGAGACCGCCGAGCCAGGTGAGTACGGGACCTTGGAGGTGAAAGACGTCCCGGTATGGGGCCAGCCCACCGGCCTGGAGCGCGGCGAGGTAGGCGTAGTAGGCCCCGTCGCGCAGGTGGAGCCCTTCCCAGGGGCGGTTGATGAGGCACGTCACGAGCACGGAAAGGGCGGCGATGCCCAGCGCCAGCTGGGTCGGGCGCGTGTTCTCTCGGGAGTTCATCGTCCCTGGGTTTCCCGTGCGATGCGCGATCCGACTCGGAGGATAGGCGCCCATCGGGTAGGCTGGTGCCCCGTGGCGGCCGAATCCAGCGCGATTTTCACCTGTCCGATGCACTCCGAGATCCGGCAGCAAGGGCCCGGGGACTGCCCCCTCTGCGGCATGGCGCTCGAGCCGGTCGCACCGACGGCCGAGGAAGACACGACGGAGCTGCGCGACATGCAGCGCCGGTTCTGGGTCGCCCTCGTGCTCTCCGTTCCCGTCCTGTTCCTCGCAATGGGCGAAATGCTTCCGGCACTCGACCTGAGCCGGCGCTTCGGCGCGCGGACCCTGCAATGGATCCAGTTGGCTCTCTCCACGCCGGTGATTCTCTGGTGCGGGCAGCCCTTCTTCGTGCGGGGTGGTCGCTCGATCGTTTCTCTCCGGCTCAACATGTTCACTCTCGTCGCCATCGGGACCGGTGCCGCCTACGGCTACAGCGTCGTGGCAACCCTGGCGCCGGACGTCTTCCCCCCGGCGTTTCATACGGCCGGCGGCGTGGTGGAGGTCTACTTCGAGGCCGCGGCCGTGATCATCGCGCTCGTTCTGCTCGGCCAGGTTCTCGAACTCCGCGCGCGCAGTCAGACGGGCGCAGCGATTCGTTCGCTGCTCGACCTCGCGCCGGCGATGGCGCGACGCATTCGTCCGGACGGGAGCGAGGAGGACGTGCCGCTCGATGCTGTCGCGGCAGGTGACCGCCTCCGCGTGCGCCCCGGGGAAAAGGTTCCTGTCGACGGCCGCGTCGTCGAGGGTTCGAGTTCCGTCGAGGAGTCGATGGTGACCGGCGAGCCGATCCCCGTGGAGAAGGGACCCGGCGACGCAGTGATCGGAGCGACGCTCAATGGCCAGGGCGCACTCGTCGTCGAGGCCGAGCGCGTCGGTGCCGATACCCTGCTCTCGCGGATCGTGGCGCTGGTCGCCGAGGCCCAGCGCAGTCGCGCCCCGATCCAGGGCATGGCGGACCGCGTGGCCGCGGTCTTCGTTCCCGGGGTCCTGGTGATCGCCGTGGTGGCTTTCGTCGTCTGGGCCGTGCTGGGGCCGCAGCCCCCCCTCGCCCATGCCCTGGTCGCCGCCGTTTCCGTTCTCATCATTGCCTGTCCCTGTGCGCTCGGGCTCGCAACGCCGATGTCCATCATGGTGGCCACGGGCCGCGCTGCCGGAGCCGGGGTGCTCTTCCGCGACGCCGAGGCGATCGAGCGCATGCAGCACGTCGACACCCTGGTGGTGGACAAGACGGGCACGCTGACCGAGGGGCGCCCCCAGGTGACCGACGTGCGCGGCTACGGCGTGGAGGAAACCGAGGCGCTGATGTTGGCCGCAAGCCTCGAGCGGGCGAGCGAACACCCCCTTGCTGCCGCGTTTCTCCGGGCCGCCGAGGAGCAGGGACTCAACCTGCAAGCGGTGGACGCCTTCGACTCCCACCCGGGCAAGGGGATCACGGGCACCGTCGCGGGGCAGCAGCTCGGACTCGGCAACGCGGCCCTGCTCGACAGGCTCGGGATCGAGGCTCCCGGCGTCCGTGCGGAAGCCGAAGCGCTGCGCGAGCAGGGGAAGACGGTGATGTTCCTCGCGGGCTCCGACCGCGTGATCGCCCTGATCGCGGTGGAAGACCCGATCAAAGAGACCACCCCGGAAGCGATCGAGGCCCTGCAGCGCCGCGGGGTGGCGATCGTGGTTCTGACGGGAGACGCCGAGGCGACGGCCCGGGCCGTGGGGCGGCAACTCGGTCTCGAGGACGTCGTGGCCGGGGTGTTGCCGGATCAGAAGGCCGCTGTGGTGCAGGAATTCCAGGACGCGGGCAAAGTCGTCGCGATGGCAGGGGACGGCGTCAACGATGCGCCGGCCCTGGCGCGGGCAGACGTGGGGATCGCGATGGGCACGGGGACCGACGTCGCGATGGAAAGCGCTGGTGTGACCCTCGTGCGCGGCGACCTGATGGGGATTGTGCGGGCGCGCGTGCTGAGTCGGGCGACGCTGCGCAACATCAAGCAGAACCTGTTGTTTGCGTTCGGCTACAACGCACTGGGCGTGCCCCTGGCGGCGGGGGTGCTCTACCCGGCGTTCGGGATCCTGCTCAACCCGATGCTGGCGGCCCTGGCGATGAGCTTGAGTTCGGTTTCGGTCATCGCGAACGCCCTGCGGCTCCGCAGCGCCCGGACCTGACTCCGCGTTCCCCGGGCGGCGGTGTGACCCCCGTCACCCTGGGCCGCCTCGGCACGGCCGATGGGAGTCCCGGGGAGGGTGCGGTGGGTCGCCTCGCACGTCAGCGTCGGATCCGCTGCAGGCTTGCCTGCGAGGTGCTCGGTCAGGGGCGCCGGCCGGTCCGCGCGGTGGTCTGCAGCCTTTCTGCCGGGGGCCTGGGTCTCGAGGCCCGCTTGCGTGTCGACCAGGGCGACGCGATCCAGCTGCGGATTTTGCCCCACCGCCAGGGCGGTGCGGTGACCGTCGGTGCGATCGTCTGGAACGACCGACCGGCCCGTGGTGCCGGTCGGAAGGGAGCGCTCCGAGTTCTCGGCTGTGTGGTGTCGGATCCGCCGCAGTCCTACCTCGATCTCCTTGCCGAAGTGGCCGGGCGGGACGGGGAAGAGGAACCGCTGCCGTTGCTCCAGCGGCCCGCGGCCACGCGAGACGTGCCGCCGGCAGACGTGCCGCGGGACGAAGACCTGCCGCGATCTCGCGAGCCGATGCCGCCGCCGAAACCCGAGCCCGAGGAACTCCTTCCCGGTTTCCGTGTTCGCGTGAAACAAGTCGGCGGCCACCGAACGCGGATGTTCCGCGCGCGCGCGACCTCTCTGTCCGAAGCGGCCGATCGTGTCGTCGCTGCCCTGGCCCATGCGGACGGGGAATGGGAGGTGCTCGCGGCAGCGAAGGAGGAGGACGGCAACGGCTCGCTCCCTCCGGCGTGCGATGGCAGTACCCGGCCGAAAGCGGCGGACGAAACGGGCAACGCCTAGCCGGCTGCCCGCAGGCTAGACTCCTGGCGTGCCGCGACGCCATGCCGACACGCCGCCCGGCGCCCTTACATCCACGGTCGGTGTGCGCGTGCCGTTTTTCGACACCGATGCCATGGGTGTCGTCCATCACGCGCGCTACGTGCCGTACCTCGAACTCGCGCGCGTGCGCCTGCTCGAGGAACACCACCGGCCGTACACGGACTACGTCGCACGCGACCTGCACTTCGCCGTCACGCGGCTGGAAGTGGATTACCACCGCGGCGTCGGGTTCGACGCGCGCATCGAAGTGACGGCCTGGCTCACCTGGGTGCGGGGCGCTTCGCTCGGGGTCGCCTACCGGATTCTCGCGGACGGGGCGCCGGTTGCCACGGCGGTCACCGAGCATGCCATGGTCGACGCAGAGGGGCGGCCCCGCCGCATTCCGGCCGAGGATCGCCAGGCCTTGCAAGCCCTCGTCGCCAAGGAATCGAGGGATTGAGGCAGCCGGCGCAAGGGATCTGGCTTCCCGCGGCCTTTGGCGCAGCGGCTTTTTCCTGGGTGATCGCGGCGACGGCGCGCTGGGGTCCGGGGGTTTCGAACGACGGAGTCACCTATCTCTCGGTGGCGCAAAACCTCGCAGCGGGCCGCGGCCTGGTCCGCTTCGACGGCAGCACGGTGGAAGCCTGGCCGCCGCTCTATCCGGCGGTGCTCTCCATCGGAACTGCGGCGGGCCTGGATCCGTCGGACGCCGCGCGGGTCGTCGGGGCGCTCTCGGCTGCGGTCGCGGTGGCGGCGCTGGTGGCTCTGCTAGCGCGTGTGACGCGCAGCACGGCCTGGGCCGCCTGGGGCGGCGTGATGGCTTTCGCGTCGCCGGCGCTCTGGCGCACCTTCGCGTCGGCGTGGTCCGAAGCGCTGCTTTCGGCGCTCGTCATGGTCGCGTGTTGGCTGGTGGGTCGTGAACGGCAGCGCTGGGTCGCGACTGCTCTGCTGCTCGGAGCGGTTGCCGGACTGGCTTGCCTGACGCGTTGGATCGGCGTTGCCCTGGTGGGCGCGGTCGCGCTCTGGTTCGCCGGCGCCCCGGCGCCCCCGGGGCTCCGGTGGAAGCGTACCGCGCTCTTCCTGGTGACGGCCGGTCTCGGGCCGGCCCTCTGGGGTCTGGGCAACCTGCTCTCGGCCCGGCAGCCTTTCGGGACCCGGGGCGGTGCCTATGCCGAACTCGGCCGAAACCTGGCCGACTACTGCGACAGTCTTGCAGCGACCTTCGGCTTCGACGCACTGGGCGCCTCGGCCCCGTGGGTCGGCGGGGCGTTTCTCTTCGTCGCATCGAGCGCGGCCCTGGCGGCGTGGTTGCGCGACCGGCGCCTGGACGCGGTGGTTCCGGTTTCTGCCGCCTTCTTGTTGCTGTACTCGGCCGTACTCGTCGCGCTGGCCAGTTGGACCCCGGTGGCGCTGCTCTCGCGCGCCCGTTTCGGCGCGCCCGTCTGGCTGCCGTTCGTGGCTCTCCTGACCGTCGCCGCGGCGGGTTGCCGAGGGCGGCTTCGGGTGGGAGCCGTCGGGGTCGCGGTGCTGCTCGGCGTAGCCGCAACGGTGAGTGCGGGAACCACGTTCGCCGGCTTCCGAAGCTCGGGCGTGCACGGTCTCGGACGTGCACACTGGACGACGTCGGGCTTGCTCCAGGCCCTGCGCGAGGACTACTCGGGTTCCGCCGTCCTGAGCAACCGGCCGCACGCGGTCTATCACCACACCCTGATTCCAGCGGTGTACGCGCCGCGGCGACACCACTACCGCTCGGTCGCGATCGCTGCCGGCGGCGACATCCGGGCCCTTCGCCAGCGATTGGAACGGGAAGAAGAGATTTCCCTGGCCTGGTTCGGCAAGTATCTCGGCGGTTACGGTTTCTACCTGCCCCGCGAACTCATCGAAGAAGGCTTCTGCGTGCGCGCCGTCGGCCGTTACAACGACGGCGTGTTGTTCCGGGTGTCTTCCGAGTCTCCCTGTCCGTCATCTTGAATCGGCGCGGCTGCCGGTGCGCCGATGCGTCGGTCCGCGAGCGATCGCAGAACGCGCTCGTAGCGTTCCCGTGGCAATACGCTGAGTTGGCGCGCCGCTGCGTCGTCGGGGTCCAGCGCGAACGCCTCGACCGAGACGCCGGGAGCCGGACGGTCGCCGCGGCGGTGCAAGACGAAACGGCGCTTCTTGAACACCAGGTCGAGCCCCCAACCGTCCAGGAGTCTCGCGCGGGTGCGCACGCTGACGTAGGGCACGTGGGGTTCGGGGGCGAAGGTGTAGCGGAGGCGCAGGGTCTGCCCGGCCTCGATGCGCGCGCTGGCCTCGAGGGGGCGGAGGCGCGGATTCAGGCGGGTGACGTGACGCAACTCGGCGGCGCCCTCGCCGCGGGCTTCGACTTCCAGGTCGACCGCGAGCCATTCGTGGGGCTGGACGGAGGTATCGACGATTCCCTGGACGATCTGCCACTCCGGGAGGGAAACCCGGAAGACCGGGTCTTCGAGCAGTGGGAGGACGAGCGGCCCGTCTCCGGCCACCGGGCGACTGCGCGAGGCCATGGCGCGCACCTCGGCGAACAGTTCCGGGTCCGGGTCGGCTTTCGGCAGTCCCTTGGCGAAGGGCCGCCCGTCGCGAACGGCGTAGCGGGTGCAGCGCTGTCCCTCGAAGCTGCAGTAGACCAGGTGTGCGTCCCGACTCAGGGCGCCGATGCTGTGGTGGTTGATGTTGCCGAAATAAATGGGCCGCGGTCGGTCATCGGTGCGGAACAGGCTGCGCCCGAACAGGTCCTCGCCGCGGTCCGCCAGGCCGAGGTGGTCGAGGACCGAGATCGCGACATCCGACTGGGCGTAGGGGGTGTCCACCCGCTGGGTCGACCGGTCGGGGAGGAGCGCCACGAGGAACCCCCAGTTCCCGGTCAGGCGGCCCGCGAGGCCTTCGGCCGCGGACCCGAGATCGCCGGCGGATTCGTCCGAAGTCACGAGCACGAGGGTGTCCTCGCGGATGCCACGGGCCTCCAGAGCCCGGAAGAACGCGCCAAGCGCAGCGTCGAGATAGGCGAAGGCGGCGATCACGGGGCGTTTCCCGCGCCGCTCCGACTCGGGCACCACATAGGGGTGGTGTGTTCCCACTGTCAGGAGCGTGAGGAACCAGGGGTCTTCCCCGGCCCGGAGTTCGTCGATCATCTGCAGCGCGCCTTCGAGGAACGCCTTGTCGTCGATACCCCACCGGGTCCGCACGTAGTGCTCACGGAACCAGTCGTGTCCCTCGACGATCTCGAAACCGATCTTCGGCATGAAGCGGTCCTTCAGCATGAACGCGAGGGGCGCCGCCTGGAGATAGGCGGTGCGGTACCCGGCCTCGGCCAGGATTTCCGGCAGGCAGCGCTGCCAGCCCCGCGTGGTTGCGGCGGTCATCTTCGGTGTTCCGGCGACCAGGCGCGGCAGCTCGCCGCAGAGCAGCGTGTAGAGACCGCGGTTGGTCCGGCGCTGGTGGTTGACGAAGGTGGCGAAGCCAACGTTGTCCGCGAAGACCCGGTCGAGTTCGGGCATGGTGTTGACGGCGCGGCGTTGCTGGTGTGCGGCGGCGTGGGGCAGGTAGTTCCCCGACACCCCTTCGAGGACGACCAACAGCACGTTCGTGGCGCGGCGGCCGTCGGGAAAGCGCAGGGGGGCGTCGAGATCCGCGGCGAGGTCCGGGGAGAGATCCAGCATCGCCGCTGGGGGGGTCGGGAACTCGGCGCTGCCGCTCCAGTCGCTGCGTGCCGAGAGCCAGGTGACGTTGTGGGAGAGGGCGTTTGCCTGGCGCCAGGCGCCGACGCGCGCATCCTCGGGTGCGAGGGCGAGGACGACGAGCCCCAGGGCGCCCGCCGCGCCGCATGCGAGTCCGAGGCGGCCGCTGCCGCCACGCAGACCGACCGCGGCGAGCACGATCGAAAGCAGCAGGAGCGCCGCCAGGGCGACGGGGCTTGCCAGCGCGAGCGCGGATCCGCCGAAGAAGACGGGGTCCACCAGGAAGCCCGCGTCGAGGGGGGACGCGACCGAGCCGAGGGCGAGGATGGTTTCGTAGTTGGCGTAGTAGCCGAGGGTGAGGATTCCCACGATCGCGACCGAGAGCCAGCGAGAGAACCGGGCGAGGGGCCAGAGGACTCCGAGCAGCAGCAACCCGACCGCGAGGTCCTCGCCGAAACCCCGGAGGTCTGCCGTGGTCAAGGGCAGGCCCTCTTCCAACAGGGCGAGGGCGCGGAGGCCCCACGGCGCTGCGACGACCGAGGCAATCCCGGCGAGCGGGCGTGCGAGCGCCGGGAGTTTTGCGGGCGGCGGCGCCATGGGCCAAGCATAGGTCCGTCCGGTGCTACCGTCCGGCACCAGCGTGGATGCCCATCTTCTACCGACCGTAAACGCGGCGCTCAACGCCGTGGCGACCGTACTGCTGGTCCGGGGCCGGAATCTGGTGAAGGCCGGGCGTGTCGAGGCCCATCGTCGGGTCATGCTGAGCGCGTTTGGCGTCTCCAGCTTGTTTCTTGTGCTCTACGTGCTGCACAAGGCGCTCCGGAACTTCGAGCACACGCCTTTCCATGCCGAGGGAGCGGCCAAAGTGGGCTACCTCGTGTTGCTTTTTTCTCACGTCACCCTCGCTGCGACGGTTCCGGTCTTTGCCATCACGCTGATCGTTCTCGGGCTCCGCGGGCGCCTGGACCGCCATCGCCGCCTGGCACGGGTCGCCTGGCCGATCTGGCTCTACGTGTCGGTCACCGGTGTGGCGATCTACCTGCTCCTCTACCCCCTCAACCCGCTCCCGGCCTGAAAGGGCCCGTTTCGGCTTTCGATCCGGGCGTCTAGGGCTCCGAAACCCCCGGAGGCCTTTGAAAATCCGCCCCGAATGGGCTATCTCGCCCGCGCGCGGTTCCGTGCGGGCCCGCTTTCCGCGGCGTCCCGGACCGGGCAAAGCCCCAGCGCTTGAGGATCGAGAGGGAGAGGAGAGATGAAACTTCTCGCCGCGGTTGCCGTGCTCGCGGCTCTGATCGCAGTTCCGGCAGGGGCCGATCCGGACGGAGAGGAACTGTTCGAACTCTGTGTCCAGTGCCATGGAGAGGCGGGGGAGGGCAGCGCCCTGGCCCTGGCGCCGGCCATCGCAGGCCTCCAGGAATGGTACGTCGTGGCCCAACTGGAGAAGTTCCAGACCGGCGCCCGGGGGGTGCATCCCGACGACATCGGCGGCCTGCGCATGCATCCCATGACGAAGACGCTGAAGGACCAGGCCCAGTTGGAAGCCGTGGCGGCTTACGCGGCCAGCCTGCCCCCGCAGTACCCCGAGCCGACGCTGGAGGGGGGCGACCCCGTGCGCGGCAAGGCCCTCTATGCACCCTGCGCTGCGTGCCACGGGCCGAACGCCGAGGGTCTGCAGCCGTTGGCGGCCCCGTCGCTCACCAATACCAACGACTGGTACCAGTTGACCCAGTTGCAGCACTTCCGGGAAGGCATCCGCGGGACGAACCCCGCAGATGCGACGGGAATGCGCATGCGACCGATGGCCCTGGTGCTCGTGGACGACCAGGCCATGAAGGACGTCATTGCCTACGTCATGACGCTCCAGAAGTAGACAGGGAGACGCGGACCATGGCGAAACAGTATTCGGCCGACGAGCTGGCCTGGCGCACTTTCGCGATTTCGATGGTGGGCGTGGGTGCCTTCATCGCGGTCGTTTTCATCTGGATCCTGTAGAGGCGAATCGCAATGATCGAAAGCCTGGTGCCGGCTGCTTCGACCTATGCCGGCGACATCGACTTTCTCTTCGACCTGATCTTCTGGATCGTCGGATTCTGGTTCATCCTGTCCGAGGGCATCTTCTTCTGGCTCATCCTGCGGTTCCGCAAGAAGCCGGGTGTTGCGGGTCAGCACATCACGGGGGAGAAGAAGGAAGAAAAGCGCTGGATCACGTGGCCCCACATCCTGGTGCTCGTGTGCGACGTCTTCATCATCTATTTCGCCGTCGTCGTCTGGTACGACATCAAGCAGGACCTGCCGCCGGCCCAGGAGACGGTGCGCGTCGTCAGCCAGCAGTGGGCGTGGACCTTCATTCACCCGGGTCCTGACGGCAAGATCGATACGGACGACGACATCGCGAAGGTCAACGAGCTTCACGTCAAGACCGGAACGCTCTACCACTACCTGCTCGAGTCGAAAGACGTGCTCCACGATTTCTCGGTGCCGGTCTTCCGGCTGAAACAGGACGCGATTCCGGGCCGGGTGATCACCGGCTGGTTCGAGCCCACGAAGACCGGCGAGTGGGACATCCAGTGCGCGGAGATCTGCGGCATTGGGCACGCGCTGATGGGTGGCCGCATCTTCATCGAGACGCCGGAGCAGCATGCGGCCTGGATGGCGGAAAACGCGCCAGTGTCGGTAGCAGCGTTGCTGCCGTCGGCGGTCGAGGAGTAGTCATGGCGGAAGCGGTCGCTACCCACGAAGAGCACGAGAGTCACGCGGGGCACACGGGTATCCGGGGCTGGATCTTCTCGACGGATCACAAAGTCATCGCCATGCAGTACATGTTCACGGGCCTGGCGATGGCCCTGATCGGCGGTTTCTTCGCCTACGTGTTCCGGATGCAGTTGGCGTTTCCCGGGATGAGCGTTCCCGGGTTCGGGATGGTCGGTCCCAACGAGTACAACGCCCTCGTGACCAACCACGGCGCGATCATGATCTTCTGGGTCGCGATGCCGGTGTTGATTGCGGCCTTCGGGAACTACCTCATCCCGCTGATGCTCGGCTGCGACGACATGGTATTCCCGCGCATCAACCGGCTCTCCTACCAGATCTTCCTGCTGAGCGCGATCGTCCTGCTGACGTCCTTCTTCGTGAAGGGCGGTGCATTCGGGGGGGCGTGGACCATCTACCCACCACTTTCAGCCAAGGCGGAATACAACCTCACGGGGTTGGGATCCAGCATCTTCGTGTTTGCGGTTGCCCTGGAGTTCGTGGCGTTTCTGCTCGGGGGAATCAACTTCGTGACGACGGCGATGAATTCCCGGGCGCCAGGCATGCGTCTCTACGACATGCCGATGGTCGTCTGGATGATCGTCATCGCCAGCATCCTCTTCATGGCGTCGGTGGGCCCGCTCATCGCCGGCGCGGTCATGCTGCTCTTCGACCAGAACCTGGGCACCGCGTTCTTCGACCCAGACCGCGGTGGGGACCCCGTGTTGTGGCAGCACCTATTCTGGTTCTTCGGGCACCCAGAGGTGTACGTGGTGTTGCTGCCGGCGATCGGTATCACGGCGGACGTGATGACGGTTTTTTCGCGCAAGAAGCTGTTCGCGTACAGGACCGTGCTCTACACCGTGTTCGCGACTGGCGTGTTGTCCTTCACCGTCTGGGCGCACCACCAGTTCATCTCCGGCGTCGACCCGCGGATGGCGCACGTCTTCACGGTGACGACCCTGCTCATCTCGATCCCAATTGCCGAGATGATGTTCGTCTTCATCGCGACCCTCTACGGCGGGTCCATCACCTTGGCGACGCCGATGCTCTGGGCGCTCTCGTTCATCGCAACGTTCCTGATCGGCGGCGTGACGGGGATCTTCCTCGGAGCCAGCGGCGAGGACATCTACATGCACGATACGTATTTCGTGCTCGCCCATTTCCACTACACGTTCTACCCGATCGCCATCATCGGGACGTATGCCGGTCTCACCTACTGGTTCCCGAAGATGTTCGGGCGGATGATGAACGACACCTTGGGCAAGATCCATTTCTGGTTGACCATCATCCCGTTCAACCTGATCTTCATTCCGCTCTTCGTGCTCGGCTTGGCGGGCCAACAGCGCCGGATCTTCGACTTCTCGCTGTTTCCCGACCTCAACCTGCCGTGGATGTGGGATCTCCGGCAACTCGCGACGATCTCGCTCCTGGTCATGCTCGGTGCGCAGGTGATCTTCCTCTACAACTTCTTCTCGAGCCTCGTGCGGGGAGAGAAGGCGGGGAAGAACCCCTGGAAGGCCAATACGCTCGAGTGGACCACGGAATCGCCGCCGCCTCACGGCAACTGGCCCGAGCTTCCGACGGTCTATCGCGGCCCCTACGAGTACAGCGTCGAAGGCCGGGAAGAGGATTACTGGCCGCAGAACGAGCCGGCCTGAGCCGGTCGAGGAGATCATGTCCGGGAGACCCATCGCCACCACCCGAAGTTCGGCCGGGATGCCGACGGGGTTGCTCGCCGTCTGGTGGGTGATCGCTTCGGAAATCGTGATCTTCGGCGGACTGCTCGGTTCCTACATCATGTACCGCCTGGCCCA
>JAYZFQ010000146.1:0-15138 GCA_036336695.1 Myxococcota bacterium
GCCGGGAGTCCGCACATGGTGGCCCCCTACGTGCCGGAGGGCGCCGACATGGAGCGGGCGATGGCGGCGCAGATGCCCGTGCTCGCGCCCCAGAAGCAGCGCACGATCGCGGATCGGCTCGAGGACATCGCCCAGCTCTCCGTCTTCCTGGCTTCGGACGAGAGCACCTCGTGCACGGGCGCCGATTTCGTGATCGACGGGGGTAACACGGCCGGGCGCGTCCTGCCCGAGCTGCCCTAGCCCCAGGGCGCGAAGTGGAAAAATGAAGCTTTCAAAGGGGTTTGCGCTCAGACGTTGAAGCGGAAGTTGACCACGTCTCCGTCGCCGATGACGTAGTCCTTGCCCTCGACGCGGAGCTTGCCCGCCTCGCGGCACCGGGCCTCGCTGCCGAGCTCGACGAGGTCCTCCCAGCCGACGACCTCGGCTCGGATGAAGCCGCGCTCGATGTCCGAGTGGATCTTGCCCGCCGCCCGCGGAGCGGGGGTTCCCCGCGCGACGGGCCACGCGCGGCACTCGTCGGGGCCCGCCGTGAGCATCGAGACGAGGTCGATCAGGTCGAACGCGGCGCGAATGAACCGGTTGCGTGCGGGTTCCGAGAGACCGAGCGACGCTGCGAACTCTCGCTGCTCTTCGTCGGGCAGCTGGGCGATGTCCATTTCGACGGCGGCAGACAGGACGACGAGCCCGAGGCCGCGCTGGTCCGCCGCGTCGGCGAAGGCTGGGGGCGGGGGTTCGGCGACATCGTCCTCGGGGGTGTTCAACACGAGGAGTAGCGGCTTCAGGGTGAGCAGGGCGTAGCCGGCGATGGCGCGCTGTTCGGCTTCGGACAGTCCGAGCTGTCGCAGAGGGGTCTCGTTCTCGAGCGCTGCCTGGAGCCGCTCGAGGAGCGCGAGTTCCCGGGCGTCGCTGCGGTCCCGGCGGAGGCGTTCGACACGCTGCTCCACGATCTCGAGGTCCGCGAGAATCGTTTCGGTCTCCAGCCCTGCGAGTTCGCCCAGGGCGTCGGGCGCCTCTCCGCTCGGGCCGGGAAAGGCGCGCACGACCTGGCAGAGCGCATCGAGGTTCCGCATGGCGTTCAGTACGCCGCGCTCCAGGCCCGTTCCGCTCGCGGCGGCGAGATCGGTGAACGCGATTTCGGCGTAGGTCTTCTTCTTGGGTTGGAACAGCTGGGCGAGGGCGTCGACGCGGGCGTCGGGCACCTTCACCGTACCCACGTTCGCCTTGTCGCGGCGTGCGGAATAGCCGGTGTCGACCGAGAGACCGGTGAGTGCGCCGAATACGGTGCTCTTGCCGCTCCCGCCGTAGCCCACGAGCCCGATCTTCATGGACGCACGAGGTAGAACGCGTTGATCGGGTGGTCTACGTCGAGCGTTTCGAAGGCCGAAAAGCCCGCGTCCCGGGTCATCTGCTCGGCGAGGCCCGCGTGCAGCCCCAGGGTTCCGAGACCGAGGCCTCCGGGTTCGGAGAGGGCCGAGGACATGCAGGTCAGGACGGAGGTTCCGTACATCATCGCAGCCATGGGGTTGCGTTCGACGTTTTCCTCCCAGCTCGGTTGCGCCTTGATGTCCGCCACGAGCCATTTTCCGTCCGGGAGGATCGCGCCGCGGATTGCGGACATCACGCGAGCGGGGTCGGTCATGTCGTGGAGGCAGTCGAACGTGGTGACGAGTCCATACGTCGGCGTGCTGGGTAGGGGTTCCTGCCGCGGATTCCGGAAGCGGGCATTGGGGATGCCGGCTTCGGTGCACTGGGTTTCGGCGCGGGCGAGCGCGTGTTCGGAGATGTCGTAGCCGTGGAATTCCGAGGCGGGGAAGGCTTTTGCCATGGCCAGGAGCGCCGCCCCCGCACCGCAGCCCACGTCGGCCACCCGGATGCCCTGCGCGAGGGCCTCGACCAGCCCGTCGACGCGCGGCAGCACGGCGGGCACGAGGGACGCGCGAAACCAGGGGGCGAACCCCCGCTCGATTCCGGCGGCGCCCTCGGGCCCCAGCGCGTCGTAGGCCAGGCCGATCCCGGACCGGAACGCGTCGGGCAGCCGCTCGACGATTCCGAGCTGCTGGGGCAGGTGGGTAAAGAAGCCGGCGCCGAAGGCGGGGTGCTCTTCGTGGGCGAGCAGGGCGGCCGCTTCCTCCGAGAGGGCGAAACGGAGTTCGCCCCGGTGCTCGAGCAGTCCGGCGGCGCCCTGTTGGTAGAGCCATTCCCTGACCCAGCGCTCGGAGAGTTCCGTGTGCCGGGCGAGGTCTGCACTCGAAGCTTCGCCCAACTCGGCGAGGGCCCGGTAGAGGCCGAGACGGTCCCCCAGGTGGATCATGCTCGCGGTCATGGCGCCGCCGAGGGCGTCGAAGACGCGTCGCGCGGTGTCTTTCAGCTTGTCGGGGTCCATCGGGCGCTCAGACTCTAACGGATCGGATAGGATCCGGGCATGCGCGGACCGTGGACGGTTTCCCGCTATCTGCTGACCGAGGTGACGATCTACACCGGCGTGGGTCTCGCCGCGGTTTCTTCCGTCTTCATCGCGCACAATCTCTTCCGTCGCATCGGAGAGTTGTTGCTGATCGGTGTCACGGTGACCGACGTGCTTTCCCTGCTCGGTTCCATCGTGCTCGTGACGCTCGCCTACACCGTTCCGATCGCTTTTCTCTTCGGCTCCCTGGTGGGTCTCGCCCGTCTTGCTTCGGACTCGGAGCTGCTCGCATTCCGCACCTGCGGCATCGGACTGCGAGAACTCGTGGTCCCGATCCTCGGACTCGGCGTGTTGGCTTCGCTTTTCAGTGGCTACCTGGTTCTCGAGCAGGAGCATCGCGCGAAGCGGAGCCTCAGGGATACCCTGATGTCGATCACGGCCTCGGGACGCATGCTGCAGCCCCGGGTGTTCACCCGGGTAGGCCAACGAATGTTCTACGTCGACCACCGCGGCCGGGACAACACGTTGGAGGGTGTCTTCATCGCCGACCGGGCCGACCCGGCGCGGCCGCTCCTCGTGTTCGCTCGCACCGGCGAATTCGCCTTCGACCCGGACCGTGCCTCGGGCCGGGTCTTGCTTCGCGACGGCGACATTCACCGGGGCGGCGAGGGCGGCGAGGTCCCGCAGCGCGGTTCGTTTCGGACTCTGGAATACGTCTTTCCCGTCAACCTGCCTTCGCTCGGCCCCGGATCGCTGCGGCCCCGGGACATGACGATGGAAGAGTTGGAAGCGGTCGTTGCACGTGCCGGTTCCGGGGGATCCCTGGACCACTTGCGGGAAAAGGATGTGTCCGCCTACGAGGCCCAGATCCAGCGTCGTTACGCCGTCCCGTTCGCACCGATTGTATTCGCGCTCCTCGCGGTTCCGTTGGGCTCGATCCGGGTGCGGGGGGCGCGCGCGTGGGGTGCGCTCCTGAGCGGGCTGCTCGTGGGCACCTACTACGGAATGATCGGGATCAGCGAGCACTTTACCGCGCTCGGCGTGCCCGCTGCAGTGACGCTCTGGTTCCCGAACGTCTGTTTCGCGAGCGTGGGCGTGTTGCTGCTGCTGCGGATGCGGCGCGTGCCCCGCTGAAGGGCGAGAGGCCTACTGCCAGCCCTCGGTCGCGCCCCGGACCATCGCGAAGGGGCCGACCGGCCAGTTGAAGCAATCCACCATCAACTGGTTCACCTGCTCCGGGGTTGCGACCCCTTCGTCCACGACGCGTTGCGCTTCCCGGATCATCGCGAAATAGACCCGGTTCGAGACGTAGCCCCAGGCCATCGGGGCATCCTGGACGACCACCGGGTTCTTGCCGCAGGCGCGCGCGATCTCCTCGACTCTGGCGATCGCTTCGGGACTGGTCTGCGGGGTCACGACGATTTCAGCGAAGCGCATGACGACCGGCGGGGAGGCCCAGTGCCAGCCGATGACCTGCTCCGGGCGGTCCGTGACTGCCTGGAGGGCCGCGATGGGAAACCCCGAGGAGTTCGACGCCAGGATCGTGCCCGCGGGAGCCAAGGCATCCAGGTCCCGGAAGAGGCGGAGCTTGAGGTCGAGTCGCTCGGGGACGCACTCGACGACCAGGTCGCAGGCAGCCGCTTCCTCGAGGGAGGCGGTGAAGTGGAGCCGTTCGAAGGCGGCCTCGGCCGCTTCGCGGGTGAGCTTGTTGCGTTCGACGGCGCGTTCGAAGCCGTACCGCCCGGTCTGGACCTGTTGCCGGGCCTGGGCGAGCGCTTCTTCCGAGACGTCGGTGCACACGGTCGGGTGTCCTCCCGTGGCGAGGGTCTGGGCGATGCCGCTCCCCATCACGCCCGCTCCGATGACTCCGATGCTGCAACTCACGAGGACTCTCCTTTCTCCTGCTCGGCGGCGAGTGTTTTGGCGAGGCCGCGGAGCGCTTCGGGCGTGTTCAGGCTCGGGTCATCGATGATGCGGTTGGTGAGCGCTCGCAGGATCCGGCCCACTCGGGGTCCCGGCCCGGTGCCGAGAAGGCGCATCACCTCTTCGCCGTCGATCGCGAGGTCCTGGCGGCGGAGGGCGAGGTTTCCCAAGGCGCGCACTCGTGCGAACGCCGCCTCCAGGGCCTCCAGGCGGGCGAGTTCCGTTTTTCCAGCGGACGTGGGGCGACACGCGAGTTCCGCCCGCCGCAGGGTGACGAGATCGTTGACCCGTTCGGGCCCCACGCGCTTGAGGTGGCGCCGCACGGCGGCGTCGCGCCGCGTGTCGACGTTGCCTTCGATTGGGTGGCATTGGAGGAGCCGCGCCACACTTTCCGTCGTTCGCTTCGAAAAACGCAGGCTGCGGAGGATCGGCGTCGCTCTCGCCCCCCGCAGCCAACCGGCGAGGCGGAGTTCGAGCCGGGCGGGCAGCGCATGGACCACCTCCGGTGCGTCCGGTGCCACCCCCGCGGCGAGCCGTGTTTCGAGGCCGCTGTCGCGGAGCAGCTGCAGGGCCTTCGCCGCATCCGGAGCGAGGAGCAGGGTGACCAGTTCGTGGCGTACCCGTTCGCGAGCGACGCCGGCGAGCCGGGGCGCCGCGCCGGGCAACGCGTCGAGGAGCTCGTCGTCGATCTCGAGTCCGTGGGTGGCGACCAGGCGCAGGGCGCGGAGGGCGCGCAGCGGGTCTTCGGCCAGGCGGTCTTCGGCGCAGCGAACGGCGCGCAGGCGTCCCTTGGTGAGGTCGGCACGGCCGCCGAAGGGGTCGAGGAGTTCGCCGCGCGACGGGTGCCAGGCGAGGGCGTTGACGGTGAAGTCCCGGTGTCCCAGGTCCTCTTCGATATCGCTTCCCCGGAACGTCGTGATGTCGAGGGGGCCGGCCGGGGTCGGCACCATGACCGTTCCGAACCGGAGGCCGGTGGGCACCGCCCGCGGGAAATGGGCGAGAACGGTTTCGGGTGCCGCCGCCGTCGCGAGATCGAAGTCCCCCGGCGGCCGGCCGCACAGCCGGTCGCGCAGGCCGCCGCCGACGATCCAGGTTGCGTATCCCGCACCCTCGAGGATTTCGACCACGGCGCACACCGGCTCCGGGATTCCGTCGATCTCCAGGCGCAGCGAGGCGTTGTCCATCGGGGAGAGTCTATCCGGATCGCAGGCTCAAAGGCGCTCGAACTTCGGGGCCCGTTTTTCGAGGAAGGCGTCGACTCCTTCCCGGAAGTCCGGGCGTCCGAAGCTCTCGAGCATGAGTTGCACCGATTCCTTTTCCGCGTGGCCGAGCCGGTCGTGCAGGTTCTCGTAGACCTGGCGCTTCATGATTGCGAGCGATGCCGGAGAGCAGCGGGTGGCGAGCTCGTGTGCGTAGGACCGGACGAAGGGCAGGAGTTCGTCGTGGGGAAGTACCCGGTTCACGATGCCGATTCGCTCCGCTTCTTCGGCGTCGAACTTGCGCGACGACATCAGGATATCGAGGGCGTGGGCGGGGCCGACCAGGCGCGTCAGCAACCAACTCACCCCCCACTCGGCGACGAGGCCGCGCTGGGAGAAGGACGCGGTGAACCGCGCGCGATCGGAGGCGAACCGGAGGTCGCACGCCAAAGCGATGGGCAGTGCCATGCCCGCCACGGGGCCGTTGATGGCGGCGATGACCGGCTTGCGGATCGACATGGGAAAGGTGTAGGTGCCGCGGAAATCCTCCAGGGCCGGGTCGCCCGGATCGGCCTCGAGTTCCGACGGGAGCCCGTTGCCACGTTCTCCCCTTCCGATGGCCTGGAGCCGTTTCAGGTCCGCACCCGAACAGAAGCCCCGGCCGGCGCCGGTGAGGAGGATCACCACGACCCGCGGGTCGTTTTCAGCCGCGGCGAGTGCGTGTTTCACCTCGGCACCCATCCGGTCGGTCCAGGCGTTGAGCACCGCGGGCCGGTTGAGGGTCAGCGTGGCGATCGGGTCCTCGACTTCGTACACGATCTCTTCGTACATGGGGTCTCCAGGGTGGGGTCTCAGCGTACCAGCCCGGTGGGTCCACGGGGGTGGGCCGTTTGCGGCTATTCGCGCAGGTTTCGACGCCGCTCGAAGCGGAAGCCGGCCCCCCGGCTCAGCCGCGCCAGCCCGAGTTCTTCGGGTTCCGGCAGGGGTTCGACGCTCGCATCGACCACGACGTCCCAGGCGAGTTCCCCCGGGCGCGAACCGGCGGCTGGGTGGCAGCGCGCTCGGGCATTGACCTGTGTCGCGATCGCGTCGAGGGCGCGGTGGGGCGCGGTGCCGAGACCGGCGAGCCAGGAGTGGGCGTCGCTTTCCCGGCGTGCCGGGCAGTCCCCGATCGCGATCCGTGCCGTGCGAGGACCGGTGACCGCGACGCGGAAATCGATGTAGGTGCGGGGGTGGAAGCAGGGGTGGAACTGGAAGACCCGGGCGATGGCGTGGATGTCGTCGCCGGGGATCTGCAGCGCCGCTTGGAGCCGCGCGGCGGTGAGTGCGGCGATCCCGGTCCACTGGGCTTCCGCCAGTTCCGCTGCGGCCGCGTCGCCGAGGTTCTGGGCCACCACGAGGAGGAAGGAGCGGGCGAGCAGGTGGCTCTGGAGTGCGACCTCCTGGTTCACCGTGACCAGGGCACCGTGGGAGAGGTCTTCCAGCTGGAAGCCGGGATCGAAGGGACCCGAATAATCCCGCCATCCGCCGGGCTCGGCGTCGGCGCCCGGTACCGTGACCGGAAGCGAGGCCGCCCGGGATCCAGCAATCACTTCCGCGTTGGGGTGCGGGGTACTGGTCTCTGTCTCGTCGCCCAGGAAGACCTTCCAGCGGCAATGGGGATGGCGACCCGGCGGAATCCGGGGCGGGCGGTGGATCGGGCGCATCTTCATGCGGGGGTGCGTTGCAGCGGCCGTCGCATCGAAGGTCGGATCCTCGATGTCGTGACACATCAACTTCACGCTGGCTTCGCCAAAGGGCTCCACGTCCATCAAGGCACCGCAGTGGGGCAGCCAGAACTCGCCGTACTCCGGTCCATCCAGCCGGAACTGGAAGTCCATGAACTGCTGGGGCGCGCCGATTTCGAGCTGGAGATTCTTGAAGACCGTTCCGACGTCGTTGCCTTCGAAGCCCAGGGCTCGCTGCATCCGCCGTGAATAGATCGGGCTGGCCCCCATCCATTCCTCGATGGCGCAGCGCCGGTAGAAATCCCCACCGGCGCGCTTCGCGACCAGGGGCAGACCGACCCGATCTTGCAGGTGGCCGCTCAGCAGATACTCCCGGCCGAGGTCGGCCAGTGCCTGGCGGGAGAAATCCGCGAGGGTGAACTCCGGATCGAACGCTCCCGAGTAATCCGTGCGCAGCGCCATCTGCGTTCGCTCCCGCGCGTCGGCCGCGCCTTTCTGTCTCTGTGCTACCGGGCCGCAGCTCCCTGGAAGGAGCTACCGAAACACGCGGTTTCTCCAGTCACTCGGGAGCCGGCAAACCTAGCGGATCGAAGACGCCGGACGAAAGGCAAAATTGTCCGCCGGGTAGCCTGCTCTCAGCGTACGGTGTCCGAAGTTTCCGGCGGGGAGAGTGCCCCGTCCAGCCACCCGTCCCCAACCAGCGTTTCGGCGGCGATTCCGTGGGCGAGTGCATTCCAGTGCCCGTCGTCCGCGAACTCGAAGGGGCGCCCGTTTCGCGCGTAGTGCTCGGCGAACACCGGATGCATGTCCAGCACGGGGTGCCCCGCCGCTTGGGCTCGCGAGATGAGGTTTCGGCGCGTCCTGGCGAAGTAGCTGTCCGAGAGTGCTGCGGCGCGGTCCGGTTCGTAAATGGCCGCTCGCAGGCCGTCCACGACGAGAACGACACGCTCCGCGGGAAGTCCTGCGTGTTGGGGCAGTTCGGCCAGGAAGGCCTCGATGACGCGGTCCGAGGCTTCCATGCGCGCGGGGTCGGCAGCGGCACGGGTATTGCCGACATGGTCCGCTCCAGACCCGAAGATGTTTCTCATGCGCCTGGGAAGTGCTCGGAGCTCCAGGTTGCGAAAGAGGTAGTTGACGAGCGCGGAGCGCCGGAGGAGTGCGTGCAGGCGGTTGCTGGGAAGTGGCCGTTGGGCGAGGGTGAGCGTGCCGTCCGGATTTTCGACGAAGTGGTGGAAGCCCGGCGCCCACTTGACACGCTGCAGGCTCTCGTCGAAGTCGTTTCCGACCACGAGGATCACCAGGGTCTCGGGGCGGAAGCGCCGTTGGGCAACATCGGCGAAGTGGAGGTATTGGCTCAGGGGCGCGCCCGATGCCGCGAAGGAGTAGACGCGCCGGTCCGGCCCCAACGCGTCACGGAGCCGCGCCGTGAGCGTCTGGTCGTCGGGAATCATGAGGGCTTCGACGTAGCTGTCGCCGATCACGGCGACGAGAGGGCGCGGGTCCTTCTCGTCGTAGTCGATGGGGCTCACGAAGCCCAGGTTGTTCGTCTGCAGTTCGTTGGAACGTTGCATGCGTCCACCCCGGGAATAGGTGAAGGCCCGCCCCGGTTCGAACCAGGTGTCCGGATCCGGGCTTTCCAGGGCGGCGTTGGGGCCGTCCTGCACAGGAAGCAGGTTCAGTACCAGCTCGAATCCGAGGAAGGTCACGGCGAGGGACGCGGCCAGGAGCGCGAGTCTGACTGCGAGGCGACGCATCAGGCGGATGTCGGGGCGTCGATACACACGGCATCCACTCTAGTCGATCACCGCGCGGCGAAACATTGCGCCGCGCTGCGGGCGCTAGGATCCAGCCGTGACCGCTCGACTCTTCGCTTTTCTCCGTACGGAACTGGCGCTGTCACCCCAGCGCTGGCGGGCCATCGGGCGCATCGTCGTCGCCTGCGCGATCGCCACCACCCTCATCATGACGCTCCGCATTCCGGAGGGGGGTTGGCTCATCCTGACCATTCTCATCGTCTCCATGCCCGACACCGGGGCGTCGGTGCTTCGCGCCGTCCAGCGCCTGCTCGGGACGTTGGTCGGGTGCGCGGTCGCCATCGCCTTCGTCATCGCGTTTCCCCAGCAACCCTGGATTCTCGTGCCCTTCATCGGGGTGTCCATCGGGATCGGCATCTACCTGAGCCGCACGGTAGCGGCGCCCTCGATCCCGATCCTGGGAACGCTCACGATGGTGCTCGCGATTCCGGGTGTGATGGATTCCGGGTCCCCCGAGAGCATCCACCGTGCCTTGTGGCGGCTCGTCGAAATCTCTACGGGCAACATCATCGGGACGCTCTGCCAGGCCGTACTCTGGCCAGAGCGACCCGAGAAGCTCCTCGTAAAGCACCTGGCCCAGAGTCTCCGGTATTCACGGGACCGCATGAACGAGGTCCTGCTGCCCCGGGACCAGGTCGTTACCGACCCCGACCGCCTGGCGAACAGCGAGGAGCGGGTCATGAACTCCCTCGCCCAGTGGACGACCTGGCTCGACAACGCCACCCACACCGGGAGCGGTTTGCGCGCCCGGCACGACGACTTCATGAACCTGATCGGCGAGACGAACCAGGTGGCCGTCGCCTCTCAGCAGATCGCGCGCATCGCCGCCGCAATGGCCATCCAGGGAACCCCCGCGACGTTCGCGCCGGAAATCGTGCAGCGGGTGGAGGCAATCCGGGAGCGCTGTCTTCGCTACGCCGCAGCCATCGAAGCCGGGGCCTGGACCCCGGAACTCGACGCATTGCCGCCCCTCGCAAACGACCTGTCTCGCGCGATCGTGGATACCGAGGGTTCCGATCTGGAAGCCGCCGCGCCGGAAAGGGCCAGCGACGATCGTGCCACGGTCCTGTCTTCGTTGCTCAGCATCGCCCAGGGGCTGGATGGAATGCACGACGCCGTCGATTTCCTGCGCCCCGCATCTGAGCGTCGGAGCGGCGCCCGGCGCAGTCCCTTGTTCCCCCAGGAACGACAGACGTTCTCGTGGAGGGCCTACAGCAACGTCCGGAAGGCCGATGTCGTCTCGGCGGGGAAGGGCGCGCTCGCGGCGATCATCGCCTACATCTATCTCGACGCCATCGATTGGCCCGGTGGCATCACGGCGATCGTGACCGCCGTCCTGGTGTGTCTCGACAGTTACGGGGCCATGATCCTGAAGAGTGTGCTGCGCGTGATCGGCGCGTTCGTGGGCGGGCTCGCGAGCCTGCTCGTCATCCTCTACGTGATTCCGCAGATCACCTCGCTTGCTCCGTTCCTGGTCGCGACGAGCCTCGTCTTCGGCCTTGCTGCCTGGGTCCAGACGGGAAGTCCGCGGATTTCCTACGCGGGCCTCCAGATCGGATTCGCCGCGGCGCTGGTCTTGATCGATACGCACTATCCCAGCACCGACCTGATGCCCTTCCGGGACCGGATGCTCGGAATCTTCACGGGGCTCGTCATCGTCCTGGTGGTCTACGGAATCTTCGGAGAAGTCCGCTCGCGGATCTGGGCCATCGACAACTGCGTGGAAACGCTTCGCCTGCTGGCGCGCTGCTCGACGCTCGGGTTCCGCGATGTGGCGCCCGCGCGAGAGCAGAGCCCGCTTCTCGGGTTTCGCCTGGAAATCTTCCACCGGATGTCCTTCGGCTACCGGCTGCTGACGGAATCCACCTACGAAGACTGGTTCTCCCGGGACAAGGCGGGCACTCAGGAGGAACGGGCGGCGCTCCGCCAGTTGCTGGACCGGGTGCGATCGCTCCAGCGGGTCGTTCTTTCCCTCGTCTGGAATCGACTCGATTACCAGCGGCGGTCGGACTCCCCATCTGGGGGTCGGAGCGAAGTGGAGGCCGTCGGGCAGGCCCTCCCGGAAACCCTCGAGGCGTTCGCGAGCCGGATCGATCATGTCAACCGCCCCGATGTTTCCGCGCTGGCGGCCAGGGAGCGTTTTTCCGAAAAACTGGAACGCGCCCGGGTGGCACTGGAAGCACACCCGGTATCGAGTGCGTCCTCGGAAGAGGAGCGGGAACTCCACCGCCTGCTGCACTCGCAGGTCGGTTTCTATCGAGATGTCGAAATCCTGCTCGGTCTCCTCGCGCAGGACGCGCGGGATCTGCACATCAGCCCCGACCGGTTTTCCCTGCTCGCTCGCCTGCGCGGCTCCGAGCGCCGCCCGGAGTCGCCGTACATCCGGCCGGCCTAGGGTTCCGGACCGCTCTCGAAGCCCTTGATTGTCACGACAGCCGTTTGCCCCATCCGGTAGGGATACTCGGCATGGGGCGACTCGAGGATCACGCGCACGGGAAAGCGCTGGGCGAGGCGCACCCAGTTGAGGTTCGGCTCCACGTCCGGGAGTCCCCTTACGCTGCTGCCGTTCTTCTGCCAGAGGGCCCAGCCGATCCCCTGGACCTCGCCCCGAAAGGCGCGGCCCGGATAGGTCATCAGGTACACCTCGGCCCGCATCCCCGGGCGGATTTCCTCCAGGAAGACCTCCCGGAAGTTCGCCATCACGTACCAGTTGCGGTCGTCCACCAGGGCGAAGACCTGCTGGCCCTGGTTGGCGTATTCGCCGACCGCGATGTTGAGATTCGTCACGTAGCCGTCGAAGGGCGCGCGGACCGTGCAGTAGTCCACGTTCAGCTGGGCGTCGTAGAGCCTGGCCGCCGCGGCTGCCCGGCGGGCGTTCACGCCGTCGAACTCGCCCAGGTTCTTGCGCGCCTGTTCCAATTCGAAGCGTGCCCGGGCGACCGCGGCCCCGCTGGCCGTCGCGCGACTCTCGGCTTCGAAGACCTGATTGGCGGTCACGAACTCCTTTGCGAGCAGCGGTCGGACCCGTTCGAGATACTGGGTCGCGTAGGCCGCATCCGCTTCGCGTTCTACGAGTTCGGCCGCTGCCGCGCTCACCGCGCGTTCCAGGCCTTCGATCTCGAGGTCGGTGAGCAGCATTTCGGCCCGGGCGTTTTCGAGGGCAGCTTCGTAGGGGCGCGGGTCGACGACGAAGAGAACTTCGCCTTCTTGGACGGGCTGGTTGTCGACGATGGGCAGCGAGACGATGGGTCCGCTCACATGGGGAGCGATCCCGATGGTGTTGGCCCGGACGTAGGCATCGTCGGTACGCGGGTGATCCACCAGGTCGCTGTAGACGAGCCAGGAGAGGCCGAACGCCCCGAGAACGATTCCGGTGCCAACGAGGCGGCCGAGCAGGCGGCGTCCACGCTCCGCATCGGCGGTGGGGGGAGTGGGTTCCGGCTCGGGGCTGTGGGGTGCGTCGCTCAAGACAATTCCAGGGTTCGCGTCAGGTTCCGAAGAAGATCAGCCAGATCGCCAAGGTGATCAGCAGAGCCAGGGAGGGGTAGATCAGGACCGGCGGTCCCAGGTAGTCTTGGATGCCGATGCGGACGAACAGCGGATGGCAGGCAAACGCCAGTGCGATGCCCAGGACCATGCACAGCATCCACGCGGGGAAGAATGCACCGTCGATATCGAAAATCGGATCGCAGCCGGTGACGAGGGGCAGCAGGCAAAAAATCGACGTGAGCGCTGCGGTGCGAACAGGCCAAGTGTGGCGACTCTTTTTCACGAGGGGCTTCCGTTTCCCGGCGGTCGTCTGGGCGGAATTATAGAGAAGATGGGGGCTTGCCCGAAATCCTCCCGATGCGAGATCCGTGCGTTCTGCGCATTGACTGCACTCGCGATGTCGTTTGCGTGCGCGTCCTTTGAAAAGAACCCGGCGTGGAACCCCGACGCTTCGGCACCGGCCTCGCCCGAAGAGACCTGGCGTCCGGCGAAGGAAAAGACGGGCCCCCAGTCGCTGGACGAAATCCTGTCCCTCACCCCCGGCGCGTCGCGCGCGGGGTCGGAACCGGACCGGCCGGCGGCGTCGACCTCGGCGGAACTCCTGGAGGATCTCGAGCGGCAGCTTCCGCCGTCGAGCGAAGCGCAGCCACTGGAACTCGCGGAGTTGGTCGGAATTGCGCTCTCGGAAAACCCACGAACCCGGCAAGCCTGGCGGCGGGCCCAGGCTGCCGCGGCTCGGTTGGGCGAAAGCATGGGCGACTACTATCCCACGCTGAACCTCGAGGTCACCGGTGGCGCGGAAAAATTCGGCTTCGAGTTCACGGATTCGGCCGTGATCGTACGCCAGGTCCAGGTCGAGCCCGAACTCCAGCTCACCTATGTCCTGTTGGATTTCGGGCGCCGGACGGCCAAGGCAGAGGCGGCGCGTCGTGTGCTCGAGGCGGCGAACTATTCCTTCAACCGGGAACTGCAGCGGGTCATCTACGAAGTGCAGGCCGGGTTCTACCGCTTCGACTCGGCCCGGGCGCTCGAGCAGGCGGCACAGCGCAACCTGGAACTGGCGCGCTCGGTCCGCGAAGACGTCGAAGAACGCCGCCGGCTCGGCCTCGCGACACGCCCCGACTTCCTCCTCGCGCGACAGGTCGAGGCCCAGGCGGTCTACGATCTCGAGAGTGCCCGGACAGGGGTCTTCAACGCGCGCGCGCAACTTGCCCTCGCCATGGGGCTGCCCGCGAATGCGCCGCTGCACGTGGAACGCCTCTTCGACCAGCCGCTTCCGCCGCAACTCGACGAAGAGGTCGACGAGTTGATCGACGCCGCGCTCGCGACCCGGCCGGATTTGAAAGCACAGGTGGCGCAGCTCCGCGCCAGCGAAGCAAGAGTGGCGAAGGCCCAGGCGGATTTCCTTCCCATCATCGGCCTGGAAGGCAGCTACGGCGGCATCTGGTGGGACTACTCTCTGCGCGGAAAATCGGTCAACACGACCGATCGTCAGCAAGATGCCTATTCCGTGTACCAGGCGCTCGTGGTGATCGAGTGGCCGCTCTTCGAGGGGTTCAAGCGGTTCAACCGGCTGCGGAACGCGCGGGCGGAACAGCGCGAGAACGCCGCCCGCTTGCGGGAACTCGAACTCGAGGCCACCAACCAGGTCTGGAGCGTCTACTACGATTACGAGACCGCTTACCGAAAGTACGACTACGGAGTTGCATTGCTTGCGGCTTCGGAAGAGGCCTACGAGGCAACCCGGGAGTCTTACGGTGCAGGTCTCAGCACGATCGATGAGTTGCTTCGCGCAGAGCGAGACCTCGCTTCGGCCCGTTACACCTTGATCGGTTCTCGGGCGGGCTTGCTGGCAACCTCGGCGGAACTCGCCTTCGCGTTGGGCGAAGTCACGGCAGGCGGGTCGCCGACCCCCTGACGCACGGGGGCTGTGTGCGGGTGCCGTGGGGAGGGCTGCGTTGCGGGGCCTGGATGCGTGTCTCAATGGGTTCGAGGAACGCACCCATGCGCTCGGAAAGGTGTTCCCGAGTGAGGAGTTCTCCGGGCTCTATCAGCGCGAGCGCCCGCTGCATCTGGTTTTCGAGTTCCCGCACGTTCCCGGGCCAGGAATGGGCGAGAAGCAGCCGCTGGGCTTCGTCCGAGAGTTCGACCCCCGGTTTCTCCTCGGAGGCGCCGTGCCGGGCGAGGAAGTGGAGGGCGAGGGGAACCACGTCTTGGGGGCGTTCCCGGAGCGGAGGTAGGTGGATCGGAAAGATCGCCAGGCGGTAATAGAGGTCTTCGCGGAAGCCCCCCTCCTCTACTTCTCGTAGGAAGCCCGCCAGCGGCCCCGATGGGACTTGTCATAACATCCCTACCCGGTCATGACCCCAAAACCCGGTTTGTATTTTCTATCCGCTCGAAACCTGGGCATAGAGGGGACGCCAAAGGAGGCGCCACATGGGATCTCTAGACATGCGGAGGCCCGTCAGCGGCGCACCGCTGAGTCACGCTCCAACCGTGAGATTCCGGTAGCCTTTCTCGCAAGCTCGGATATCGTCCCATTTGACCGAAAGGCCCACCCCCACGCGGGGCTGCTCAGGGAT
>JAYZFQ010000147.1:0-21559 GCA_036336695.1 Myxococcota bacterium
TGGCCGTTCGTGTTGCGCAGGATCAGGTCGATGTTGGCAGTCATGTCCATCCCGTAGCGATTGTCGAACGCTTCCTGAAGCACTTGACTCGCGCGGGGTCCACCGTGGTGACCGTGGTCGTCTGCCTGTGCCGAGGAGACGGAAAAGGTCATGGGCACCAGGAATGCCATGGCAACAGCGACCGGAAAAGTTTTGATGGTTGTGTTGGTCATCTGTCCTCATTCCCTTCTACGTTGAGAAAAATCGTGATTCGAGTGCCGCGATCGACCTCGGTATCGAGTTCGATGCTCCCGCCGAGTGCCTCGACGATTTCGCGGGCGGCGCTCAGTCCGACGCCGAGGCCGCCTCCGTCGCGTCGCGTGGTAAAGCCAGCTGTGAAGGCGCGCTCGGCGACTTCCGGGGGCATGCCGCACCCAGTGTCGGCAATGACCATCGCGACGCCGCCGTCCTCCCGGAAAGCGGAAAACTCGACGGGTTCGGAAGCACGAGAGGCCCGCAGTGCGTTGTCGAGCAGGTTTGCGGCGACGCGAATGGTCGCGGGGTGAACCATGAGGCTGCGGACCGAGGGGTCGAGCCGGACGGTTACCCGCCCCTCTCCGTGGACCCGGGAGACCCGTCGCGTCGCGAGGGCGAAGACGTCGTCGAGGCGCGTGGTATCGGCTTCCGCGGAAGAGCGCGCCGATTCCTCCACGAAATCCTGGAGCGCTTCCTGGACGCCGCTCGCCATTTCGGCGATCTGGCTCGAGTCGCGTCGGAGGCGGTTCTCGTCTTCGAGGCGCTCGGGCATCCGTTTGGCGAGCCGTGCGATCCAGTCGAGTTCCTTCCCGAGATCGTGCGCAAGCGCGAGTGCCACGCGGCCCGTGGTGGAGTGGCGTTCTGCGGTGACCAGCTCGCCCGCGAGGCGAGCGCCTTCCAGGGTCGTCGTTGCCTGGCTGACGAGGGATTCCAGAAGTTCGAGTTCGACATCCGAGTAGGGCCTGCGGTCCTGGCGCGAGCCGATCAGTACCAGCCCCAGCAGGCGGCCGCCTGAGCGCAGTGCTGCACCGACTTCGACACCGCGCGCGAGCATCTGCTGATGTTCTTTTTCGGTCCCGGCCTGGTCTCGCGCGAGATGGACCACCGTATTGCCACCGAGCAGGACGCGGACAGCGCGTGCCGTGGTGGCATCCGACACCGGGTGGGTTCCGAAGGGGCAGACCGGGCGCCAGATGCCGTCGAGGTTCAGGAAGACACACCCGCCTTCGGGCTCCACGGTTCGCATGATGGACTCCGCCAACAAGCGAGAGACTTCGTCCTCGTCGGTCAGGGTGGCGATACGGCTGGCGAAGGTGCGTTGCTCCTTGCGAAATGCGTGAAGCTTCGGAAGCACCATCGAGTCGATGAACCCGGGGACGCGTCGGAGAAGGGCTTCGGCGATCGACAGGGCGACGAGGGAGAGTACGAACGTGCGCAGAACCGACAGTTGCGGATTCCCGACGAGATGGGAACCGGCGTGGAATACCAGGGTCACGAGGGCGGCCGAACTCATGAGGTAGACGATTCGGCCGATCGACCGCCGTGCGTCCCAGCCGACGTTGAAGAGGTTGTACCGGGTGATCGCCAGGCCAATGGGCAGCGGAAGCATGACAGCCGCCGAGATGGTGTAGGCGCCGAGCAACCCCGGAATGCCTTGGGCGTTGTTGGCTAGGACGAGAGTGGGGACGAGGGGAAGAAAGATGGCCCCGTAACACAGCAGACGGGCGCGGGCACGCTCGGTTGCCGAGTCGGACTCGCGGAGCGCGAAGATGCAGGAAGCGATGAACACCATCCAAGCCGCCGCGGTCAGCGCCAGGACTGTGAAGAGGAAGGCCGGCCACACGCCCGGGTTGCGGACCAGGGCGAACCAGCCCGCAGGTACGAGGACGAACAACATGAGATAGGGAAGCCATTGGCTCCTCGGCGCGGCCTGGACGATCTTCCTGTCTCGTGGAAAGACGAAGGCCAGTTGCAGCACGACGGCGGGGACGGCGCAGAAAGCGAGCAAGGCCGCAGCCCCGAGGAGACTCGAATTCCGTCCCGCAAGGCTGGTGAGGCCGATCGCAGCGAGGAGGCCGTAGGCGATCCCGAAGGGCAGGGCAGCGTGCACGCCGGAGCGCCAGAGAATCGAGAGCGGCAAGGCGAGCACCAGGCCGGCCACGGCGCCCGCAATCAGGCTTCGCTCGAGTCGTTCGTCGGACTCGAGTGAAAGAATGGGGAGCGTGCGGGTTTCGCGGCCGTTCGCGGTGAGAACCTCAACGCTGAGCTCGGATTTAGCGCGACGGAAGGCGCGTTCCAGCGTCTCGGTACCTTGCAGGGCGACTCGCCTGCCGTCGAGGACCACCGCCGTCAGCCGTTCTTCTGCGCCGAGGGGGCACTCCCCGGTCCCGGTAATCTGGACCGTGTGCCCGTTGGGAAGGACCCAGCAGGGTGATTCCCGGACGCTTGCCCCGTCCCAGGGCAGGGAGGCGACGAACAGGATCGCCAGGCTCGCGACGATGGCACCTGCCGTGAGACGCCGCGTCGCGACCTGTTTCGTGTGCGGGGAATCGCTCACGTGATTCTCGTCTTCCGTCCCGATCGCGCTGCGCACATCGGCTGCTGGTTCGCGTAGATCACCGGCGCGCTCCGTCGAGGGAGATGCCGTGGCGTTCGATCAAGCGGTAGACGGAGCCGCGGCTGCGACCGAGTTTCCGGGCCGCGTGGCTCACGTTGCCGCCGGATGCCTCGATGGCCTGGATCAGTTCCTCTCGCTCGCGCATCGCGCGTTGCTCGCGAATTCCCGCGATGGAGGGTTC
Organism: Myxococcota bacterium; assembly: GCA_036336695.1. Classification (GTDB taxonomy): domain Bacteria; phylum Myxococcota_A; class UBA9160; order UBA9160; family SMWR01. The sequence continues at coordinate 2,814 of JAYZFQ010000147.1, forward strand.
GGTTTCCGAGAGGATTTCCTGGACCAGTTGGCGGCGGATGGTGCGTCCCCGCGAAAAGGCGACGCTGCGCTCGATCACGCGGGCCAGGCCCCGGCAGTTCTGGGTCCAGCGATACGAGGCCAGGGTCTCCTTTGCGGCGGGCGACAAGCGCACTTGCCGGCCGATTTTCGCCGTCGCCCGCCGGACCATGACGTCCGCGAGGTCGGGGATGTCCTCGGTGCGCTCGCGCAGCGAAGGGAGTTCGATCACCAACCGGAGCAATCGGGCGGCGAGCTCCGGATCGAATGCCCCGTTCCGCGCGCTCGAGAGGAACTGCTCGGAGCCCGAGGCGAGGATCCGGACCGGATCGCGCAGGTTGTCGCTGGCGGAGCGAGCGAGGCGGTCGCGCCAGTAGTGCTGCGCTTGAGTGGAGAGGGCGTCGATGCCGTCGAGGTAGACGGCACCGGTGGCGGGCAGCCGCTCACCGGGCTCGAAATGCGCGCATTCGATGCGGGCGAACTCTTCGCGCGCTGTCGAGCCGAGTTCGTGAAGCGCTGCGACGACGGTGTCCCTTCCCGTGCCGATTTCACCGGTGACCAGTACCGGCGTGCGCAGTGGAGCGAGCGCTGCGACGCGGTCGCGTACTCGTCGGATCGCGACGCTCGAGCCCGCCAGCCGCTCCGTGACTTCGGTGCTTTCCCGGGCGGGGCGGCTGTCGGCCATCGCGCGGTCGACCATGCCGACCAGGTCCTCGACGCTCACGTCCGAGGAGGCCACGAAATCGTCGGCACCGGCCTTGAACGCCGATGCGGCGCCCTCCACCGAGCCGCGTGCGGTGAAGAGCAGGACCGGGACGTCGGACGCGGCGCGAATCCGGCCCAGCAGGTCGATCCCGTCACTGCGCGGCATGACCACGTCGGAGATCACGACGTCGGGCTTGTGCTGGCCGAACAGCTGCCAGCCTTCGGTGCCGTCGCCCGCTTCCACGACTGTGTAGCCCGCGTCCTCGAGCTCATGGGCGAGGGCCCGCCTCGGGCGAGCGCGGTCGTCGACAACGAGAACGACTCCGGGCATGGCTGAATCTCCTTGGCACGAGCTTAGGTTTCTGCACGCAGTTTCCACTGGAATTGCTGTGTTTTAGTGTTCGCAAGTGTCTAAAAGTGTCCATAAGTGTCCGGTGTCCGGAGAATGGCGTTCACCAGCCGATGCGAGTGTTTCCGGACACGGTTTCCCCTCGGGACACCGGTTGGAGGTGTGGGAAACGGGTGGGGGCCCTGCCGCATCGCGTATGCTGGTCGCGAGGAGGCCAGAATGCACGTCGAAGGAGGCTGTTATTGCGGCGCCCTGCGCTACCGCGCCGAGGGGGAGCCGGTCTTTCGGGGCCAGTGTCACTGCCGGGAGTGCCAGTATCTGACGGGGGGCCACCCCAACCTCGTGATGGGAATGCCCGAAGCCGGCTTTGCCTACACGTCCGGTACGCCCGAGGCGTTCACGCGCAGCGACCTGGAAGCGCCGGTGACCCGGGAGTTCTGCGGCGCCTGCGGGACCCAGGTGCTGAGCCGCGCGCCGATGATGCCCGGCGTTCTCCTGCTCAAGCCCGGAACGTTCGACGAGCCGGGTGCCTTCGGACAGCCCCAGATGGTGATCTTCACCGTCGACAAGCAGGCCTTCCACCAGGTGCCCGAGGGGGTTCCCTGTTTCGAGCGAACCCCCGGCTGACGGGGCCAGCGCTCCGTCGCTTCCCCAAGGAGGGTTGGGTCGCGCGTGGCGGCGGCGACGCCCGAACCCGGTTGGGGGGCTAGCGCTCCGCGGCTTCCACGAGGAGGGTCAGGTCGCGCACGGCGACGACGCGCACGGTGGATCCGGCGGGGAGCGCGGTGCCGCCGTCCGCCAGGCGTGCCGTCCAACGTTCCGGTCCCACGCGGACGGTCGCGGGGCTACCCGGCGTGAGGGTCTCCTCGGCGATGCCGATGGCACCGAGCATGCCGTCCGCGCCTCCGGCCCCTGGGTGGGTTTCGTAGCCGACCCGGAGGATCGGAAAGAGTGCGGCGTCCTTGAGGACCCAGAGTCCGAACAGCCCCCAGGCGAGGGGCGTGGTCAGATATGCCCAGCGCACCAGGAGTGTGAGCGTTACCCCGACCACGAAAAGCCCCGGAATCTGGAGCAACATGTAGCGCCCGAGCGCACGGGAGATCGCCATGCTGCGAATCTAACACCCGGGCGCCGCAGGGCGATTCGCTGTAGAAAAGGACCCTGTTTCGAGGAATCCGATGGCCCCCCGTTTCCTCAGCTATGCGCTTTCCCTCGCGATGCTGGCCGCCGCCTTCAGCGCAGGTGCCGAGGAGGACGTGCTCCTGGCGACCACGACGAGTGTCCGGGACTCGGGTCTCCTTGACGCCCTGCTCCCCGATTTCGAAGCACAGACGGGCCGCCGGGTGCGCGTCGTGGCGGTCGGCACCGGCGCGGCGCTGCGCATGGGGGCCGAAGGCAATGCGGACCTGTTGCTGACCCACGCACCTGCGGCGGAGGAGGCGCTGGTGGCTTCGGGGGCTGTCCTGGGGCGCGTGCCGTTCATGGAGAACCACTTCGTGCTGGCCGGCCCCGAGGAGGACCCGGCGCGGGTCGGCGAGGCGGTGAACCCGGCCGACGCCTATCGCCGGATCGCCCGGTCTTCGTCTCCCTACGTGAGCCGCAGCGACGACTCCGGCACCCACAAGCGGGAGAAGATCTTGCTTCGCGATGCCGGCCTTCCCGAGACCGGGGGGTGGCCGGGTTTCGCGCGTACCGGTTCGGGAATGGGAATCACGCTGCAGGTGGCCGGTGAGCGCCGCGCCTACGTGCTTTCCGACGTGGGAACCTTCCTGGCGTTCCGCGAGGTCACGGGCCTCGTCGCGTTGTCGAAGCCCACCCCGGCGTATCGCAACGTCTACGCGCTGCTGCGTGTCGATCCAGCGCGCTTTCCGCGTGTGCATGCGGACGCCGCACGGTCGCTCGAAGCGTTTCTGTTGTCTGCCCCGACGCGAGAGCGGATCGCCGCTTTCGGCCGCGATCGCTATGGCCGTGCACTTTTCGTCCCCATCGAAGCGGGGTCCGACCCGTGACGGAGCTTTCCCTACCGCTCGTACTCGCGGTGACGGCACGCACGCTGGCCGTTTGTGGAACGGCGCTCGTGGTGGCGCTCGTCGCCGGACTTCCCATCGGCATATGGCTCGGGCGTCGCCGTTTCCGCGGGCGCGTGTTGGGCGTTTCGCTCGTCAACTCCGGCATGGGAGCCCCGCCTGTGGTGGTGGGTCTCCTGGTGTCGATGCTGTTCTGGCGGAGTGGTCCCCTGGGATTTCTCGAGTGGATGTACAGTCCGCGCGCGATGGTGATCGCGCAGGTCGTCATCGCGCTGCCGCTGGTCATCGGCATTACCCTTGCTGCGGTGGGCGCACTGGACGAAGACTGGGAACTCCAGGCGCGCACCCTCGGCATTCCGCGCGGCCGTCGTCTCTGGCTGTTGTTGCGCGAGATTCGTCTGGGGGTTCTTGCAGCGGTGATTGCCGCGCTGGGTTCGATCCTGAGCGAAGTGGGGGCCGTGCTGGCTGTCGGGGGAAATCTCGAAGGCGAGACACGGGTCCTCACCACATCGATTCTGATGTACACGCAGATGGGTCAATTCGAACTGGCGCTGGCGCTGGCGGCCGTGCTCCTCGGTCTCACCCTCGTGGTGGCGGGTGCACTTACCGTGCTCCAGCAAGGAGGGCGCGCGTGAGCGGGGCGATTCTCGCCGCTCGGGATCTCGTGGTGCGTCGGACATCGCGCAGCGGCTCCTTCGAGCTGCGGGTCGATTCGCTCGACCTCGAGGCCGGTAGCGTGCTTGCCGTCCTGGGTCCGAACGGCGCGGGCAAGAGCACCCTGCTGCGCACCTTGGCGGGTCTGGAGTCGCCCTCCACCGGACGGGTCGAGCGCCGCGCCCAGGGGCCGGTCACCCTCGTCTTCCAACGGCCGATCGCGTTTGCCGGGAACGTTGCGCACAATGTCGACGTCGCGCTCTCGGGCGGGAACCTGTCTCGAGAACAACGCCGGGAGCGCGTCGCAGATGCGTTGGCGCATTTCGACATCGCGCCACTCGCCGCCCGGAACGCCCACACCCTGTCTGGCGGGGAGTTGCGGCGGCTGGCCCTGGCACGCGCGTTTGCCTTGCGTCCCGCCGTCTGGCTGCTCGACGAACCTTTCGATGACCTCGACCCGGCGGGCCAGGAGTCGCTTTCGCTCGATCTCCGCCGAGCAATCGCGGGAACCAACGCCGCGGTTGCCGTCGTGACCCACGACCGACGCCGCGCGCTCCTGCTCTCGGACCGGATCGCGGTCTTGCTCGCCGGACGGCTTGCCCAGCAGGGGGCGCGGGAGGAGGTGCTCGCGCGTCCTGCGAGCGTTGCCGTGGCCCGTCTCGTGGGCATGGAGAATCTCGTCGGGGGCGAACTGGTGCGATCCGGCGCGGGAGATGCCGGCGCCTTCCTCGTCGTCGATGCCCAGCACCGGATTCCGGTGGGTTCCGAGGCGGTCGGCGACCGGGCAGGGGGCAAGTGGCTCGCGGGAATCCGTCCGGAACGCCTGAAGGTGGATGTCGGGCGCGGCGAGGGGGTGCCCATCGGAAAGGCCGTGGTTCGCACGGTGGTGTCGGATGGCGTGGCGGCGACGGTGGGCGTCGAGTGGGCCGGTCGTGAGCTTCGCACCTACCTGCTCGCCGGCCGTGGTCTCGCGCGATCCCTCGCCCCGGGCGATTCGGTGACGCTCTCCGTTCGCCCGGAGGATGTTCACCTGCTCGCGCCCTGAACTCAGACCCGGCGCTCTCCGGACAGGATGGCTGCATGCAACGGGCGTGTCAGGGGGACGTAGGTTCTCGCCGCGTCTTCGCGCACGAAAAGCGGGTCGTCGATCCTTCCGGGGTCGAACCCCTCTTCCTGGAGCGTGACCTTTCGCAGCTTCATCGTGCCGGTGATTTCCGCTTCTCGGCAGAGCCGCAAGAAGATCGGTGCGGCGTAGGGCGCCAGGTGCTCATCGACGTGGGCGTAGAATGCCTCGGGGTCGAACTGCTCGTGCCGTCCGGCCAGGACCAGCGCTGCCATGCCTGCGCGCCCGTCCTGGCCTTCGATCGCGACGCCGTAGACGTTGGCCAGTTCGAGTCCGCTGAATCCGCTGAGGCATTCGGCCACCTCCTGGGTCGATACGTTCTCTCCCTTCCAGCGGAAGGTGTCGCCGATCCGGTCCACGAAATAGAGCCACCCGCCCGAGTCGATCCGCAGCAGGTCGCCGCTCCGGAACCACGCGTCGCCTGGTTTGAAGGCACCGCGTAGGATCTTCTTTTCCGTCGCTTCTTCCGAGGTGTATCCCTCGAAGCGTCCGAGCATCCCGGTTTCGTTGATTCGGCAGAGCAGTTCTCCGGGTTCGTCCGGTTCGCATTCCACGCAGAAGCCCTGTTCGTCGCGAACCAGTTCTTCCCGTTCGATATCGAAGCGGGCCGTTCGCACCGATCCGATCCGGCGCCCGAGCGAGCCACCGGGAAGCCGGCCCACGGCGCCCACTTTTCCGCGCAGGTTGAAAAAGATGTTGTTGCCTTCCGTGGCGCCGTAGATCTCGATGATGCGCTCGATCCCGAAGCGTTGCTGGAATTCCTCCCAGATGTCCGGCCGCAGGCCGTTGCCCAGGGCCGCATAGACCCGGTGGTCCCGGTCGTTTTCCTGGGGCGCCTGGTGCAGGAGATAGCGGCAGAATTCTCCGATGTAATGGAACCGCGTCGCGCCGAAACGGCGGCAGTCGTCCCAGAACGCGCGTGCCGAAAAGCGACGACGCAACGCGAGGGCTGCGCCACTGTAGAGCGTTGCACCCTGCTGCATCACACCGCCGGCGGAGTGGTAGAGGGGAAGCGCGCAATAGCTGACGTCGTCGGGATCCAGCCGGAGGATCACGGATCCGCCCACGGCGGCGCTCAGGAAGCGCGCGTGGCTGATGTGCGCCGCCTTGGGGAGACCCGTGGTTCCCGAGGTGTAGATGTAGAACAGGGAGTCTCCGCCCCGGACTTCGTCCCGCACGCTCGGGTCTACACCCCGTGCGGAGCGCCGGGCCAGGTCGGCGTCGAAGTCTCGGGCCCCGTCGGGTACGGCGGTGGGGACCGCGGCACCCGTGGACTCGTGGGCAAGCCAGATCTCCGGGGGCGTTGCCAGGTCCGACAGGCTGGAGGCGAGATGATCCAGGCACTCGGTACCCGCGATCAGGATCCGCGCCTGAGAGGTGGACAGCGCATGGGCCAACGCCTTTCCGACCAGGTTCGTGTTGAGGAGGCCGGCGATGACGCCGACCTTGGCGAGTCCAAGCCAGGTGGCGACGAATGCGGGCCGATTTTCCATCAAGAGCGCGACGGGGTCTCCGTGGCGCAGGCCGCGATCGAGGGCCCACCAGGCCACCCGGTTCGCCATGGCGTCGAGTTCGGCGAAGGACACGGCCACGGGTTCGCCGCTCTCCCCGTAGAGGATGGCGGGGCGATCCGCGTGCCGTTGGGCACTTCGCTCGAAGAGGTCGGCCACGGTCTCGCGCGAACTCGGGCCGATGCGCCGGCCGTCGGGCAGCGCTTTGAGGACGCGCTTGGTGAGATCAATGGGCCCCCACACGGGTCCACACTATCATGTACGACCGATGATCTGGAGAGTGCTTGCCTCGGTTCTGGCGTTGGGGCTGGGCAGTTGCATGCCGCAACAGGACCCGCCGGCCCCGCGGCACCTCGTTTTGATCACGCTCGACACCGTCCGGGCCGATAGCCTCGGCGCATACGGCCAGGCGAAGCCGACCACACCCCGGATCGACGCGATGGCCGAAGAAGGCGTGCTCTTCCTGGACGTGCTGTCTTCGTCACCGAGCACGCTGCCCTCCCACGCTACGATCTTCACCGGCAGGTACCCCTTCTCCCACGGGGTTCGATCGAACGACGGTTTTCGGCTGCCGGACGAGAACGTCACGCTTGCCGAAATTCTCGCAGACCGCGGTTGGAAGACGCGGGCCGAAGTGGCTGCGCCCGTGCTGGGTGCGTCGAAGCGACTAGACCAGGGCTTTGGGGAATACAGCACCCCGGAGGAGGACGTTTCGGTCCTGGCGCGAATCGCGTCGCCCCATGACCACGCGCATACGCGTCCTGCGGAAGAAGTGACGCGCCGCGGTCTCGACTTTCTGCGGAAGAACGCGGAAACACCCTTCTTTCTCTGGCTCCACTACTTCGACGCGCACTTGCCCTACGACCCTCCGGCGCGCTTTTCCGAGGGGCTGGGGCCCTACCACGCCGAGATCCGACGCATCGACCACCACGTGGGACAGGTGCTCGATGAAATCGAGGCACTCGGCCTGCGGGACCACACGCTGGTCGTCCTCACCGCGGACCACGGGGAGGGGCTGCTCCAGCACGGCGAAGAAACCCACTCCTTCTACGTGTACGACTCCACCATGCGCGTCCCGCTGATCTTCTGGGGCGACGGCATGCCCCACGGCCTGCGCGTTCGACCCATGGTGCGCACGGTCGACATCGCGCCGACGATCCTGGCATTTCTGGGCGTGCCTTCCCCTCCGGGCCTCGAGGGCGTTTCGCTGGCGCCGATGTTGCGGGAGCCGGGCCTCGATCTCGGACTGGTCGCCTATGGCGAGTCGGTGGAAAGCACCCGGGCGTTCGGGTCTTCCGTTCTCCGGTTTGTCCGTGTCGGGCCGTGGAAGTACATCCACAAGCCGGAGCCCGAACTCTACCGGGTGGACGAAGACCCCGGCGAAGTGCGGAACGTCGTTGCCGAGCGTTGGCGTGTCGCCCGGCGGTTGAAAAAGCGTCTGCACGAACTGGTCGAAGGGGCGGGTCCGGTCGGGGAAGCGGAGGTTGCTCTCGACGCCCGGCAGCAGGAGCAGTTGCGCGCCCTGGGCTACCTGCCGGCGTCTTCCGAGGCCGCGAGTGAAGATTTCGACTCGCTCGAACCCCGGGAGCCGGACCCGAATGCGTTTATCGAGGAGATTTCGCTGTATGCGCACGGTTGGGGCATGATGCGCGCAGGCGACTTCGACACCGCGCTGGAGAACGCGAAGGAACTGACGCGACGCTTGCCGGAAAGTCCGATGGGGCCGCGGTTGGCCGTCGACGTCCTGCGTCGCACTGACAGAACCGATGAACTGCTGGAGGTTCTTCCCGTCGCCATCGAGCGTTCTCCCGAGGACAGCGACCTTCTCGTCCTGCTCGGGGAACGGCTGGTCGAACGCGGGCGAGAGGACGAGGCGGAAAAGGCGCTCTGGACGGCGCTATCCATCCATCCGTGCCGGGTGCGAGCTCGGCTGCAACTGACGGTGTTGCTCGGGTCGGCGCGGCGCGAAGTGGAACAGCTGGCCCTGCTCGAAGACGGCAACCGGGCGTGTCCCGACAGGCCGGAACTCCAGAACGCGCTGGCGTACATCCTGGCGACTGCGAGGGACCCGGCCCTGAGAGACCCCGAGCGGGCGCTCGAAATCTCGGTGGATGTCGTGGAGCGCGCCGACGAGCGGCACCCGGGTCACCTGGACACCCTGGCGGCGGTCCACGCGAGATTGGGAGATTTCCCGCGAGCTGCCGAGTTGCAGGCCGAGGCGTTCGCCCTCGTCCGCGAAGCCGGGGTCTCTGACGAGCTCGAGGCAGCGTATGCGTCGTCGCTGCGTGCCTACGAGGCGGGTCGGCTGCCGGACTAGGGCCGCTCGGGAAGCTTCCAGGTTTCTCCGACGGCCAGGCTTCGTACCCGTTCGTCTCCGCCGCGCGCCGACACGACACGGTCGAGCTCCGTGGGGGGCAGATCTACCGGTTCGTCGGTCAGGTCGAACGTGCCCCAGTGCATGGAAAGCATGAAGCGTGCGTTCAGATCGAGAAACGCCTGATAGGCCTCTGCCGGGTCCATGTGTTGCCAGCGCATGAACCAGCGCGGTTCGTAAGCGCCGATCGGCAGCAGGGCCACGTCGATTTCGCCGTACTGGCGGCCGAATTCGGCAAACCCGTGGAAGTAGCCCGTGTCCCCGGCAAAGTAGTAGTTCGCGCTCCCCGACTGGAGCAGCCACGAGCACCACAGCGATTCGTTCGTTCCCTGTTCGATCCGCATCGACCAGTGCTGGCTGGGCAGGCAGGTAATCCGCCAACGGCCATGCTCGGCGGTCTCCCACCAGTCGAGTTCGACGACATCGTGCCGTCCGCGATCCCGGAACCACTCGGCCAGCCCGAGGGGCACGAACCAACGGATGCTCGGTGGCAGTGTATCCACCGTCCAGGCGTCGAGATGGTCGTAGTGGTTGTGGGAAATCACTGCGAATGCGTCGTCTGGTACGGCTTCGATGGGAATGCCCGGATCTGATCGGCGCTTCGGAAGCAATGCCCGGCTTCCGAAGTGAGGGTCTGTGAGGAAGACGTCGTCGCCCTCGTGGACGGCAAAGGTCGAGTGCCCGACCCACGTAACGGTCGGCGTCTCCGCGAACCCGGCGAGAGCGGTCCCGTCGTTCTCGATGCGCGGAACCTCAGCGGACCCACCCTTGTCGTAGGGGTTTCGCGTAAAGAAGTACCAGCGGACGATTCCCCAGACGGATTTCGGGTCTCGTGCCCAGGGCACGAAGAACCGGTCCGCGTCGTCCCGGTGTGGGGCGCGGAGGCTCGTGGGATCGGCCGGCGTCTGGGTCGGCGTGATATCCGTGTCCCGCGGGTAGGTGCAAGCGGCGAGCGCGATGAGGAAGAGGCAGGCGGCTCGGTGGCGCCGGGCGGAAGACATGACCAGAAAATTGCTCAGGGTGGCTGCGTGTCAAACCGTCCCGGTGGCCTCGCGAACCGGGACGGGCGAAACGGCGCCCGGAATCGAACCATGGGCTACGTTGCGACCGTGCGTCGTGGGTTTGCGATTCGAACCGTTGCGCGAGCGCTGGCCGGACTGTCTGGAGCGGCCGTGTTTGCCGCGGGTTGCGCTGCGCCCGGGGGAGGGGGGAGTCCGGCGGAAGCCGTGACCCAGGGCGATGCGCGCGGCTCGGACGCACCGGCACGAGGCCCCAGCACGGATTCGCCTGCCGACGCTCCCGGCGCCTTCCCGACCCCCGGCGCGCTCGACGCGATCAGCGAGGCGCCGGAGCCGGTGGAAATCTTCAGCCTGGATGTCCACCCGGTCCAGGAGTGGAAACTCGAAGGCCCGTTTCCCGAGCGGATCGGCGCCCTCCCAGCGCAGGACCCGAGCCCCTGGGGCCAACTGCTGGGTGCTGCGGCGCAACAGCGGGCGGGCCTCGTGCTGCCCACCGAGGCGATGAACTGTGTCGCCCGCGAATTCGGCCGTTTCTACCTGGCGTACCGGGGGCAGCCCTCCCAGGGTCTCAAGCGTTTCATCACCGCTCGTTGTCATGCTTCGGTCACCCGCGTCGGAACGGCCTGGGTGAGCCAGGACGTCCCTCCCGGCTTCGACGAGAAGCGTGTTTTCGAGCGGTGGCAGGGTTCCGTACGGGAGACGCTCGAGCGGCACCTCGGCGGAGGGCCCCGCACGGCGGGAATCTGGTACGGCCGTCGGGATGACCACGTGGTCGTGATGGTGGCGTACGGGTTTCGCGACGTTCAGGTGACTCCCTTCGACCCGTTTGTCGAAGACGGCCGTGTCGAAGTCCGCGGCGAGGTTCTCGGGAACGCGGCCCAGGTTACGGCTCGCATCAATCGGGGAAAGTTCGGGGTTGCCGACTGTGAGCGGGTGGGAGACCTGGCCCCGCCGCGTTTCCATTTTGCGTGTCGCGTCGACCCCGACGACCGTTCGACCTACTTGTCGGTCGATTCACAGCAAGTCGGGCGATTGATCGGGTCCCCCGGGATTCTTGCGATGGTCTGGCCCGGCTCCTCGACCAACGAGACCTACCGTCGACCCGAGTACGGTGAACCGTGGCCCGTGGTCCAGGCGAGTGAAATGGCCGAGGGTCTCGTCGCCTTGCTGAATCGGATTCGCAAGCGCTCCGGAATCGGCCCGCTCGAACTCGATGCCGAACAGAGCGAGGTCGCCAACGAGCTTGCTCCGCATTTTTTCGCCTCCATGTTCGGCCACGAACCCGAATCGCAGATGGACCTGATCGTTCTCGGACTGATGGCCGGGTGGCAGGTGAACGGATTGGTCGAATCGGGCAATTTCGCCGCGGCCTGGACAATGCGTTCCAACGACCTCAATGACCTGTTGGCCGAATCTCTCGAGTTCCCTTCGGGTCGGCAGGCGCTGCTCGATCCCAACGCGGAGCGTCTGGCCGTGGGCTCTCTCCTGGAGACCAAGCGGGGGCGGGAGTCGATGGCGGCGGTGTTTGCTTCGTACACGCTCTTTACCACCGAAGCCAATGATGCGATGGCCCGACAGGTATTCGAACAACTCGTGAAGGAACGTCACGCCCGGGAGCGCCGTGCCCCCGAGCGTCTGGAAGAGGTCACGGTGTTGTGCCAAGCCGCTGCAATGCGGGTCCAGGCCGGGGCGGAGCCGCGCGATGCCATGGGCACGTTGATCCAGGAGAGTGCCAGAGTGCTTCAACGGCCGGTTTCGGGTTGGGTGGCCGAGTTCAGCGATGTCGAAGAGATCGAGTTCCCGGAAGACTACCTGGAAGACCCCAGCCTCGGTGTGGCGGTCGGCATCGGTTATCGCAAGCCGGAAGGTGAACCCTGGGGCCGCTGGGTCGTGCTGCTGGTCGTCGCTGCGCCCGAAAGCCGCGGTGCCTGACGCGCTTCCCGAGAGATCACCCACGCCAGGAAACGCTCCACACCGCGCACGACATGGTGGGTGCGCCGGGAGTAGAAGACTTCGAAGGCGTGGTGTGCCCCCGGAATTTCTGCATAGCAGACGGGCTCTCGAGACGTGGCGCGAAGGCGCTCGGCGAACAGGCGTGCCTCTGACGGCATGGCGAGGTTGTCGTGGCTTCCGTGGATCACGAAGAACGGCGGCGCGGTGGGATGAATCCGGAAGAGGGGGGAGGCCGTCTCCCACTCCTTGCGGTTCTCGTCGCGAGCGCCCTGCATTACGTATTTTTCCAGGAACGTGTGCATCCGGTCTCCCGGCTGCATTCCGTGAGAGTTCGTGAAGTCGTAGATGCCATAGAAGGGCACGCAGGCCGATACGCTGGTGTCGACTTCCTCGAAGCCGGGCTGGTATTCCGCGTCGTTGGCGGTGAGTGCCGCGAGGCTCGAGAGGTGGCCGCCGGCGGAGCCGCCGGTGATGCAGATCGTGTCGGGATCGCCGCCGTACTCGGCGATGTTCGCGCGCACCCAGGCGATGGCGCGCTTCACGTCGATGATGTGATCGGGAAAGGTTGCCGAGGGCGATAGCCGGTAGTTGGTCGCCACGCAGATCCAGCCCGAGCGACTGGCCTGGAGCATGAGGGGAAGCGCCTGTTGCCGTCGGTCCCCGATCACCCAGGCCCCGCCGTGGACCTGGAGCAGCACGGGCATGCGCTCCCCGCCGGCTCGGGGCGCGTAGATGTCCAGGGCTCCCCGAGCGCCGAGGCCGGGGGTATGGAACAGGCCGTCGGTGCGGCGGACCTCCGGGTCGAAGAGGAGGAAGGGGATGGCGCGTCGTCCCGGACGCTGGGGCTGTTCGATGGTGCGGGCGATTTCGGGGTCGAAACCTTCCCGGTAGTCGCTCCCGAGTCCTTCGCACAGCGCTGCCTCGACAGCGCCGGCCGCTTCGTCTCCCCACTTTGCCAGGCGGTAGAGGCCGGCCCAGGAGACGATGCAGATCCCGAGTCCGAGCCAGCCAGGCCAGGCGTCGAGGGCACCGGCCAGGAAAAAGCCCAGTGCCGCGACGACCTGCCATCCAAGGTGGTGGAGCGCCAGTTCCGACGTGAGCCACCCGGAAAAAAAGCTCGGCGCCACGAGCAGGCCAGCAGCGCGGAGGGGCACGTAGGCATTGAACGTAAACCAGGCCCCCACGAGGGAAACCGCGAGAAATATTTCGGGGATCATGGGATCGGAATGTCGCCTACCTGATACGTGAACGCCACGCAGTTTCGATACGCTAGGAGCGTGGCACGAAAACGCTATGGATCGCAGGATCCCGACCTCGAGAAGCTGATCGGACAGGCCCTGGAGCGGGCGCAGGAGATCCACGGGGTCTCCGAAGACGCAGACCTGGTGCGTCAGATCCTCGTCACTGCGACGCGCCTCGTGCAGGACGGTGCCGCCGCCCGGGACTTGAAGCTGCTGAACAGTGCACTGAAGGAGTTGCGTCACGCGTTTCGCGTGTTCGCCCCCTACAGTCACCAGCGGAAAGTGGCGGTGTTCGGCAGCGCTCGCACGGAGCCCGACGCCCCCGACTGGGACCAGGCCCGGAGTTTTGCCGAGCGCATCGTGGAGGCGGGCTGGATGGTCATCACGGGCGCGGGTTCGGGCATCATGGCCGCCGCCCAGGGGGGAGCGGGGCGCGAGGCGTCGTTCGGAGTGAACATCCGACTCCCTTTCGAGCAGCGTGCGAACGAGGTGATCGAGGGTGACCACAAGTGCATCAACTTCCGGTACTTCTTCACGCGGAAGGTCGTTTTCGTCAAAGAAGCCCATGCGATCGCGCTCTTTCCCGGCGGCTTCGGCACGCACGACGAGGCGGCCGAGGCCCTCACGCTGATCCAGACCGGTAAGAGCGAGGTGCTGCCGGTAGTTTTCGTCGATGAGCCGGGCGGAAGCTACTGGAAGGAATGGCACGCGTGGATGGTTTCCCACGTGGCCGCTCGTGGGTTCCTGTCTCCGGAAGACCTTTCCCTGTTTCGGGTTACCGACGACATCCACGAGGCCGTGGGCGAGATCCTGAAGTTCTACAGCAACTACCACTCCACCGAGAACCGCGGGAGTCGTCTGGTGTTGCGGGTCCGCAAGGAACCCGGCGACAAGGAACTCGATGCGTTGAACACGCAGTTTGCGGACATCGTCGCTCGTGGTTCCATCGACCGGGTCGCGCCCCGCTCGGTCGGAAACGGTGAAGGCCCGAGTCTTGCCGGCGTGGGGTTCGAGTTCGATCGGCGTTCCTGGGCGCGACTGCGCCAGATGATCGACACCCTCAACCAGTGGGTCGACGCGGAGGCGTCGCCGCCGCTCGACGCCAGCCCGCTCGAGATCGTCCAGGTAGCTCTTTCCGAGCGCGCCGAGGCCGAGGAAGAGGCCTAGTTCGCGGCGCTTCCCGCGCCGACGTGGCACAACTCGCCGGCGTGCCACTGCATGACCTGGTCGTCTCGGGTCACCCGCCCCCAGTCGAAGCCTTTGAGGAGCGCGGCAGGCGTGGTGTCCACGGGCGCGTCGAGCAGACCCGCCGCGTGGGCGAGGATCCCGGTCACCCGCTGCGCAGTCGCGCGTTGCGAAAGTTCGCGCCAACCCACTGCGCCGTGGAGCTTGGCGAGCTTGTCGCCCGATTCTTCGAGCAACAGCAGGTGGTGGCGGTAGCGCGGCGTGGGCAGTTCGAGCGCTTCCTGGAGGAAGCGGTGGATCGCCGTGGCCGGTGCGAGATCATGGCCACGAACGACGCGGGTGATCCCATCGGTGTCATCGTCCACGGTAACGGCGAGGTGATAGGCGATGTCGCCGTCGCGCCTGCGCACCACCGGGTCCCCGAGTTCCGCCAGGGGCTCCTGGCCCAGCGGCCACCCGCCTTCGTCGCTTACGGCGACCGTTCCTCGGGGCAGACGCAGGCGAAGCGCCGCGCCTGAATTTCGCCAGCCCTCCGCCGGCAACTGGCGATCTCTGCACGTGCCCGGATAACGCCAACCCCCGTCGGACGCGCGGGTGGCGGTCCGCCGGATCTCGCTCCTCGAACAGTCGCAGGGGTAGAGCAAGCCCTGCCGGGCGAGTCGATCGAGGGCCGCCTCGTGGCGCGCACGGCGCTGGCTCTGGATCGCCTCGGCATCCCAGTCGAGCCCCAGCCAGCGCAGCGCGTCGCGCATTTCTGCGGCGAAACCGGGCGTGCAGCGCTCCCGGTCCACGTCTTCCAGGCGGAGCAGCAGGTGCCCCCCGCGGCTCCTGGCGTCGAGCCAGCACAGGAGCCCGGCGAGCAGCGTTCCCGGGTGTGCGGGGCCCGACGGTGTCGGTGCGTATCGGCAGCGTTCGGGCATGGCGCCGGGGGATTCTACGTCACGGCGCCAGTGCGGCTATTCTGCACCGATGCCGCTGCGAGCCGTGGTCTTCGATCTCTTCGATACGCTGGTCGATCTGCGTTTCGAGGACCTGCCGCGCATGGAGCATGCGGGGCGTCGCCTGCCCGCCTCGCTTCGAGAGATGCACGCAGCCGCTGCGGAGCACCGGTTGCTGGATTTCGACGAGTTCTTGAAGGAACTCCATGCAGTCGATACCCGGATGCGGGCGGTCCAGGTGGAAGAGGGGCGTGAAATCTCGACGCAGCAGCGCTTCGAGGAGCTTGCGCAGAACCTCGGAATCGAAGATCCGCAGCTGCCGGCCGTTTTGACGGACGTTCACATGGGTACGCTCCGCTCGACGGTTTCGGTTCCCGACCACCATCGCGGTCTGCTCGGCCAGCTGGGTGCCCGCGTTTCCGTGGGCCTGTGCTCGAATTTCACGCACAGCGCGACGGCGCTTGCCGTCGTCGAGGAAGCGGGTTTTCGGGAGCATTTCGATGTCATCGCAATTTCCGATGCGGTCGGCTGGCGCAAGCCCCGAGAAGAGATCTTCCGTGTCGTGCTCGAGACGCTCGACGTTGCGCCGGAAGAAGCGCTGCACGTCGGAGACAGCCTGCGTGCCGATGTGGCGGGCGCCGCTGCCGTCGGCATGCGCACGGCCTGGGTGACACGGCGGGTCACCGATCCGGACAAGCTTCGTGCCGAACACGAAGGGCCCGCACCGGATCACGAGTTGAGGGATCTTGCCGAACTCGAATCCCTGATCGAAGGAGAAGAATTCCGATGAGTGAAGTCAACCGTCAATGGCTGCTGCGTTCCCGTCCGGTTGGAATGGTGCGGGAATCCGATTTCGAGTTGAAGGAGTCGCCGGTTCCCAGTCCCGGAGACGGTCAGGCCCTGGTCCGCAACACGCACCTCGCTTTCGAGCCGGCGATGCGCGGCTGGATCGAAGACCGTCCGAGCTATATGCCGCCGGTCGCCCTCGGCGAAGTCATGCGCGGGATGACGGTGGGGGAGGTGGTGGAATCGCGCTGCGACGGGCTGGCGCCCGGCGACCTCGTCTCCGGGATGGCGGGCTGGCAGGAATTCGTGCTGGGCGATGCGCTGCTGACGAAGCTTCCCCCGGCAACGGATCCGACCTTCGCCCTCTCGATACTCGGTGCGACGGGTATGACCGCATATTTCGGTCTCCTCGAAGTCGGCAAGCCCGAGGCCGGGGAAACGGTGGTCGTATCCGGTGCAGCCGGCGCAACGGGTTCGGTGGCGGGCCAGATCGCGAAGTTCCAGGGCTGTCGCGTGGTGGGAATCGCCGGCGGCCCGAAGAAGTGCGCCTGGCTCACTTCGGAGGCGGGTTTCGACGCCGCCATTGATTACCGGAATGAAGATGTGGGTGCGCGTTTGTCCGAACTCTGCCCGGACGGAATTGATGTCTTCTTCGACAACGTGGGCGGTGAGATTCTCGACGAAGCCCTGGCGCGGATCGCGCAGGGCGCGCGCATCGTTCTGTGCGGTGGGATCTCCCGGTACAATGAAGTCGAGATCCCGCCGGGACCCAGGAACTATTTCAACCTCACCATCCAGCGCGGCCGCATGGAAGGTTTCATCGTCATGGATTTCATTCCGCGTTTTGCCGAAGCCGCAGAAAAGCTCACGGCGTGGTGCGCCGAGGGCAAGCTCGTGTGGCAGGTCGACGTCCAGGAGGGTTTCGAGAACGCTCCGAAAACGTTCCTTCGGCTCTTTTCCGGCGCCAACGTGGGGAAGCAACTGCTTCGGATCGGCTAGTTCCGGTGCTCGGCCCAGCTTCCGGGGACCATGCCGTCGACGCTGACCTTGCGCGCCGAAAAGAGCCAGCGGCCCTCGTGTTTCACGTAGACGTCGACGTAGCGTCCCCAGTGGTCGAGGCCGTGCTCCGTCAGTACCTGGTAGTAGCAGCGACCCCGCGCGGTGTCCGAGCCTTCGATGTCGATCTGGTGGGTGGCGGTGAAGTGACGCAGGAGCCGAACGGGCTTTCGCTTCGGGTCGTGCACCACGCTCTCGAAGAAAGTTCGAATTTCCCTGGGGCCGCGGAGTTCCCGTCCAGGCACCTCGAGGACGGAGTCTTCCGCGAATAGTTCGAGCATTGCGTCGAGTCGCCCCGAGTCTCCGCACGCGTTGTATCGCGCGACGAGGTCCCGGATGCTCTCCCGTGCCGCTGCTTCCCGGGTGTCCACCTTCTCCTCAATCTTTCGCGTGCCGAGGGGTTCCGGGCAGTGTGCCTCGGTTCAACAGGACGCGGACCGGACTTCCCGGCCGACCGGGAGAGAAGAGGAGGATATCGGTGAGACCGTTTCCATCCAGGTCTCCGAAGCGGACCAGTCCATGCGCGTCCAGGCGCTGCCGCACAGCCGTTTTCTGGAATGGTCGCTCTCCCCCTCCCAGGTAGATGGTGATCTGTTCGCCATCCATCGATTCGATCCGGTCGTTGATGCCGTCCCCGTTCAAGTCGGCGCCGAGTGTGGGAGGAAAGCCTTCGAGGGACAAGCTGTCGAAGTCGATGCCCATGTGCAGGCTCGTTTCCACCCAGGGGGGGTCCGAAAATACGCCGTTCTCCCCGGTTCGAAACACCGAGACTTCGATGTCGACCTCCCGCGTCATCAGCGCCTCGATCAGTTCGAGGATGCTGAAGGGAATGCGGGCCTCCACCAACTCTGGCTTGTCGTCGCCGTCGAGATCGAGCACCTGGAGCGTGTTCCAACCGCGCTCGACGACCGAGCTCCGGTCGGGAGTTTCGAGATCCCAGTGACCGTTCCGGTTGAGGTGGACCGTGGTCTCCGAGCGCATTTCGCGGATCCCGCCGGTCGTCGTGGCGATGAGCAGGTCCGTGTGCTGGTCGCCGTTGAGATCTCCCGCCGCCACTCGAACGCTCCCAGAGCCGCGGAACAGGTCCTTTTCCGACAACCGTCCGAGCGCGATTTGTCGATCTGCTTGCGCGCCGAAACTGCCGTCGGGTTTCTGAAGGAAGACGCGCAACTCGTGGCGTGATGCGAAGAGGAGATCGACGCGGCCGTCTCCATCCACGTCACCGAGTTCCACGCGCGGAAAGTCCAGAAACGTCTCGAATTCGCTTTCGTTGACCAGCGGTCCGGGGCGACTCGGTGCGAAATAGTTTGCCCGCTGCCCGACGTCGAGACGCGCCTGCAGCTGGCCGTCGGGGGCCAGCAGGAGGTACTCGCCAAGGCCGGGTACTGCGATCTGCGGGCCGGCGCCGAGGTCGAGGACCATGCGCAGGCGATCGATTCCCCGCTCATCCGGGCCGACGGCTGCTGTCGGATCTCCCGGGATCTCGAGTTCTCGGAAGCGGGGCTTTCGCCCGGGGAAGGAAAGGATCAGCACCGAGTGACGTCGCAGGAAGAGCAGGTCGGAACGGGGCTCCGCGCCGAGGATTGCCGCGTCGAACGCGGCGGCGTCCGGCTGCACCGCTCCGGCCCAATCGGGCTGGGTGCGGAACCTGCCGCCTGCGTCCTGGAAGTGGACCCGCAGCTCTCGGCGAGAATTCGGCGGAATTCCAGTGAGCGAGATGGCGTAGAGGTCTCGGCGTCCGTCTCCATCGAGGTCTGCAATTCCGGCGACACTCACCCGCCCGGGCGCCGGGAACTCGACCACGCGAA
>JAYZFQ010000148.1:0-42311 GCA_036336695.1 Myxococcota bacterium
GGCGGGGGGGTTTAGGTTGGCGACCTGGGATTAGGCGTCGGCGTGGGGTTCCTTTACTTCAACGTACGGAACCCCGAAATGTTAGGGTACGGGGGGCGCGAACGTACACCCGGCCGAAGTCGAAGCCGCGGTCGACGCACATCCTTCCGTCCGGTCGAGCGCCGTCATCGGACTTCCCGACGAAGACCTCGGCCAGCGCGTCCACGCGATCGTCGACGCGACCGGCCCCGTGAGCGATGACGAACTCCGCGAACACCTCGCGGCGCACCTCGCCCGGTACAAGATCCCCCGGACCTTCGAGCGCGTCGACGCACCGCTCCGCGACGACGCGGGCAAGGTGCGGCGTTCTGCACTTCGCGACGCCCGCCTGCCGGAAGAGCTGCGCCGTTCCGCGCTGCGCGATGCGCGCCTCCCGGAGAATCCGACGTGATCTTCTCGAAGGCACGCACCGCACCCGACGCGTGGGCCCTGGATGACGGGGTGCGCCGACGCAGCTGGGCGGAACTGGAAGATCGACTGCACCGGCTGACCCACCTGCTCCGCGACTTCCACGGACTCCAGCCCGGCGACCACGCGGCCTACCTGCTCGGCAACCGGGTCGAGACCCTCGAGTTGGTCCTGGCGGCGATGCTCTCGGGCACCTGGATGACACCGATCAACCGCCACCTGCGACCGGTCGAGATCGCACACGTCGTCCGGGATTCCGGGGCCCGCCTCGTGTTTGCCGACGCGGAACACGAGTCCGCCGCGCGCGAAGCGGGAGCACCGGAGATCCAGCGCGTCGGCGACGAACTGGACGCAGCACTGGCTGACGTTTCTGCGTCGCCGCTGCCCACCGACGGTCCGGCGGGCGGCAACATGATCTACACCAGCGGCACCAGCGGCCTCCCCAAGGGCGTGAAGCGCCGGCCACCGGGCTCCGCCGAGGCCGCACTCGAAGCCGGGCGGGCCTACGGCCGCCGCGTCGCGCTCGATGGCTCGGGGCCCCACCTCGTCACCGGTCCGACGTACCACGCCGCACCGCTCATGTTTGCCGTCTACGACCAGTTGAACGGGGCACCGGTGATCCTGCAAGCGCGCTTCCACGAACGGGAAACGCTCGCCCTGCTTCGCGACCGCGAAGTCCACCACACCCACCTGGTGCCCACGATGTTCGTGCGACTGCTCCGGCTACCGGATGCCGAGCGCACGGCGTTTCGTGCACCGCACCTGCACATGGTCCTGCACGGCGCCGCACCGATCTCGCCGGAAATCAAGCGCCGCATGCTCGACTGGTGGGGACCCGTGCTCGTCGAATACTGGGGCGGCACCGAGGGCGGCGTCACCACGCTCACCGACACCGAAGACTGGCTCGCGCACCCCGGAACGGTGGGCCGGGTACTGCCCCAGTTCGAGGTCTTCGCCGTCGACGACACCGGGAAGCGGCTGCCTCCGGGTGAGGAAGGACTCCTCTACAGCCGGCACCGGGAGACGGAGCGCTTCTTCTCCTATCACCGGGACGCCGACAAGACCGCGGCGGCCTACCTCGATGCGCATAGCTTTACCCTCGGCGATATCGGACGCGTCGACGCCGACGGCTTCGTCTACCTCTCCGACCGCAAGTCCAACCTCATCATTTCCGGGGGCGTGAACATCTATCCGGCCGAAATCGAAGGCGTACTGCAAGCGCACCCCGCTGTCGCCGATGTCGCTGTCTTCGGTATCCCCGACGACGAATGGGGAGAAAGTGTCAAGGCGGCGGTCGAACTGCGGGAAGGTTTCGAGGCCTCGCCCGCGCTCGAGCGCGAAATCATGGCCTTCGGACGCGAGCGGCTCGCCGGTTACAAGGTGCCGCGTTCGATCGACTTCGAACGCGAACTGCCGCGCCACCCGACCGGGAAACTCCTGGTACGACGTCTGCGCGAACCGTACTGGCGCGGACGCGACCGTCGCGTCTGACGGAGGGGAAAAGCGCCCTTCCCTGTGATAGAACTCAGGGTCCCACTGCCCAGGAGAACCGGGAATGTCCAACGAAGTCGCGATCCTCGGTGTCGGCATGCACCCCTGGGGCAAGTGGGGCCGCAACTTCGCCGAGTATGGCGTCAAGGCCTCCCTGGACGCGTTGGCAGATGCCGGAATCGACTGGAAGGACGTCGGTCTCGTCGTTGGTGGCGACACGATGCGCAACGGCTATCCCGGTTACGTCGCCGGCTCCACCTTCGCCCAGGCCCTGGGCTGGACGGGCGTCCCCGTGGCCAGCACCTACGGTGCGTGTGCCACCGGCGCCCAGGCCATCAACGTGGCCCGCGCACAGATCCTCGCCGGCATGACCGACGTCGCGCTCGTCGTGGGTGCCGACGCCGCACCCAAGGGCTTCTTCGCGCCCCAGGCCGGGGAACGCTTGACGGACCCCGACTGGCTGCGATTCCGCCTGATCGGTGCCACCAACCCGGTTTACTTCGGGCTCTACGCCCGACGCCGCATGGAACTCTTCGGCTCCACCGAGCTCGACTTCGCGAAGGTGAAGGTGAAGAACAGCCAGCACGGTTACACCAACCCCAACGCGCGGTACAAGAAGGCCTTCACCATCGAAGAAGTGCTGGAATCGGCGGTCGTCTCCGACCCGCTGCGCCTGTTGATGATCTGTGCGACGAGCGACGGCGGCGCGGCGCTGATTTTGACCAGCATGGAATACGCACGGAAGAAGGGAATCGATCCCGTCACGATCGCCGGCGTTTCGACCGTCACTCCGAACTACCCGAACACCGAGCTCGACATGCCGATGTTCTCCACCGACGCGTCCGCGGGCCGGGACCCGGGAACGCCGTTCAAGGACTCCATCGCCCAGCGCGCCTACGAAGAGGCGGGGATCGGGCCGGAAGACGTCGACCTGGCCGAGGTCTACGACCTCTCCGCCGCGCTGGAACTCGATTGGTACGAGAACATCGGGTTGTGCGAACCCGGGCACGCCGAGCGCCTGCTCCACGACGGGGATACGACGCTCGGTGGCCGGGTGCCGGTGAACCCGAGTGGGGGTCTTTCCTGTTTCGGCGAAGCCGTTCCGGCCCAGGCAATCGCCCAGGTCTGTGAACTGGCGTGGCAGCTCCGCGGCCAGGCAGGCGACCGACAGGTCGCGGGCGCACGGGTCGGGGTCACGGCGAACCAGGGCCTGTTCGGCCACGGCTCGTCCGTCGTCGTCAAGCGCTGATGGCACTCTCGACCCAGGAGATCTCCGACCGGATCGAGATCGGGGACCTGCTGACACGCTACACGCGGGCGATCGACACCCGGGACTACGCCCTGCTGGACACGTGCTTTCTTCCCGACGCGCAGGTCGACTACACGAGCTCCGGCGGAATCGCCGGAGCGTATCCCGAGGTTCGCGCGTGGCTCGAGAAGGCTCTCGCCCCCTTCGACAAGATGGTTCATTTCATCGGAAACAGCACGGTGGAACTCCAGGGCGACGAGGCGCGCACCCGCACCTACGTCGTGAACCCGATGAGCCTGCCGAGTCCCGGAGGCGCGAAGCGTGCCTTCACCGTGTGGGCCCACTACGTCGACCGGATCGTGCGAACTCCCGACGGCTGGCGCATCGCCGAGCGCATCGAAGAGCAGGTCCTGATGGAAGGCGGCCTCCCCGAAGGCGTCGAGATTCCCGCCTAGCGGGTCAACCCACGGCCTCGAGAATGACGACGGGAATCCGGCGCTCGGTGCGCTCCCGATAGGCCGCAAAGTAGGAATACGATGCCTCGAGCTTCGGCCAGAGCTGCAGCGCCTCTTCGTCGCTTGCCTCTCGAACGCGAACCCGTCGTTCCTCCCGCTTGAATCGCACCCGCGCCTCCGGTTGAGCGCGGAGATTCAACAGCCAGGCGGGCGCCCGATCGTCTCCGCCGTTCGACCCGGCCACCAGCCATCGCCCGTCTTCCGGAATGCAGAGCAGCGGCGTGATGCGCTCGAGACCCGTCTTGCGGCCGGTCGTGTAGAGCAGCAGGAACCGCATCCAGAAGATGCGGCTTCCGATCCAGCCCCGCGTCATCCCGTAGATGAAGCGGTGAACGCGGGTCTGCAGCGCGATCAGCCAGCGGATGTTGGGCACGGCACCTGCCTCACGCGCCTGAGACGTCGATCCAGATCGGCGAGGACCAGGCCCGCGGCTCGTGAGGCGCAAGACAATCGTCCTTCGCCCCTTCGGGTCCGGGGCAGGCATTCACGTCGACGCACTTTCCCGCTGCATCGCGCTCGCAGCGGAGGTTGCCCGCGTTGACCCCCAGCTTCGGTTCCTCGAACGCGCGGGCGTAGTAGAGCGTGTTGCGGCCCGCAGCCTCGAACTCGGAATCGGTGAAGGTCACCACACAGCCGGTCGGATCGGGCTCGCACTGGAAGACCTTCCAGGGATCCTCGATCAATCGGGCGACGTCCTCGTCCGGCGTTACCGGGGGCCGGATCCGCACCACTTCGATCCGGGTGATCGCACGGCGGTCGTCCGACGGGTGATAACACTCTCCCTTGCAAAGGCGCTCGAGCCGATCGGGGCCCAGGGCGTCCCCGGAACCGTCGGGACAGCCCGGCTTCTGCTCGAAGGAACCGACGGCCCGGACCTGGAAGATCGGGCTCTCGCCCATCTCGACGGCGGCGCCCATGGGCGCCGAACTGCCCCGAGAACCCGGCGGGTTCAGCAGGTCGAACCAGAGCAGGATCCGCGGGCCCGTCGTGCCGTAGACTTCGCGCCGCTGCATGGCGTCCCAGATCGCCCCCCGGTCGCGCCCGGCAGAGTGCGCGGCGATGAGGCCACCGGTGGTAAGGAAGGAAGCCTGGCGCTCCACCTCGAAGACGTCGAAACCCGCCTGGTCCAGCGAAAACGGCACTGATTCCGAAGCCGGCTCTTCATCCGGAGGCAAGAAGAACGACCCCACCACGTTGTTCAGGTCGAGATCGGGCTGCTGGGACTCGGTCATACCGCGCCGGTACACCTCCTTGTAGCCCGTTCCCGGGCGCGCGAAGTGGTTGTCGCTGGAGGACATGAAGCCCATGCGGAAATAAGCCGGCTCGGGTCCGTCGAAGTTTCCGATGGCCATCACATACTGGGCGGATCCGCCGGGGCGGTAGTTGAACGCCGGCTCGCGACAGTCCGTGCACTGGCCGGCATCGAGCCAGTCTTCGATCGTCGCCCCGGGAACCGTGCGGTGCACCGCCACACGCGCCGCCACGGCGTGGCCGCGGGTAATCCGCGCGCGCTCCGCGCACTCCGCGTCGGGCGCACCGTCCTGAAGACAGCGCTCGCGGATGATCTCACCGGCCCGCCAGCACGTCGGCAGGTATCCCTCGCTGGGCTCGGGACAGACGGCTTTGCCGTCCTCGCCGAACTCGACGGCCAGGAAGTCCCGGTAGACCTCGGAATCCCCGTGCCCGGAGTAGATCTCGAAGAGATTCTGTCGGCCGTCTCCCCGGTTGGCCGCGGTGAGTTGTTTGTCCCAGGTCGCGCCCGGCGGCGAGTAGAAACCCCAGGTCGTTCCGTGGGGGATCACGATGGACGCAACCCCCCATTCGTCGAGTTTCCGAAACAGCGCCGCCGGCGTCTCGGCCGCCTCGATGCAGTCGCTGGGCAGGTCGCGGGTGTTGACGCCGTCCGCGCAGTTGGGCGTGTCGCGCCACTCGGTCCAGTACCGCACCAGATCCTGCATGCGATCGTCGCCGCCCAAAGCGGCAAACCCCCGGACCCAGAGGGGCGGCGCCCCACCGGACAGTCGCTGGGACGCGATCGGACGCGCCGTGATCCCCGCGTCGTCGAGGTCCCGGAGGATGACGTTCTTGTGACCGTAATGGTTGTCAGGCTCGAGCCCGACCTGGGTCCACTCCCAACCGAGGTACGCCACCGTGTCGGGATTGGCCGGATCTCCCGCCACGTCGTTGCACTGGCGGATCGACTCGATGGTTTCCGCCCAGTGTTCGGGAGTAATGCTGAACGCGTGGTCGTTGATCGACCAGAAATCGAGCGCGGAACAGTACCGCGCAAAGTCGCAGGCATCCGCCGGCGGGTGGGCCCCCTCGCCTCCCATCAACGGAAGGCTGAAAATGAAGGCGTCGAAGGAGAAGGTCGTGTGCACGTGCAGGTCGCCGAAGAGCACCTGCTTCGGACGCGGCACCCCGACATCCCGGGCCGCGGCAGCCACCGCCGCTTCGGCAGCCTGCACACGGGCGGCGGACCGCGGTTCTGGCGTGACCACCCCCGGACCCTCGTGCCTTCCGAAGAGACCGCGACCTGCCATCACGAAGTAGACGGCGCCGCACGCGACCAACAAGACAAATCCCACCAGAATCTTCTTTCCCATCGCTCCCTCTATTCAGCAGCGCGCACGAAGGTGCCACTGCCCGAAATCGGTGTCGTCGAAAGCCCCATGCGGCTCGGGCGCCACCAGACGGTCCCGACGTGGTTCCCTTCCGCATCGAAATCCTGGACGCTGACGTTCATACGGAAGGCATCCCAGGGACGCCCCTGGCGCTCGTCCAGCACCGCAACGGGAATCGCCAACTCTGCCGCGTACCCGCCCGGGGTACGGCGAGCCGCCCGCCGCACGCTGTCGGGCACCGGGCCGATGAACTTGTCGAACACCGGGTCGGGCTTGGGCTGCACCGGAGCGAGCGGTGCGATGATCATCTTGCGCGTGGCACCACTCATCGCAGCGGCGAAGAAATGCTGGTTTTCCGATCGCTCCGGGTCGGGGCGCGCGTCGAAGACCACCGAGATGCCGTCCTGGTGCCTTCCGATTTCATTCGGGGACAGGAAGAGGCTCGGATCCCGAACGACGATCCCGACATAGACGGTGGCGTCGTCGCAGCGAACGTCGAAGGCGAAGGAAACTCCCGAACCAGACTCCTCGCCGGGTCGACGCGGCACCGGGAATCGCAGTTGGCCCCAGTCCTCCAACGCACCGTCGACCGCGATCGTCTCGGAGACGGGCACGCAGGCGAAACGCTTCTCGGGCAACAGCCACGAGGTCTGGGAATGCTCGACGGGTGTGCCATCCGCCTGGGTGGTGCGCAGGGTCCATCGGGCAACCCCGGGCTGGAGTTCTGAAAACGGCACGGGGCTCGGGGCGCGCAGGTCGACCTCGAAGGAGACATCCCGACCCGGCAAGACCTCCGCACTCACGCTCTCCGGCGCGGGGGAAAATTGATCGTTGCCTTCGAAGGCACCCTGCACCTCGAGCACGGCCTTCCCCGTATTGGCGACGTGGAAACGCGCCTTCCCGACCGTAAACGTCTCTCCGGCCTGTACCAGCGGTTCCACCGACAACGCGCCCTCGAGCTGGCGCATCGCGCCACGGCCCGCGGCCGTCCGGACGTCGGGACCCTGAATCCCATCCAGGAGCAGGTTCGTGATCACCGGCCCTTCCCCGGTCACGGTGACGAGGGCCACGTGATCGAATTCCCCGTGGTCGATTCCGCGCAAGGGGCTTCCGCCCCCGGTCGTCGCGAGCGTGATGTAGCGCCGGTCGTTGCGGGTCACCGCGGTGTATTCGTGGAGGTGGCCCGCGAAAACCGTGTACGGCCGGTCCCCGAGCAATTCTTCGACCCGGAGCCAGCCCGGGTGCACCCGTCGGCCGTAGTCCCACAAAGGCTGATGGACCAGCACGAAGGTCCAACGCGCCTTCCGGTCCTGGGTCAGCACACGCTCGACCCACTCCATCTGGGCCGCCTGTGTATCGGGTCCGGGAATGGATTTTCCGCGGCTGCCGACCGCCGAAAAAAGCTCGCTGTTGAGCACGACGAAGTGGACGTCCTTGTACCAGAAATCGTAGAAGCTCGGCCCGTAGCGCTCCCGCCAGACGTTGGACATGACCTCGTTGCTGAAGTCGTGGTTGCCGGCTGCGTAGAAGAAGGGCGCACGCAAGCCGCCGACGTAGCCGTCGATCTCGTCCCACTGATCTCGGAGTTCCCCGCGGTCCTCGGTATAACCTTCGATCAGGTCACCGACACTCACGACGAACGCGGGCTCGAGTCGGTCGATCTTTTCCATCGCCGCCGCGAAGACGCCGGGCCGGTGCTCTCCCGTGCGATCGCTGACGACGACGAAGCGGAAATCGGAGTCCTCATCGCGCGGCGCGAGGCCCGTCCACGGGGCCTTGCCCGCCGGCGCGGCCGCCTCGATCACCGGACCCGACGCAGCCGGGCCGGCGAACCCGAGAACAAAGAGCGACACGGCGATGGGACGAAACATGCGCGATCCACCTCTCTGGGACCGAAGGGACGGGGTCGGTTGCGGCGGCGGCTAGCTTCCGCGCGCCTTTCGAAGCTCGGCGCCGGAGCGCTCCTCGTTGCGCATGGCTTCTTCCATGCTGTGGGTTTCCCCGTAATCGAGCACCCGTTTCGCTGCAGCGAGGACCTCTGGGCGTTTTTCCGCCATGAGTGCCGCCCATTCTCGCGCCTCTTTCATGACGGCGTCTGCGGGAACGACCTTGTTCACCAGGCCGATCTCCGCCGCTTCTTCGGACAGGAGGACGCGCGCGGTCAGAACCAGTTCGAGCGCTTTCGCGCGACCGACGATCCGCGGCAGGAGATGCGTGCTGCCCAGACCCGGGAGGATTCCCAGCTTCGTGAACGTCACGCCGATCTTGGCACCGGCGGCCGCGATGCGAACGTCGCAAGGCAGGATCATGGTGACGCCCACACCGATGGCCGGTCCGTTCACCGCCGCGATGACGGGCTTCGGATAGGCCACGAGTTCGAGGGGAAGCTGCCGAAGGAAATCTTCCTCGCCAAGACGCGGCCCCTTCCCCGAGGCGGCGTTTTCGCCGGCCTCGTGGGCCTTCAGGTGTTCCAGGTCGACTCCGGCGCAGAACCCCCGTCCGGCGCCGGTCAGGATCACTGCCCGGACCGCGTCATCGTCGCGAACGCTGCGGAACGCGTGGGTGACTTCGTCTCCCATGGGAGTGATGTAGGCGTTCAGCTTGTCCGGCCGGTTCAGGGTGATGGTCGCGATGCCCTCGGAGACGTCGAAGAGGATGTGCTCGTAGTCGGCCACGCCTATTCCCCGGTGTAGGGCGCCCAGCGGGGCTTGCGTTTCTCGACGAAGGCCCGGGTGCCCTCTTCGAGATCGGGGTGGCCGGTGTGCTCCTGGATCATCTGCCAGGTCTTTTCGAGCGCCGGCACGAGCCCCGCGTCGAGACTCTGCCAGATCGCCCGCTTCGAGCGCGCCAAGGCCGTCGGCGAGTGCTCGGAGATCTTCGCTGCCAGGTCCCGCGCACGAGGCATGAGTTCCTCGGCAGGGACGACTTCTCCGACCAGGCCGACCTCGAGCGCCTGGTGGGCCGTCATGCGTTCCGATCCGCCGAGAAGCGCCATCCGCAGCACGGCTTCGAGAGGAATCCGTCGGGCGAGGCCCACGGGCTCGAGACCCGCGATGAGGCCGACCTTCACGTGAGTATCGAAGAACGTCGCATTCTCGGCGCAGACGATCAGGTCGCTATCCGCGATGAAATGGAGCCCCCCACCTACGACCATGCCGTTCACGGCGGTGATGACGGGTTTCCAGACCTCGTTGTGGATCGCCGTCAGGTAGTGGAAGAAGGCCTTCCCGGTTTCCGCCTCGATCCGCTGGGCTTCTTCCCGGGCCGTTCCCTCGGCCACATCGCCGACATCCATTCCGGTGCAGAATGCCTTGTCGCCGGCGCCGGTCACAATGGCACAGACCACCGACGGATCCTGCTTCACGTCTTCCCAGGCGCGCCGCAGTTCGAGCGCCGTCGCCACGTTGAAGGCATTCCGGCGCTCCGGCCGGTTCAACGTGATCGTCGCAACGCCGTCCTGTTTTTCGTACAGGATGTTTTCGTAGCTCATGAACCCTCGCGGAGTCAGACGCGACCGAGGATGGCAATGCCGCAAGCGGTCGGGTGACCCCCGATGTTGTGAGACAGCGCAATTTCGGCGTCCGGCGTCTGTCGCTCCCCGGCGCGGCCCTGGAGTTGGAGCGTGTTCTCGTAGATCATGCGGACGCCGGTAGCACCGGTGGGGTGACCGAAACTCTTGAGACCGCCGTCCGTGTTCACCGGCAGTTCGCCGCCAATCTCGAACCGGCCCGACGCGATGTGCTCCTTCGCAGAACCCTTCTCGCAGAAGCCCAGGTCTTCGTAGGTCAACAACTCGGTCAGCGAAAAACAGTCGTGGACCTGGGCGACGTCGATGTCCTGGGGACCGACCCCGGCCATCTCGTAAGCCACCTGGCTCGCCTCGATGGTCGGCTTCCAGGCCAGGAAATCCATGCTGGGATCCTTCTGCGGGTTGGGTCCGCCGAAGACGGTGATTCCCTTGACCAGGACCGGATCCTCCCGGTGGTTCTTGGCGAGGTCGGCCCGGGTGATGATCGCGGCCGCCGCGCCGTCCGTCTGGGCCGCACAGTCATAGAGCCCGAAGGGCCACGAGATGAGCCGGGCCTTCTTGTAGTCCTCGAGGGTGATCTCGCGCTTCAGGAACGAGTTCGGGGCGAGGGTCCCGTTGTGGTGGTTCTTGATCGCGATCCGCGCCAGGTCGTCGCGGGACGCCCCGTACTTGTCGAAATAACGGGAGGCACAGATGGAAAACCAACCCGCAGGAGTCTGGGGAAGATCGCGGACCTGGGTCATCACCACCGAAGGTCCGGCCACACCGCGATCCTTCGGCTTGTCGTACCCCACCACGAGCACCGTGTCGTAGAGGCCGCAGGCAATCGACATCACGCCGCACCGGAAGGCATCCGTGCCCGTGGCGCAGTAGTTCGAAACCGACGTCACGGGTTTCCAGAGTTTGAGCGCGTCGCTGCACTCGTGGGGACCCCGGCCCGAATAGAGTGAACCCGTGAAGACCGCGTCGATCTGCTCCTGGGGCTTTTCGATCCCGGCATCGGCGTAAGCTTCGTAGGCGGCATCCACGATCATGTCCGAGGGGCTCTGGGTCCAGTTTTCGCCGAAGGGACAGCAGCCGACGCCGACGATGGCGACCTTGTCTCGAATGGAATCACGGCTCATCGCGGGGTTGCCTTCCAGTAGTAGTTCGGTCGCCCGCCCGACTGGTGGATCCGCCGAAACTCGAACTCCACCGGCATGTCGAGCTGAACCTGCTCCGGAGCGATGTTGACGAGTTGCATGTGGACCCGCGCGCCGTCGATCTCACAGATGGTCACCACCGTCGGCGGATCGGGTGTCGGGAAGAAGAAATCGAAGGTGTAGGTCAATACCTTCCCGACGCGGTCGGAAAGCCGGTACCGATCGAACTCGTCCTTCGCAAAGCAGGTTTCACAGACTCGCTGGTTCGGGAACTGCACGGCGCCACAACTGCGGCACTTCTGCCCGACGAGACTGGTGTCCTCGTCGCGCTCCCGGAAGTGGACCGTCGCAGAAAGCCCCGCGTCCTTCGGGGCGGTGTACTCGGTCGACTGGAGGCTCCGTGCCTTCAGATACCGGTCGTAACTGCGAACACTGCGACGACGCTCCAGGTGCCAACCCACACCGCGCCGCGCATCGAGTTTCTCCAGGTGCTCCGTGACGGTCAACGCGAGCGCTTCGGAACCGTCTCCGTAACTCGCCACGAGCAATCGGTCTCCGGAAGCTGCCGTCTCGAGAGCATGCGCCAACTGGAGCAACGCGAAGGAACAGCCGGTATTCCCCAGGCGGCCGAACAGGGGCTCCTGGACCCGGTCGGGAGCGAGTTGGAGCTTTCGCACGGCGGTTCCATGACTCCGCCGGTCGGGGGCATAGAGCGCAACCTTGGCGAAATCTTCCAGGTCTGCCTGGGTGCTGGCGAGAAGCCCGTGCACCCCTTCGATGATGCCCGGCGCGTATCCCTCCTGGACGACGAATCGATCCTCCCAGCTGTGCACGAAGGAGTCGCCCGCAGCACGCCAGACGTCCACGATTTCATTGGCCACAGCGTGAGACGCCTCGAGGCTCGCCACCGCTTCCGAAGACCCGACGAGAAAGGCCACGGCCCCATCCCCGAAATTCATCTCGAGGCCCGAGCCCGGGGCTCCCATGCGGCAATCGCTGGCAACGACGAGCACCCGCCGCGCCGTTCCCGCCGCTACCGCGTCGGCAGCCGCCCGCAACGCCCCGGTTCCCGCGCGCAGGGAGCCCGAGAAATCGGCCGTGCGCACGGCCCGCGGCAGATCCAGCGCGCGGGCGAGCAAGGCGGCGCCCTGCTTTTCCTCGAACGGGTAGGTCGTGCAGGCGAACATCACGCCATCCACCTGGTCCCGATCGAAGCCCCGCAAGCAGTTGACGCCAGCCGTCACTGCCATCGTGACCGCGTCTTCGTCGTTCCACGCAACGGCCTTCTCGGGCCCGCCGTCCTTCGCCTCACGACCCCCGATGGTCGCGAAGGCCAGTCGGGTGGGCGGCACGTAGGCGCCGTAGGAAACGATCCCCGCCATCAGTTCACTTCTCCTCCGGAACCTTGACTCCGTCGTAGAAAGCGTAGGGGGGCTTCATCAGCCCGAAACTCTCGAGGCGCGTGCCGAATACGCGCCGGAAATGGGCAACGATCCCTTCGACGGGAAGATCCTCGAGATAGAGCGCCGTCCCATAGGAAGGCTGCTCGACGATCTGGACCCGCCCCGAACCGGTCCCGAAGAGCTGGCCCGTCACCCAGTTCGCCTCGTCGCTGCAGAGGAATGCCACGAAGGCGCCGTTCTGGTTCGGATCGACGAAAGGCTGCTCGACCACTTTTCCGCCCGACCGGAAGGTCTGGGACATGCGCGTCGTTCCCGAAGGGCTGATGGCGTTCACGCGGATTCCGTACCGGGCGAGCTCGGTCGCCCAGGTGTACGTCATCGACGCAATCGCCCCCTTGGCGCCCGCGTAGTTGGTCTGGCCGAAGTTCCCGAAGTGCGCGGCGGACACCGTGTTCACAATGGAGCCACCACCCCCTTGCTCGCGGAAGCGCAGGGCAGACTCCTGCGCAACGCGAAAGGTCCCGTAGAGGTGCACCTGCATCACGGCATCGAATTCTTCGTCACTCATCTTGAGGAACGAACGGTCGCGAACGTTTCCGGCGTTGTTCACGCACGCGTGGATCGCGCCGAATTCGTCGACACATTGCTGGACGAGCGCGCGCGCGCCCTCGCGGCTCGAGATGTCGGAATCGTTGACGCCCGACTTGCCGCCCTGTTCCGAAATTTCCGCCGCGACCTTGCGTGCTTCGTCGAGGTCGACGTCGTTCACGATTACCGACGCGCCCTGCCCCGCCAGTTGCAGGCAGTGGCCCCTTCCGATGCCCCGACCGCCTCCGGTCACAATCGCGGCCTTGCCCTCTAGAATGCCCATGACTGCCTCCTCGGCTCAGGCGACGGCCGCTGCAATACCGTCGGCCAGCGCATCCGCATGCTCGTCGACACCGCCGAAGACGGATTCGAACACCCAGGCGCGTTTCAGGTAATAGTGCGCGGGAATCTCCCAGGTAAAGCCCATACCACCGTGGATCTGGATGCAGGCCCGCGCGTTCTTCCACGCCGCGTCGCCGGCCACCGCCTTCGCCGAGGAGGCAGCACGCACGACGTCGCCCACCACCGGATCGTCGAACGTGGCGCCCGCGGCGTATACCGCCGCCCGGGCCGCCTCCTGGCGCGTGAAGCCATCCGCCATGATGTGCTTGAGCGCCTGGAAGGAACCCACCGGGCGGTTGAATTGTTCTCGGCCCCGCGAGTACTCGACGGAGAGGGCAAGCGTCGCTTCCGCGATGCCCAGCAGCTGGGCCGCCGCGAGAATCGTGCCCCCGAGACGCATCCGGTGCGCCTCCTCGGAGCCGGCGATGGTTTCGCCGCCCGTCAGCGAAGCCACCTCCCAGACCGGCGTCAGCGGATCGGTCGGCGTCGCCACGGGTTTCGCATCCAGCGACTTGGGTGCAAAGGACTCGACCCGGTCCGGGTGCAACACGATCAACGCGTCGAGCGCGTCCAGGTGCTCGAGCAGGAGCGGTGCCTGGCTCCCGGCGCTCAGGTCGAGCCCGCCCACGACCGCCGATCCCTCCGCAGCGCCGTCGATGAGTCCGGCAGCCAGGTGGGACCAGAGCACCGGCCCCGGCACGAGCGCCCGGGCCAGTTCCTCGAACACGAGCACGGCGTCGGCCATGCGCAGACCGACACCCCCCTGGTCTTCGGCTAGACGCAGCCCGAAGACACCCATTTCCGCCAACGCACCCCAGAGTTCCGGGTCGAAACCGCCGGTCTTCTCCAGCTCGCGGAGGTGGTCCACGGTCACGCGTCCCTCGCAGAAGGAACGGATTCCTTCCCGGAGCGCCTGCTGATCTTCGTTGACCCGGAAGTCCATGGCTGCTGACCCTTCACGCGCCGGTGGCGACCGCGCAACCCGTTGCGCGCGTCTAACGCGGTTCCCTCGGCAATTCGAGAATTCGTTCGGAAATAATGTTGCGCTGAACCTGGGAGGTACCGGCCGCGATGGAAAGCGAGAGCGACTGGAGTGCGCGGAAGACCACTTCCCCGCTCTCGTGCCCCCCCACATCCTCTCGGGAAATTCCCATGCGCCCCATGACGCGGAGGCCCACTTCGCAGACTCGCTGGTACGTCTCGGTGTAGAAGAGCTTGATGGCCGAGGCTCCAACCCCGGGCATCCCCGTCTTGGCCGTCTCGGAAACCGAGAGCTTGACCATGGCCCAGAGCGCGTCGAGATCCGCCTGGAGGTGGCCCACCTCCCTGCGGAGACTCCGATCTTCCCAGGCATTCGCGTCGTGCCGCGTGATTCCCTGGGCGAGTTTCACGATGCGCGCGAGAAAGGCCTGGAGCTGGTACATCTCGCTCGCAAACGCGGTGCCCCGCTCGAAGCGCAGCGTGACGTTGGTAACCCGCCAGCCGTCGTTCTCCTCTCCCACGAGGTTTTCGACGGGAACCGGGGTGTCCTCGAAGAAGACTTCGCTGAACTCACTCTCCCCCATGATCGTGGGAAGGGGCCGGATGTCGATCCCGGGGGCATCCATCGGCAGGATGAGCCACGAGATGCCCTTGTGCTTGGGCGCATCCGGATTCGTACGCACGAGCATCTCGCAGAAATCGGCGACATGGGCGAAGGAGGTCCAGATCTTGTGGCCCGTGATGCGGTAGACGTCCCCGTCGCGAACGGCGCGGGTCTGCAAGCTCGCGAGGTCCGACCCGGCGCCGGGCTCAGAGAACCCCTGGCACCACACCTCTTCGCCGCGGAGGATGCGCGGCACATGTTCCGTCTTCTGCTGCTCCGTCCCCTCGACGATCAACGTCGGTCCCCCGTGGAGCATTCCGACGAAGTTCACCCCGATGTAGGGCGCCCCCGCCCGGGCGATCTCCTCGAAGTACACGAGCTGTTCGGTCAGCGTTGCATCGCGGCCGCCGTAGGCCTTCGGCCAGTTGATGCCCGCATAGCCGGCGTCGAAGAGCTTGCGCTGCCAGCCCGTGTCGTATTCGCGGCGCGCCGCCCAGTCGGCTTTTGCCGGCGGCTCGCCGTAGGCCGGAACGGCGTCCTTGAGCCAGGCACGCAGTTCGGCACGGAACTTTTCGTCGGTGTCGGAGTAGCGAAGGTCCACCGGGGGGGCTCCCGAATTCGAAGACCCTTTACGATACGCGGCGTTTCGCAAATGGGCAAGCGGGAATGACACCCCGGAGAATCGTGCCCCGGCCGGGAAAACCGTGGCCGGACTACGAAGAGAGGGCGAGTTGCTGCCCCAGCCGTGCGATGGACTCGCACCACCGGGCGCGGGAGTCCGGTGGCGGGGGCGCGAGGGCGAGCCAGGTGACACCGAGCGCCGCGAGTTCACCCACGTGCCCCGCCAGCCCTTCGCTTTTCAACCGCGACTCGAACGGTGAAAAACACACATCGAGGGGTTCAGTCCGCCCCACCCGCTCCGCATGTTCGCGCGCGAAATCGAGCTTGTGGCGGAGATCCTCGAGGGTCTCGAGTACCGCAGTCCTCCGGTACGCCGCGTGTTTCCGCTCGTTCGGGAACGGAAGCCAGCCATCGCCGAGTTCGACCGCGCGCCGGATGGCCAGGCGACTGTTGCCGCCCACCCAGATCGGCGGCCCCGGCTCCTGGATCGGCAGCGGTCGGCTCGTATTGCCCCGAACCGAAAACCCCCGGCCCGACATCTCGAGGCCGTTTTCGCTCCACGCCCTGCGGATCGCGCGGAGCGCGTCGTCCGAAATCTCGTTGCGGTGTTCGAAATCCGCGCCGAGCGCGTGGAACTCCCCCTTGAGGTAACCCGCCGCGGTCCCCAGGATCAAGCGCCCGCCGCTGGCGCGATCGAGCGTCGCGGCCGCGTTCGCAACGATGAAGGGGCTCCGGTACGGGAGCACGAGCACGTGGGTCTGGAGCCGGATCGTCTCGGTTGCGGCGGCCGCAAAGGCCAGCGCAACGAAGGGGTCGAGGGAATGGTGCCCGCCCCCGGCCATCCACTTGTCCGTGGGAAAGGGGTGGTCGGTGACGAAACAGGCATCGAAGCCCGCACGTTCTGCCGCACGAGCCATCTCGCCGATTGCCGTCGCACTCACGAACTCGTCGCCCGCTTCGACCCGGTGCGTGGGAAGCTGGACCGAGAACCGCAACGCCGTCTCCTAGCCCAGGTGCGTCGCGTGCGCGTCGAGCACCGGCATCACTTCGTCTCGTGAAGCCGAGGGCACGCGCAGCACCGCCTCGGTCACCCCGACCTCTCGGTAGTAGTCGAGTTTCTCGCGAGTCGGGTGAATGCCCATGGGAACGACGTGAAGCGTCGCCGGGTCCCGCCCCTGTGCCTCGAAAGCGCTTCGAAACCGGGTCAGCGCCTCGCGCACCCCTGCACCCCCGATCGGCATCCACCCATCCGCGTACTCCGCCACGTGCTTCACCAACGTCGGCCCCGGCGCTCCCCCGATCAGGACGCGAGGCCGGGGCTGCTGGACCGGCTTCGGCCACTGCCAACTCGGTTCGAACTTGACGAACTCCCCGCGGTACTCCGCGACGTCGCTGCTCCAGAGCGCCTGCATGGCGAGCATCTTCTCACGCACGACGGCCCGCCTGCGCTTGACGTCGATGCCGTGGTTCTCCATCTCTTCGTGGTTCCAGCCAAAACCGATTCCAAGGACCAGGCGACCCGCCGACAGGAAATCCAGGGTGGCGAGCTGCTTCGCGAAGGTGATGGCATCGTGCTGCGCCACCAGACCGATGCCCGTGCCGAGACGAATCCGCTCCGTCACGGAAGCCGCACCGGCGAGGGCGATGTAGGGGTCGAGGCAGCGCTTGTACTCTTCCCCGAGTACCGCGTCCCCTGTCGGAGCCGGCGTGCGTCGACTCGTCGGAATGTGGGTGTGCTCCGGCACGTAGAGGGAATAGAAGCCCCGGGCTTCCGCCTCCCGCGCGAGGTCGACGGCGCTCATGGAAACGTCGGTGGCGTGGAAGGCGATGCCGAGCTTCATCGGAGAGATTCAACAGCGTCTGTGGGCCCGACGCTAGAGGTCCTCCCGCCACGGCATGGAGGGAAGCGGGTGGCCGAGAAGGCGGAAGAAGAGCTCCACGAAGCGGTAGGTGAGACCCCAGAGGGGCGGCCCTTCGTCCGCCGCGATGTCGTCGAGGTGGACGACGGGAAGATCCAGCAGGTGGCCGCGGTAATCGAAACGTTCCACCGCGTGGCGGGCGGGATCGAGGAGGTCGTCGAACCCCACCCAGTACGCCGCACGCACCTCCTCCGAAAAGGAGAGCGGGGGCTCATCGGTGAGGGCATAGACGAAAGCAGAGACCACGATCTCCACCGCCCGGCCCTGGAGATCGTCGAGGCGACCCACGTATTCCGCCGTCGCAAGGTCGAGACCTACCTCCTCTCGCGTCTCCCGTTCGGCGGTCTCCCGCACGTTCGCGTCTCCGGGTTCGAACCGACCGCCCGGGAACGCCAGGTCTCCGGACCAGGGGTCCCCCTCAGCCGCCGCGCGGCGGATGAGCAAGAGCCTCGGTGCATCCCCCGACAGCAACACCACGACGGCAACGGCGGCGCGACGCTCGCCGGGCTCGCGTAGCTCCGGCTGGCGGTCGGCAATCGCCGCACGAAGTTGCACAAGCGTCGGCACCGGGCTCCTTTCCTGCAGGCCTCGTTGCAGGCTGGTATGATGCCCGCTGCAACACGTTCTAGCTCGCGGGAACCCCCCCGACGATCGAAGCCCTGGACCGAGCGTGCCCGAAGCCGCCGCATCCTTCGACGCCACCTACGAGCTGGACGACCGCTACCGGCGCCAGAGCGGACGCGTGTACCTGACCGGCGTGCAAGCCCTGGTGCGCTTGCCCCTCATGCAACGGCAGCGGGACGAAGCCGCGGGATTGTCGACCGCGGGCTTCATTTCCGGTTATCGCGGCTCTCCGCTCGGCGGGTATGACCTGGCCCTGTGGCAGGCACGCGAGTTCCTGGAACGGCACCGGGTGCACTTCGAGCCGGGCGTGAACGAGGACCTCGCCGCCACCGCCGTCTGGGGCTCCCAGCAGGCGATGACCCGGGAACGCCCGAAATACGCCGGTGTCTTCGGCATCTGGTACGGAAAAGGCCCCGGCGTCGACCGTTCCACCGACCCGATCAAGCACGCGAACTACACCGGGACATCGCGCCACGGCGGCGTGCTGGCACTCTGCGGAGACGATCCCGGCGCCAAGTCCTCCTCGATCGCCCACCAGAGCGAGCAGGCCCTCATCCACTGCGGGATTCCCATCCTCAATCCATCCGACGTCCAGGACTACGTCGACCTGGGACTCCACGGCTGGGCGCTCTCCCGCTACTCCGGTTGCTGGGTGGGGTTCAAGTGCGTCACAGACACCGTCGACAGCGGCGCCTCGGTCCTGGTGGGGGCGGACCGCGTCCGACCCGTCGATCCGGAGTTCCCGTTCCCGGAACGAGACCACCACATCGGCGGCCGCAATACGCTGCTGGAAATCGAGCGGCAGCTCTTCCAGGTGAAACTCCCCGCCGCCCAGGCCTACGTGCGCGCCAACGGACTCGACCGGATCGTGGTCGACTCGCCCCGCCGCCGGCTGGGCATCGTCACCACGGGCAAGGCCTACCTCGACGTGCGCCAGGCGCTCCAGCAACTCGGCATCGACGAGGCGCGGGCGGCGGAACTCGGCATTTCGGTCTACAAGGTCGCACTCAGCTGGCCCCTCGAACCGACGGGCGCCATCGCGTTCTGCCAGAACCTCCAGAACGTCCTGGTGATCGAGGAGAAACGACCGCTCATCGAGGAGCAGCTTGCGCGCATTCTCTACAACGAGACGGATCGTCCGCGCCTGGTCGGGAAATACGACGAAACCGGAGCGCCCCTCGTCCCCAACGAAGGCGAACTCGCGCCGGATCTCGTTGCACGGCTCGTGCTCCGCTGGCTCCAGGGCCAGCTCGGGGACGACGCACGGCACTTGCGGCCGCTTCCGGACCCGGCCGCCGTCGCACCCCCCACGTCCCTGGCACGGATGCCGTCGTTCTGCTCCGGCTGCCCGCACAACACATCCACCGTGGTGCCCGAGGGCTCCATCGCGTTCGGGGGCATCGGTTGTCACGGCATGGCCACCTGGCTCCCGGGCCGGCGCACCTACGGCGCCACGCACATGGGCGGCGAAGGGGCGAACTGGATCGGCCAGGCGCCGTTCGTCGAAATGCCTCACGTCTTCCAGAACATGGGAGACGGCACCTACTTCCACTCGGGCCTCCTGTCCGTCCGGGCCTGCGTGGCCGCCGACGTGAACATCACGTTCAAGATCCTCGTGAACGGCGCCGTCGCGATGACCGGTGGACAGCCCATCGAAGGAGAATCGATCCAGGGCGAGATCACCACTCCCGAAGTCGTGCGCCAGTTGCACGCCGAGGGGGTCGGACGCATCGAGGTGCTCTCCGATGAACCCACGAAGTACGCCTCGGGCGCCTTTCCGAGCGGAGTCGGCGTGCACCACCGGGACCACCTGGACCGCATCCAGACGGAACTGCGCGACGTTCCCGGGGTGACGGCGCTGGTCTACGACCAGACGTGCGCCGCCGAGGCGCGGCGGCTGCGCAAACGGGGAGAATTTCCCGATCCGGACCGGCGCATCGTGATCAACGAACTCGTGTGCGAGGGCTGCGGCGACTGCTCGGTGCAGAGCAACTGCATCTCGGTGGAACCCGTCGAAACCGAGCACGGCCGCAAGCGCCGGATCAACCAGTCTTCTTGCAACAAGGACTTCTCGTGCGTGAAGGGCCACTGCCCGAGCTTCGTCTCCGTCACCGGCGGCCGCCTGCGACGGGCGGGAGGAGATACCGTCGAGGTCGGAGAAGAAGCCTTCGCCGAACTGCCGCTTCCGGAACTCCCGGCCTGCGACGAGCCCTGGAACGTGCTCGTCACCGGCATCGGCGGAACCGGAGTCGTCACCGTCGGGGCGATCTTGAGCATGGCAGCCCACCTCGAGGGCAAGGGGACGTCGGAGCTCGACGTGACGGGCCTTGCCCAGAAGAACGGTCCCGTGACGAGCCACGTCCGCATCGCGGAACGCGCCGACGACCTCTTCGCCACGCGCATCGGAAACGGATCTGCCGACCTCCTGATCGGGTGCGACCCGGTGGTGGGCACGGGCCTCGAGGCCCTCTCCAAACTCTCGAAGGGCCGCACCGCCGCGGTGTTGAACGCCCACGTGACACCGACGTCCGACTTCGCGACCGACCCGGACCTGGACCTTTCCTTCGACGCCATGGAAACGGCCGTACGCGAAGCCACGGCAGCAGGCGACACCCACGCCCTGCCGGCCACCGAACTCGCCACGGCACTGATGGGCGACGCGATCTATACGAACCCGTTCCTGCTGGGCTACGCGTTCCAGATCGGAAGAGTCCCGGTTTCTCTCGAAGCACTCGACCGGGCGATCGAACTCAACGGTCGCGCCGTCGCTACGAATCGGCGCGCGTTCGCCTGGGGCAGGCTTGCCGCCCACGACCGGGGCGCGGTAGAAACTGCCGCACGCCCCGGCATGCGCGCCGGCATCCCGGGTGGCGAGGCCGAAGGCCTGGAACTGCTCGTAGACCGCCGCGAACGCTTTCTCACGGACTATCAAAATCGACGCTATGCCCGGCGGTACCGGGATCTGGTGGATCGGGTCGCGGCACGTGAGCGGGAATGCGTTGGCAGCGACGACCTAGCCCGCGCGGTGGCGCGCGGCGCCTTCAAACTGCTGGCCGTAAAAGACGAATACGAGGTCGCACGACTCTTCACCGACGGAACCTTCCGGCGCCAGCTCGAGGCCGAGTTCGAAGGCGATTACCGGGTCACGTGGCACGCGGCGCCGCCACGTATCCCCGTCCTCGATTGGCTCGTGGACCGCACCGACCCCCGCACCGGCCGCACGCGTAAGGTCCAACTGGGACCCTGGGTCTTTCCGGCGCTCCGCGGGCTCGCGCGCCTCAGGTTCTTGCGGGGGTCCCCCTTCGATCCGTTCGGGCGTACCGCCCACCGCCGACTCGAGCGGAAACTGGCCGCGACCTACGAGGCGACCCTGACCGAACTGCTCGCGGGCCTGACTCCCGGGAACCACCGGATTGCGGTGGAAATCGCGAGCCTGCCCGAGAGCGTGCGGGGCTTCGAGGGCGTCAAGGAAGCGCAGCTCGCGAAGGCCCGGGAGCGGGAAGCCGAGCTGCTGGCTCGGTTCCGGCAGCAAGACCCCCGGACAGGGGCCTAGATCCGGCCACCACGCCCGGATTCCGTCCTCGGCGCAACTGTCCCACCCCATCGGAAAAACGCCAGGCCATCCTCGGGAACCCTTGACGTGGGTAAATTTCCCACATATTCTCGGTAAGTGGGATAAATTCCCACGTCAAGGAAAAGGAAAGGGGACTTACCATGAATCTCATCAACCACTGGGCCACCGCACTGGTCTTCGCCGCCCTCGCCGTCGGTTCTTCCGCCGCCGCGGAAGATCTCCTCGACACCGGGGACGCAGGCGTCGAGATCAGCCGCGACGCGTCGG
The DNA here is from genome assembly GCA_036336695.1 of Myxococcota bacterium. GTDB lineage: Bacteria > Myxococcota_A > UBA9160 > UBA9160 > SMWR01. The sequence goes on from JAYZFQ010000148.1 coordinate 21,921, forward strand.
ACCTCCCGCGCGAATTCCAGCCCCGGCCGCCCGAAGACGCAGATGTCGCCGACACGGCATTGGTCTTCACGAACGAGGGCGTGACTCCGATGCGCGTCCGCTGCGTCGGGTTCAACAAGAACGGCCGCATCGTCGGCCGCGCCTGGGTAGGCGTTCCGAAGTTGGGACTGCGCTACTTGCTGGCTTCGGACCTTTCGAACGGCCGGGATTTCGTGGGGCAGGTGCAATGTGCAGCCCCCCCGCAGATCCGCGGCAGCGCGGTGCTGTTAGGGCAGAACGTCACGGACCTCCCCGTCGTCCAGACCGGGGACACCTTCGGGCGGCTCCGCTTCCCGGTGGTCGCCACCTACTAATCACAGGGTCGGCTGTCGGACGGGCGGGGTCGTTCCTGGGACGGCCCCGCCCGTGAATATTCGTGGTAAACTTTCCCACAAGAAAGGTGCCTCGATCGTGGCAGCGCGCCCCACAGACTCGGCAACACCCGCCGCGGCACAGCCCGCAACGGCCCTGGTCCGCGCGCTGCGCCACCTGCTCCAGCCCCTGGTCCGGGTCCTGCTGCGCCACCAGGTCACCTATCCCTACCTCGCGAACCTGCTGAAGGGCGTCTACGTCGAGATGGGTGAGGAGGAGCTCGCCGACGCCTCCGGCCCGGCGAACGCGAGCCGCCTCAGCCTGTTCACCGGCATCCACCGGAAGGACATCCGGCGCCTCCGGGACGCACCGAACGAGGGCTACGACCCGCCCCGCGCCGTCTCCCTCGGCGCTCGGCTGGTGTCGCAGTGGAACGGGGCGAGCGAAGTCCTCGATGCCCGCGGGCGCCCGCGGCCCCTCGCGCGCACTCCCGAAGCGGACGAAAGCGGCCCCTGCTTCGATGACCTCGTGGCGTCCGTCAGTACCGACATCCGACCGCGGGCGGTGCTCGACGAGTGGCTGCGGCTGGGCATCGCCGAAGTCGATGCCAACGATCGGGTGCGTCTCGCCTCGGACGCCTTCGTTCCCTCCAAGGGCTTCGACGAAAAGGCGCACTACTTCGGGCGGAACCTCCACGACCACCTCGCCGCCGCGGGCCACAACCTGGAGGGCAAGGGCGCGCCACTCCTCGAGCGCAGCGTGTACTACGACGGGCTCACCCAGGAATCCGTCGAAGAACTCGCGGCGCTTTCGGAAGAACTCGGCATGCAGGCGCTCCAGGCGGTCAACAGCCGGGCCTTGAAGCTCCAGCAGCGCGACACCCGGCGCGACGGAAACCTCCGCATGAACTTCGGGCTCTACTTCTTCCGGGCCAAAAAAGAACGAGAGACCGGTGAGTAGGTTCCTGCACCTCGGCCTGGCTGCACTCGCGCTCGGCGTCGGCCTCGCGCTATTGCCGGGCGCGAGCAGCCACGCAGCGTGTCCGGCCATTGCCGCGACGGGCCCCGACAGCGGCCTCGGCGGCACCGGCGCCGAGGACCCCGACAGCGGCTTCGGCGGCACCGGCATCGCCGCCACCGACAGCGACCTCGGCGGCACCGGAGCCGAGGACCCCGATAGCGGCCTCGGCGGCACCGGCATCGCCGCCACCGACAGCGGCCTCGGCGGCACCGGGGCCGAGGACCCCGACAGCGGCCTCGGCGGCACCGGCATCGCCGCCACCGACAGCGGTCTCGGCGGCACCGGGGCCGAGGACCCCGACAGCGGCTTCGGCGGCACCGGCATCGCCGCCACCGATAGCGGCCTCGGCGGCACCGGCGCCGAGGACCCCGATAGCGGCTTCGGCGGCACCGGGATCTTTGGCACGATCACCGGTTTCGCGAGCGTGTGCATCAATGGCCTTGAGGTGCACTACGGCACCGACGTACCGGTCACGGAAAACGGCGCAGCCAGCACGATTGCCAGCCTGGCGGTGGGCCAGGTCGCCTGGATCGTGGCCGAGGCAGGGGACAACGGCCTCGTGGCCCGGTCGATCACCCTGCTCAGCGCAGCCATCGGACCGGTCGCGAACGTCGCCGGGGAACCGGAGCTGTTCCGTGTGAACGGACAAACCATCGAAATTCCCGCGGCGGTCCTCGCCCCTGCGCAACGCGCCGGCCTGCTGGAACCGGGAACACGGATCGACGTGAGCGGACTCCGGCGGCCCGACGGCCGCGTGGTCGCGTCGCGTATTTCGCCGGCGGGACCCCGCCCCCTGGGCGCACCGATGCCGAGCGTCGACGCTCTCGTTCGCACGACGCCCGACTTGGGCCGCTTGTCCATTCAGGGCTTCGCGGGACGCCGCGTCGGACCGGAACGCTTCGAGTTGGACGGCTTCGAAGTCAACGCGGGGGTGGAACTGCCGCGCGGTGCCGGTCCCGAACTGCGTCTGACCGTCGAAGGCCCCCTGCGCGACGGCGTCCTCGATGCCAAGCGGCTCGAGATCGCGCCGCCCGCGCCGGACCGGCCGGAGGTGCCTCCGGTGTCCGATCCCCGCCCGACCGCGGAATTCCTGAAGCCCCATTCCGTTTCCGACGCCAAACCGACGCGCGTGGAAAAACCAAACGTGATCGAGCGCATCCAGCGCATCGAACGTCCGCCACAGCTCCAGCGCATCGATCGGCCCAACACCATCGAGGCGTTCAAGCCGGGCCCCTGACCGGTCGCGATGGCGCGGGGGGCCTCGTTCCAGAGGTCGTGCCTCCCTACTATAGTGCGTGCATGGCCGCGGAAGACCTGATCTTCGAACTCGATGACGACGGGGTCGCCGTCATCACCCTGAACCGCCCCGAGAAATTGAACGCCTTCTCCATGGCCATGGGAGATGCGCTGTCCGCGGCGTTCCGGCGCTGCGACGAGGACGACGCGGTGCGCGCGGTTGTCCTGACCGGAGCCGGCCGCGCTTTCTGTTCGGGCGCCGACATGACCCAGGCGGCGAGGACCTTCGATCTTGCCCAGACGGGTGGCCGTTCGTTCCGCGCTGCGGCCTTCGCCTTTCCGGCCTTCCGTGTGCGCAAGCTCGTCGTGGCCGCGGTAAACGGACACGCCATCGGTCTCGGGATGACCATCGCCATGCAGTGCGACTTGAGGATCTTCGCCCGGGAAGGGAAGTACGGCATCGTCCAGGTCCGACGCGGTGTGATGGGCGATGCCTACTCGCACTGGACCGTCACGCGCGCCGTGGGACTCGCCCGCGCCGCCGAACTCCTGCTGACCGGCCGAACTTTCCCCGGCGAAGAGTTGGAGCGCCTCGGCGTGGCCTCCCAGGTGTTGCCGGCAGAAGCGGTGTTGCCGGCCGCCCTCGAGATTGCCCGGGACGTGGCCATCAACGCAGCGCCCGTTTCGGTCGCGGTCTCGAAGCGGCTCCTCTGGGAGGCACCCATGCTCTCCCCCCAGGAGGTGGAGCAAAAGGAAACGGCCCTCCACCTGCACATCATGCCGAAGCCCGACGCCGTCGAAGGACCCGTCGCCTTCGCAGAGAAGCGCACGCCCGAGTGGAAACTGCGGGTCTCCCAGGACTGGCCGGACTGGCCGGAGTAGCCGGGGCCGGCGGGTAGAACGCCGGCGCTCCGCTCCAGGGGAATCGCGGCAGCCGCTGGCCCGGGCGCCTCCCGGCGCATGCCGCGACGGGAAAAAATCCGGGGATCCGCTTGACGGAATGGCGGTTCCATGCAAAACTAGCGCTAGTTAGTTTTTTGGAGTTCCCCCGTGACCGCCCCCTCCCTCCCCGCCACGCCGAGCCGCGCCCGACGCAAGGGGGAGGCCACGGCGGAGCGGATCCTGGACGCCGCCGAGGAACTCTTCGCCGAGCGCGGCTACGAGGGCACCACCCTCCGCGATGTGGCAACCCGGGTGGGCATCCGGAACCCGAGTCTCTACAACCACTTCGACGGCAAAGAGTCCCTGTACGCAGCCGTGCTCGACCGGGGCATCCGCCCGGTCGTGGAACTGCTGTCCGAGTTCGTCGACCAGCAGGAAGACCGGGGCGAGTTGGTTTCGCGGGTCATGGAAGTCCTGTCGGCGCGGCCGAACCTGCCGCGGCTGGTCATGCACGAAACCCTCTCGGGCGGCCAACGCCTGACCCCCATGCTGCGCAGCCGGATCGGACCGGTCTTCGCACGCGCCAACGAAATGGTCGAAGCGCCCGATGCCGGCTGGGACAAAGAACTAGCCCCGCACCTCATGCTCGCGATGTACCACGTCGTCGTTGGCTACTTCGCGATCGCCCCGCTCTACAAGGATCTGAACGGCGAGGACCTGCTCGCGGCGGACGCCATCGAGCGACAGAGCCGCGCCCTGGTCGAACTCACCACGAGATTGTTCTCCAACCGCGCCCCCTCTTCCGACTGAAGGAGCCCCCATGGACATCGACGTCGCCTACACCGAATCCCCGACCTGGAACGAAGCGGACATGCTCGAGCGCTTCGCCTGGCTCCGCGAAAAAGACCCGGTTCGCTGGTCGGAGGTGGACCAGCTCTGGTTGATCTCCAACTTCGAAGACGTCTCCTACGTCTCGAAACACCAGGAAACCTTCACCTCCGCCGAGGGGGTCCGTCCGACCATCCCCGTGAAGATCGGCCTGATCGACGAGGAAGAGCCTCGACACGGCGAGTTGCGCACCCTGATCAACCGCGGCTTCACGCCGCGCATGGTGAAGAAGCTGGAGGAAACCTTCCGCTACCTCACGACCAAGGCGATCGACGCCGTGGCTCGGGACGGCCAGTGCGATTTCGTCCAGAGCATCTCCGTGCCGCTTCCCCTGTGGATCATCGCCGCCATGCTCGGCATCCCGGAGGAGGACTACGACCAATTCCACAGCTGGTCCGACGCGATGATCGGCGCCGAGGGAAACCTCGACAATCCCGAAATCGCGGCAGCGGGGGGGCGTGCCTACGTCGCCTACGGCAACTACGTGCGGCCGATCCTCGATGACCGGCGGAAGAATCCCCAGGACGACCTCGCCAGCATCCTGGTCGGTGCCAAGGACGACGGTCTCTTGATGCGGTACGAGGAAAACCGCTGGCCCGACGGCCGGCCCATCCACATCACCGATGAGCAGGTCGAACTGGGCAACGACGAACTCATCAAACTGATGGTGATCCTTCTCGTCGCGGGAAACGAGACGACGCGCAACTCGATCTCGGGGGGCATGCAGCTCCTGATCGAAAACCCCGGGGAACGCAAAAAGCTGATCGAAAACCCCGACCTCATCAAAGGGGCCTGCGAGGAAATGATCCGGCTCGTTTCACCCGTGCGCTCCTTCAGCCGGACCGTCGTCCACGACACCGAACTGCGCGGCCGCAAACTCCTGGCCGGGCAAAAGGTCCTGATGCTCTACGGCTCGGCGAACCGCGACCCGGCGGAGTTCGAAGACCCGGACAGCTTCCGCGTGGACCGGAACCCCAGCCACCTGGGATTCGGGATCGGCAGCCACTTCTGTCTGGGCGCGAACCTCGCGCGCATGGAGATGCGGGTCGTTTTTCAGGAGGTGCTGCGCCGTCTCCCCGATATCGAGTACCTCGCGGGCGGGCCGACGCTGCGGCCGAACGCACTGGTCCGAACCTGCGAGTCCATGCTGGTCCGCTACACGCCCCAGGACCGCGTCGAGGACGCCGCCTAGGAACGCTCGTAGCGCATGCGCCCCGCGCGGCTCCACATGCGGTGGCGCGCACCGGGGATCTCCGGGTCCTTGTCGTCGTACCCGGCGTCGCCCGGGTAGAGCATGCAGACGCCACCCTCGATGGGGCAGATGCACGGGCGAAAGACCAGGGGCGTCTGTTCGGCAAAGACCCGGCGCGCACTGGCGGACTTTTCGTGGGGGACGAGCCAGTCGACACTGACGAAGGTCGGCGGCGCGAGCTGAATTTCGCCCGCATGGTGTGCCGCGAGCGCAGCGTCGGGCGCGAACCAGCGGTGACCCGAGATCTCGCTGCCGTCCACGCGAACCGACGCGCCGGGATCGACTTCGGCCAGGAAGAAACAGGTGTCGAAGCGCTTCGGCGACACCTCCGGGGTGATCCAGCGAGAAAAGGGAACGAAGGCGCCGGGGTCGAGAACGAGCCCCGCCTCCTCGCGCGTCTCGCGCACGGCGGCGCGCCGCGCGGCTTCCTCCCAGTCCGTCGCTCCCTCGGTATAGCCATCGCTCGCCTCCAGTTTTCCACCGGGAAAGACCCAGACGTTCTTTCCCGTATTCCGCTCGAGGAGGAGGACCTCGAGGCCGGCGTCCGCGTCGCGCACCACGACCACGGTGGCGGAGGGAAGAGGGAGCGGCATGGGCTCCGGATTCTAATACAACGGGCCGAGATCCCCTCCGCGCCCGCCGTGAGCGGGATGGGGGGCCGAGCGCCGCCGCTTGCCGCCACGGTATCCTCGTCCGCCATGAGCTGGAAGGACGAGGTCGAGGAACTCGCGCGGCGCCGAGAACTGGCACGCGCCCAGGGCGGCACCGACGCCGTAGCCCGCCAGCACGAACGCGGACGCCTCACCGTGCGCGAGCGGATCACGGCGCTCGTCGACAAGGAAAGTTTCCGGGAACAGGGCGGGATCGCAGGGGAACCGGAACTCGACGCCGAAGGGCGCGCGACGAGCTTCACGCCGGCGAACGTGGTGGTGGGCGCCGCGAACATCGACGGGCGGCCCGTCGTCGTGGGCGGGGACGATTTCACCGTCCAGGGCGGCGCCTACTCGGAGAGCTCGCTTCGCAAGGGCCTCTGGGTCGACCAGTTCGCGATTTCGCGCCGCGTGCCGCTGGTGCGCCTGCTCGAAGGAGGGGGTGCCAACATCAAGGGCGCGGGGCCCCGGCGCGGCCGATCGGGGTACGACTTCACCTCCGCATCGCCGCTGAACCTCCTCTGCCTCGAGGCGCTTTCGACCGTGCCCGTGGTTTGTGCGGCCCTCGGACCGGTCGCCGGTTTCCCGGCGGCCCGGCTCGTCGCGTCGCACTTCTCCGTGATGACCCGGAACACCGCACAGGTCCTGACGGGCGGCCCCGCCCTCGTCGAACGCGCCCTCGGGATCCGGGTCGATAAGGAAGAGCTCGGCGGCGCGCGCATCCACGCGCGAAGTGGCGTCGTCGATGCCGTGGCGGAAGACGAAGCAGAGGTCTGGCGCCTGGTCCGCACGTTTCTTTCCTACCTCCCCGGCAACGTCTGGGAGCGACCCCCGGTGCAAGACGCCACCGATCCCGCCGAGCGACGCGAAGAGGCGCTCCTATCGATCGTGCCGCGCAACCGGCGTCGCGCCTACAAGGTGCGCCCGCTCATCGAGGCCGTGGTCGACCGCGATTCGCTCTTCGAGCTCTCTCCCGACTACGGCCGCACCCAGGTCACGGCCCTGGCGCGCCTGAAGGGCCGCGCCATCGGCGTCATCGCCAACGACTGCTTCCAGGCCGGCGGCAACATGACGGCCGATGGAGCGCGCAAGCTGCGCCGCTTCGTCGAACTCTGCGACACCTTCCACCTGCCCATCGTGAGCTTCGTCGACGAGCCCGGCTTCATGATCGGCCCCGAGGCAGAGAAGGCCGCGACGATCCGCTACGGGATGGAGACCTTGTTCGCCGTGCTCCAGACAACGGTGCCCTGGTTCGCCGTGCTGGTGCGCAAATCTTTCGGCGTTGCCGCCGGCATCCACCTGGGTTCGAACGCCACGGTCGTGGCGTGGCCCTCGGCCGAGACCGGCGCCATGCCCGTCGAGAGCGGCGTCGCCCTCGCCTACCGGCGCGAGATCGAAGCGGCCCCCGACCCCGACGCGCGGCGCCGGGAGCTCGAGGACGAGATCGCTGCGGCCCAGTCCGTCTTCCCCCGCGCCGAGGAATTCGGCGTCCACGACCTCATCGACCCGCGCGAAACCCGACCCCGGCTCTGCGAGTGGATCGACGCGATCGAGCCCCAGCTCGCCCTCCACACCGGGCCGCGGCGCTACTCGATCCGGCCCTAGGTATCCGACGACTCGCCGCCGGGGACGCCACCGGTCTCCGCGAGGATCGCTTCGACCTGCTTCCGCTCGGCCTCGTCGTGGATGTACCCCAGCGTGGGAATCAGGAGCCGGCGGGCCTCTTCAGAGCGGTCAAGCGCGTGGTACGCGAGAGCCAGGTCGATACGAATATCCAACGACGAGGGCAGCATCTCGTGGGCGTGCCGAAGCGTCTTCAGCCCCTTCTCGGTCTGCTGGCCCTCCAGCAGAAAGGTCGCGCCGTAGCCCGCGTAGGTCTCGGGTACGGAGTCATCGAGCTTCCAGCTCTTGACGTAGTGGCTACGGGCACGCCGCGCGACCTGTGCGCGCTCGGCCGCATCCTCTATTTCCCGCGCCTGCCAGTGGAGAAAATTGGCGTAGTCCAGGTGCGTCGTGGCGTCGTCCGGATCGGTTTCGAGCAGCGCCGCGTACTCGACCTCAGCCTCCTTCCAGCGCCGTGCGAATGCGTGGGCATTTGCAAGTCCGAGCCGGGCGCGTGAGTGGGCCGGCTCGATCAACAGAGCGTCCTTGAAATATTGCAACCCCAGATCCGTTCGCCCCCCAAGCAACGCAAGCTCGCCCAAGCCTATGGCGACCTGCGCTCGAGAAAGCGTGCGAACCGTCGGACTCGCACCCAGATCGAAGGTTTCGATCCCAGCGACGACGGAAGAATATCTGCGCTTCCTTACATAACCCCTCAAGTCGGCATCGAGCTGATCCACACTCATGCCGAACGCGCTCTCTACTGCATCCGCAACGCTGACTCCGCGCTCCCTGGCGCGGAAGAACCTCGTGAGTTCTCGTTTCGCGTTCCCCTTGCCGTCCCGCCCGAGATTGAGGTAGTGAACGAATGCCCACGATTGGCCGTACAGCGCGCTCACTGGAACATCCGCGCGACGCTGCACGGCAAACAGTTCCTCGAGCGGCACCCAGGTTGCCATTCTGAGACCCCAAAGGCCGCTGGGCGGAGCGCCGATCTCGACCTCCTGTCGTTCGAGTTGAGCCGTGCCCAGGAACTCGGCAAAGCCTTCGTGATACCAGGGTGGATAAACGAAGTCTTCGTGATTTTCGAGCAGGAAGTGAACGTACTCGTGCTGAATCACGTGGGTCGCGTATTTACGAGCGGGAGCCAACAAGATGACGTTCTGCCGCATGGTCTGCCGGAAAACACCGGCGCTTTGCCGGGGCCCGAACCCCCGGTAACTCGTTGCGGTGTCGAAGGCATAGACGCGAATCGGAACCGGCGAAGTCGGGAGCGGGCGGCCCACGACGAACTCGACCACAGAGCGGAAGAGTTCCAGGTCGCGCGCCAACGCCAGGGTTGCAGTCTCGCTCTGGGCACTCCAGATCGTGAAGTTCGGGGTACTGACCTCGATCCACGCGCGCTTGTGGGCGGTACCCGGTCCGGCACAGTTCGCGCACAGCAGCAGCGCAACTATCGCTCCAGCGACACGACTCATCCGACAAAGGCTACCAACAGAAATGGCAACCACAATCATGCTTCACTCGCGGTCGTTAGGGAGTAGAATGTCGGGATGCGCACCATCCTCGTTACGGGTTCTGCATCGGGTCTCGGAGCCGCGCTCGTTCGCCGGCTGGAAGGAGCTGGGCACCGCGTCATCGGACTCGACCGCCGAGATGCCCCCATCGTCGCCGACCTCGGCACGCCCGACGGGCGTGCTGCGGGCATCGTTGGGGCAAAAGAGGCCTGCGGAGGGAGTCTCGAAGGGGTCGTGTCCTGCGCCGGGCTCGGTCCGTACGACGACCCCCAGGCCATTTGCCGTGTGAACTACTTTGGCGCGGTTGCAATTCTCGACGGGCTCAAAGCGGAACTCTCCCGCGGCAGCGCACCCGCGGCCGTCGCGATCTCTTCGATCGGAGCCGGGGCCGAGATGCTGATGATCCCGGAGTACCTCCAGGCCTGCCGCGATGGCGACGAAAAGCTGGCCCAGGAACTCATGGCGGAGCGGGACGGCACCACCTCCTACGCGAATGCCAAGCGGGCCCTGGCCGAGGCAGTGAAGCGGCGCGCCGTCGAGTGGGCGCCCGAGGGCATCCGCATCAACGCCGTGGCACCCGGCAAGATGGAAACCCCCATGCTCGACCGCCTGCTCTCGGACGCAGCCCATGCGCCGGCCATCGAGGCCATGCCGGTGCCTGTGGGGCGCCACGGCAGCGCCGACGAGATCGCCGGGGTCGTAGCCTTCCTGCTCGGACCGGATGCGAGCTACGTGCAGGGTCAGGTCATCATCGCCGATGGCGGGTCGAATGCCCTGCTCGACCCCACCCGGTTCTAGCGCCCGCGATACTTCGGCTCGCGCTCCTCGGTGCGCGCGGCTTTCATCTCGGCGTAATCGTGGGACTGGAAGACCAGCGACTGGGTGATGGCTTCCTGGCGCATGCTCTCCTGCACCGGGGGGTCGACCATCCGGGCGAGGTTGCGGCGGAACATCGTGACGGTGAAAGCCGGTGCTTTCGCGATCTGGTGCGCCATCTCGAGACAGGTCTCGTCGAGCTGGTCGTCGGGAACAACCCGCGAGACCACGCCATGCCGGAGCGCCTCGTCCGCCGTCAAGATGCGCCCGGTCAGCGCGAGATCGGCGGCGAGGCCGTGACCCGCCATCTGCACCAGGCGTGCGGTGCCCCCCGTGTCCGGGAGTACACCGTGAAGGACCTCGGGGAGTCGCATCCGCGCCCCCTCCCCGGCCACCCGCACGTCGCAGAGCAGCGACCGCTCGAAGGAACCGCCGATCACCCAGCCCTTCAGCGCCACCAGGATCGGGGCGTCGAGGGTGAAGAACTGCTGCGTCCCGCGGTGGCCACGCTCGATGAACTCGAGGTCACTGATGCCCCCGGGACGCCCGCCCAGTTCCGTGAGGTCGCGACCGGAAGAAAACGACTTGCCGTTGCCGCGCCACACCACGGCACGCAGGCCCTCCCGCGCGTTCAGTTCCGCGAGAACCTCCCAGAGTCGGTCATCCATCTCGTTGTTCGCGGCGTTGTGCTTCTCCGGCCGGTTGTTGCTCATGATCGCAACGGGTCCGTCGTACTCGAGCGTGATCGTTTCGCTGCTCATCGCGCCTCCTAGCGGCCCTTGAATTCCGGGGCGCGCTTTTCCCGAAAGGCTTGAACCGCCTCGACGTAGTCCTCGGTCTGGGCGCTCTGCACCATGCGGTCGCACTCGACATCGAGGAGCGCGGGCAGGTCTTCGGTCAGCGCCCGGTTCAGGTTGTCCTTCATGTAGCGCAGTGCGATGGGCGGCCCCGCGGCAATCTGCTTCGCGAGCGCGAGTGCTTCCTTCTCGAGCGCCGCATCGGGGACGACCCGGTTCGCGAGGCCGAGTTCCAGGCAGGCACTTGCATCGACACGCTCACTCGTGAAGTAGAGCTCTCGCGCCTTGGCGGTGCCGACGAGCCGCGTCATGAACCAGCTGCCACCATAGTCGCCCGAGAGACCGAGCCGCGCATAGGAAGTGGTGACGAACGCACTCGCGGCCATCACCCGCAGGTCGCAGGACAGGGCGATGGACAACCCGGCACCCGCCGCGGGACCGGGAAGTGCGGCGACGACGGGTTTTTCGAGGCGGTGGATCGCTTCGGGCAGCGCGTGCTCGAAACGCAGGATCCGCTTGCGTTCCTCGGGCGAGGGGGGACGGCCCTCCTTCGCCATGTTCTTCGTGTCTCCCCCGGCGCAGAAGGCACCGCCGGCCCCGGTCAGGAGCAGACAGCCGACATCCGGGTCGGCACCGAGACGCGGCACCTGTTCGACGAGGGCCGCCTTGAGCTCCCAGCTGAGCGCGTTGCGCGACTCGGGCCGGTTCAGCGTGAGCACCGCCACCCGCGCTTCGATCCGGCACAGCAGGTCGCGCGTTCCAGTATCGATTTCACGCGCGGGGGCTTCGCTCACGGCTTCCTCCGGGCATACACTATCATCCCCTCCTTCAAGACGAGGAGACCGCACCATGGGCTTGCCCGACCCGCCGCCCCTCGGCGCTTCGGCCCTGCCTCCGGGAACCTTCGACGGGCAGGTGGTCATCGTCACCGGGAGCGGAACGGGACTCGGCAAGGCGATCGCCATCGAGTTCGCGCGCCTCGGTGCGACGGTAGGCGTCCTGAGCCGCGGGGAAGCCCATCGACGGGCAGGCGTGGAGGCCGTCGAAGCCGCAGGCGGCCGCGCCGTCGCGGCCGCCGGCGACATCCGCGATGCCAAGCAGGTGCAGGCCGCTTTCGACACCGTGGAAGCCGAAGCCGGTCCGCCGACCACCCTCGTGAACAACGCGGCCGGGAACTTTCCCGTTCCCGCCGAAGACATGAGCCCCAATGCCTGGCGAACCGTGGTCGACATCGTGCTCAATGGCACGTTCCACTGCTCCCGCGAGTTTGCCCGGCGCTTGATCGCTACTGGGCACCCGGGTTCGATCGTGAACATCGGCGCGTCCTACGCCTGGACGGGCGGTCCCGGCTTTGCGCACTCCGCGGCGGCAAAGGCCGGCGTCAAGAACATGACCGAGACCCTCGCGGTGGAATGGGGCCCCTACGGGGTCCGGGTCAACGGGCTCGTGCCCGGCTTGTTCCCCCACGCCGACGAAACCGCAGACATCCGCGCGGTGCCCGAGCGCGGCCAGGGAGAGGCGCTCCGAGCGCCCGCGGGCCGGGTGGGCCAGCCGCGCGAACTGGGCTGGGCGGCGACCTACCTCGCCTCGCCCTACGCCGCGTACGTGAGCGGCACCACCCTCGTCGTCGATGGCGCCAACTGGCAGCGCCGGGCAATGCTCCAGCCGGAGTTCACGCCCATCCGGGACCAGCTCGGGAAGGGGCCCTTCGAGGCCTAGGAAGCCCCCGACTTGTCGCACTTGTAGGCCTGGGTGCACCACTCACCGGCATTCATGCAGATGACGAAGTTGTTCTCCTGGCCGCTGTTCTTCGGCACGCGGGCGGGCTGAAGATTGGCGCCGACCTGACGCAAGCACTGGTCGCGCCTCTCCTCGAAGTCGCCCATGCTGTTTTCGCCGGCCTCGCTGTACCAACTCGAGTAGGGCCAGGTCGTGATCGGACCCGAAGCACAACCTGCAAACAACAGCGCTCCGGCGAGCGCAGCCACGATGAATCGCATCCTCATGAAGAAGCCTCCGGTTTCCAGTCGTCTCCCCGCCGCTTCCACGGATTGTCGCCCTCATGGGCCGGGATCGCCACGCGCGCGGTGCAGACGGTGGTCGTACGCCCGCCGCTCACGAGTTCGAGTTCGACTTCGGCCCAGGCACACCCCACGTCGTCGGTGTCGACGCCCGTGACCGTTCCGTTGAACACCATGGTCTCGCCGGGAAAGACCGAGTCCTTCATGCGAAACCGGATCCAGCCCATGCGCCCGTAGGGGCCGGTCCAGTCCGTGACGTAGCGCTCGAACCAGGCAGCCAGGTTCGGCGTATTCATGAAGATGTCCTGCACGCCGTTGTTCTCCGTGGCGAACTTGTAGTCGTGGTGCTGGGGGCGCCAGTCGCGGCTCGCCATGGCGCCGAGCACTACGGTCACCGGAGAGACATCCTTGGACAGCTCGGGAAGCGACTCACCCGCCGTGATCTGGTCCGCGGTCAATGTCTGGACGCTCATCAGGAATCCCTCCGATAGCCGTAGCCCGTATAGCTTTCGGTGCCGACCCATTCACCGCGCTGGTTCACGTACTCGACGTCGATGTCCCAGAAGCGGCCGGTGCCGAGCTTGGTCTGTTTTTCGCCGCTCACCTTGCGCAGCACCTGCCACGTGCGCAAGCGATCGCCGGGCCGCACCGGTTCGCCAAACGTCACGGTGTTGTCGCTCATGACCGCCTCCGGCAACGCGAAGATCTCCTTCAGGTCGAAGTGGACCTGGAGCGGCATCGCCTGCTCGGTACGGTTCGGCGCCCAGAGGTGCGGCCGAAACCACACCGAGATCATCGCCGGCGGCGCGATCGGGCCGTCGGTGATCTCGTTCGCGGTCTTCTCGTCCCAGTAGATCGGGTTTCCGTTCTCGACCGAAGAGCAGGTGGTGAAGATGTAGCCCTGCTCCACATCGAACTCGCCCTCGGTCTCGTAGCGCTTCTGGCCGATCCATCCCTCGACTTCGGCCGGCAGTTCGGACATGGGTTCTCTCCTCCTCGGTTCAGGCGACGACGCCGTCGGCGCGCAGTGCTTCGATCTCCTGGGCGGAAAGACCCGCCTCCCGCAGAAGATCGTCGGTGTCGGTTTCGGAATCGACGCGCGCGTCGATGGGACCGTCCGGCTGCTTCATCCCCGCCAGCGCCGGGGCCAGTTGCCGGAAACTCGGGTTTTCCGGGTGGCACGCTTCACAGAAGGCACCCCGTCCCTGCAGATGGGCGTCCGCTGCGATGTCGGCCATGGTGTAGACGGGAGCGACACAGGTGTCGTTGGGCGAAAGGTCCGCCACCCAATCGTCCCGCGTCCGCTTGGCGAACGCGGCCCGGAAATCGGCGCGAATCTGGTCCTGGACGGCGTCGTCCAGTTGGTGCTCGATCCAGCGCTCGCATCCGATTGCCTTGCACAGGTTTGCGTAGAAGTGGGGTTCGATGGCACCGACGGACAGCCACTTCCCGTCCGACGCCTGGTAGGTGTCGTAGCAGGCATACCGACCGGTCAGAATGTCGTGGCCCGGACCCGGTTCTTCGCCCGTCGCCAGGTGCTGGTCGACATTCAGGGACATCAGCCACAGCACGCCCGCGGTGACCGAGACATCCAGGTACTCGCCCTCGCCGGTCTTCTGGCGCCGCAGCAACGCCGCCATGATCGCGATCGCGGCCTGCATCCCCCCGGCCGCACTGTCCGCAACCGTCGCACCGGGAATCGGGGGGCCACCGTCGCCGCGCCGATTCGCGGTGTGCATGAACCCGCCGACCGAGAGGTAGTTGATGTCGTGTCCGGCCCAGGTCGACATCGGGCCGTCCTGTCCGTATCCGCTCGTCGAGCAGTAGATGATTCGCGGGTTGAGCCCGCGGAGATCGTCGTAGGCGAGGCCGAGACGTTTCACCGCTCCCGGGCGCAGGCTCTCGATCACGACGTCCGCGGTTTCGACGAGCTTGAGAAAGGCCGCTTTTCCCGCAGGCGCCTTCAAGTCGATGCGCACGCGCTGCATCCAACGCGACGCGGAGTACGCGTGATAGTTCGGCGCCACCTGCAGGCCGGCCTTCCGCGGCGGAGTTCCCACCTTCACCACCCGCGCGCCGTAATCGGCGAGGATCCGCGAACAACGCGCTGCCGGCCCGACCGATGCCAGGTCGAGCACGGTCACGCCGTCGAGAGCCGGGGGAAGGTTCATCGAAGGGTTCCTGAAGGGGTGGGGGGTCAGGAATCGAGCACTTCCGCCGCCACCAGCTCCTCGAGGTAGGGAGTGTCCCACCAGGAGAGCTGCAGGTGCTTCGCTCGGCGGAAGAACATCTGCTGATCGTATTCGATCGTAAAGGCGACACCGCCCCAGATCTGGGCACACACCCGGGTGGTTTCGCGATACGCCTCGCAACAGAAAAGCTTCGCCATCGGCGCCAGCCGGGCAATGCTCCGCCCCTGGGTCTGGTTCCATGCCGCCTCGTGAACCAGCACACGCCCGCCGTCGATCTGGGTCGACGCGTCGGCCATGTAGTGGGACAGGGCCTGGAAGGCGCCCAGCGGCTTGTCGAACTGGACCCGTTCGTTCGCGTAGGCCACGGTTTCCATCAGGCAGCGATCGGCACCGCCGATCGCCTGGGCCGACACCAGGATGATCGCGTCGTGCATCACCTTGTCCCAGGTCTGCCAGCCCGAACCCGGCTCGCCGATCCTGTCCTTCGCCTGGACGCGAACATCGTCGAATTCGACCCGGAAGTGGGGCTCGCGGCCCTGGGACTTGAAGAAACTGAGCGTCACGCCGTCCGCGTTCGGGTCCACCAGGAAGATTTCCACACCCGCTTCGGAACGCGCGAGCACGAGCAATCCGTTGGCCACGCCGGCGTAGGGAACCGACCGCTTCACGCCGTTCAACCGGTAGTCTTCACCATCGCGCTTCGCCTCGAGCTGGATCCCCGCTTCGCCCTGTCCGCGTTCCGGTTCGTACCAGGCGGTGGTGAGAATCGCCGACCCGTCGGCGATCTTCGGCAGCCACTCCTCGCGCTGAGCGTCATTCCCGGCCTCCAGGAGCACGCCCGCGCTGAGCACGCAGCTCACGAAGTGCGGCACCGGCGCCATGGCCCGCCCGAGTTCCTCGTACACGAAGGCGGCTTCCAGCAGGTTCATGCCACCGCCGCCGTGGCTCTCGGGAATCAGGATGCCGTTGAGCCCGAGTTCTCCCATTTGCTTCCAGAGTTCTTCGGGATAGCCCTTGGGGTCGTCTTCGACGCTGCGAACGACTTCGACACTGCAATGCTCCTCGAGCATTCCGCGTGTCATGTCGACGATCATCTGCTGTTCTTCTGTGAGATCGAGATCCATGGGGGAACCCTCTAGAAGTTCTTCGGCAGGCCGAGGTGGCGCCGAGCGATGATGTTCTTCTGGATTTCCGAAGCCCCGCCGCCCACCGTTTCGTTCATGGTGGCGCGATAGGCGCCTTCGAAGCGACCGAGGAGCGGCGCTTCTTCCTGCCCCTCCATGATGGTCCCTTCGTGACCGGTGACATCCAGCGCGTCCTTGCAGACCCGCTGGGAGAGCGTCGTCGTGAAGAGCTTGTACTGGGACGACTGGATCGTCGGCGGTTTTCCCCCGCCCTTGGCAGCACACAGGAAACGCGTGCTCAACCCCTTGGCCACCGCGGTGTCGGTGGCGATGCGCGCGATCGTGCGCCGCACGTTGGGGTCGTCCTTGAGCGGCTGGTCGTCGCGCTTGGCGTCCTTCACCCAGTTCACCAGCACGTCGGTCCGGTTCGTGATCGGCGACAGGGTGAACATCGTGAAGCGTTCGAGGTCGAGGGCTTCGGAGATCATCTGGAAGCCCCGTCCCCGTTCGCCCACCAGATAGTCGTCGGGAACGAAGACGTCCTCGAAGAAGACCTGGTTGGTCGTGTCCTTTCCGATCGTGGGAAGGCTCTGCACCTCGAGTCCCGGGTGGTTCATGGGGATGAGGAAGAGCGAGATGCCGTCGTGTTTCGGCTTGTCCGGATCGGTGCGGGCGCCGACCCAGTACCAGTCGGCAAAGTGTGCCGAGGTCGTCCACATCTTCTGGCCGTTGAGCTTCCAGCCGCCCTCGACCTTCTCGGCCTTGAGCTGCATGTTGGCCGCATCCGATCCGGCCTGGGGCTCGCTGTATCCCACGGCGAACTCGACCTCGGCGGCGAGGATCTGGGGAAGGAACTCCTTCTTGAGCTTCTCACTCCCGTGACGAATCAGGGTCTTGCCGATGATGCCGACACCCTTTCCGATCTGCGGCGCCGCGTGACGGGCGAGGGCCTCGGTCAGGATGAACTCGTACACCCCCTCGATCTCCTGGCCGCCGTACTCCTTCGGCCAGGACATCCCGAGCCATCCCTTGGCCGCGAGCTTCTTCATGAAGGCACGGCGTTCCGGCGTGTCCGAGAGTTGGCTGAAGTTCTCCCGGTGGTGATCCATCACGACCGGGTCATGGTTGTCGACGAGCCACTGCTCGACCTCGTCGGCGAACTTCTGCTCTTCCGGGGAGAAATCGAAGTCCACGGCATCCACCTCGTGCTAAAGGAATACGATACGTAGCGTATAGAAATCGACCCCCCGCTGTCAAACCGCGCAACGAGGGTGCCCGGGGGCTAGGAAAGTGCCTCGACCCGGCAGAGGGTGTACTTGTGATGGGGGCAGCCGGTAATGGGATCGCGGTCCCGGACATCGGTGAGTTCGTTGATGTTCACCCCCTGCACCTCGAGGGTCTCCCCGTCCGCGCCGGGATAGGCCATCCCGAAGCCGTTGGGAATCCAGACATGCCCCGACACGATCCGGGTGTCGATCGCTGCCGGGAGTTCCACCTGCCCGCGCCGGGTCGTCACCCGTACGGACACTCCGTTGGCGATACCGAGCGCCGCGGCGTCTTCGCTGGCGATGTGGAGTGCGCAGTGTGGGCCCCTCCCCTTCCGCCACTTCGGATCCCGCTGGATCGTGTTCGCGTTCCACTGGGTGCGAATCCCGGCCGAAAGCACGAGGGGGAAATCAGGGTCGCTCGGAAGGTCCTCCCCGATGGCGCGCCGGATTTCGTCGAGCATCGCGGGCGGGGCCAACCGCATGCGGCCGTCTTCGAAGCCGACGTGGTCCTCGAAATTCCGCTCCGTAGAGATGCGCAACAGCTCGACGCCCTGGGGGTTGTCCATGAGTCGGCGGAAGAGTTCCGCGGCCAGTTCGAACGGCGTGGCATCCTTCCACCGTTCGTCGAACACGCGCAGGATCGCCTCGCGGCGCAGCATGGCGTTCTCGTGGCACTGGGCCCAGATCGCCGTGAGCGACGGCCCAGCCAGTTGCGGCCCCAGCGTGCGGTAGCCCCAGAAGAGGAGAGCGGCCGAATCACCGCCCGCAGCTTCCTGCAGCGCACCGAGATAGCGGGCCGCCCCCTCGGGCTCGAGCGCCTCCGCGGCGAGGGCCGCGAGCGGCTCCGGCGGCGACGACACGAGGCCCATCGCCTCGGCAAGCCGTGCGTAGATCTCGGCCTCGGGTAGCGCTTCGGGCGGCCCGGGAATCACCGGCGGGCGCAGCTGACCGTAGACCCCCGGATAACCCCGGGGAAAGGTCGCCCATTCCCACTTCTCGTATCCACAGGGCGTGGGCAACACCCAGTCGGCTTCCCGAGCCGTTTCCGTCATCGCGGGTTCGATCACGACGAGGAGCTCGAGGGCTTCGCGCGCCTCGCGCCACGCGGCCGTGTCGGAGTAGGAGAGGAACGGGTTCGCCCCCTCGACGACGAGTGCGCGCAGACGCTCGGGGTGTTCGTTGCACACCTCCTCGGGAACCAGCGTGGGCGAAAACATCGGAAAGCCGCCGAGCGCCGAAATCGAGCGGATCCCCGCGGCGAGGGTTCGCTCGGGCTCTTCGAACCGCAGGGGCGATCGCTGGGGCGGGTTCGACGCTTCCATGAACACGTTCCCGCCGGAAACCCCGACGTTTCCCGTGATCGCACTGAGCGCGTGGATCAGGAAGGAAACCAGCGTCGAATACGGAATCTGTTCGACACAGAGGTCGAACATGATGCTGGCACGCTCGGCACCGGCAAACTCCTCGGCCACGGCGGCGATTTCGCGTGCCGGCACACCGCACCGGCGCGCCATCTCCTCGACATCCACGCCTTCCAGCACCGAGCGAAGCGCCTCGAAATCGACCGCGCGATCGCGCAGGAATTCAGCGCTCGCGAGGCCTTCCGTCCGCACGATCTGGGCCGCGAGCGCGAGCAACAAGAAGACATCCGTGCCCGGCCGGACGCGCACATGGCGGTCGGCACCGCGCGTCGTTTCCGTCTCGCGGGGATCCACGACCGCGACGAAACAGTCGTCTCGCTCGGCAAGCGTCCGGAAGGTGTCGTTTGCTTTGTGCCCGCGATTGCTCACGCGCGGGTTCGTGCCCATCAACAACACGTAGTTGGCGTGTTCCAGGTCCGGGTGAAAGAACACGGAAGGCGACGCGTCGAACATCCACTGGCTCACCAGGAAGTGCTGACTTTTCTCCTGGGCAAAGGCATTGAACCAACGCTTCGAACCCAGCGCCCAGAGCCAGGTCAGCCCGTAAGGCCCGTCCAGGTGGTTCGCCTGGCCACCGATCCCGACCAGGCCGACCGCGCGGGGACCGTGCGCCGCACGAAGCGTGCCGAGCTTCTCGGCGATTTCCGCGATTGCGACGTCCCACGAGACCCGCTCGAAACTCCCGTCGGCGCGCCGGCGCAAGGGGTGCTCTACCCGCTGGTCGTGGTGCGCATAGCGAGGCACGGAAAAGGCCTTGTTGCAGAGGTAACCCGACGTGATCGGGTTCTCGTCGTCTCCCCGTACGGAGGCAATGCGACCGCCGCGGACGTCGACACGCAAGCCACAGTTGTGACTGCAGAGCACGCAGACCGTTGCCAGACCCTCGGCGTCCTCGCAGATGGGTTCCCTGGAAACCGACGGATCGACGCTGATTCCGGCCGCCATGAAAACCCTTCCTCTGATCGTGGGGAACCCAGCATACCCGCCTGCCGTCTCTGAAACGAGTTCTCGGGTCCCCGGCGAATGCGAGCGGCCGGCAGCGGGATCTGACACCCTTGCCCACTCCCTCGTCGGGCGTGCGGCCCCCAAGACAACCTCGAGATCAGCAAGTAGGCCGGGAGGCACATCGATGCGCATCGGAGATACGCGACCCACACCTGCCGGCGCGACCCGACGGCCCCTCGACGGCATCCGCGTCCTGGCCCTGGAACAAATGCAGGCCCTCCCCTATGCCACGCAACTCATGGCGCACCTCGGTGCCGACGTGGTCAAGGTCGAACACCCGGTCCGCGGAGATTCCGGGCGCGCCGCGCGCCCGCAGATCACCGATGCCGACGGCCGCGCTGTCGGCGCC
>JAYZFQ010000149.1:0-14706 GCA_036336695.1 Myxococcota bacterium
CCATCGGGGGCGCAGAAGCGATCGAAGCCTATGGCCGGCAATCGATCCAGCAGGATCTCCCGGTTTCGGCGGTAGCGCTTCACGTGGCCGTTGAGTTCGTCGCGGCAATCGATGGCGTGGAGGGCGCCAATCTGGGCGGGAGCGGAGGCGCACAGGTAGAGGTTGTGCGCGAGGTTCGCGATCGGGTCGGCGAGGTAATTTGGGACGACCATCCAGCCCAGCCGCCAGCCGGCCATGGAGTAGTACTTGGAGAAGCTGTTGACCACGATGGTCTCGTCCGAATAGGCGAGTGCCGTCACCTCGGGTTGATCGTCCCGGAAGACGATCCCGTGGTAGATCTCGTCCGAGATCAGGCGAATCTCTCGCTCCTCGCAGTACACCGCGAGTTCCTGGAGGGCTTCGGGGCGGATCATGGATCCGGTCGGGTTGTTCGGACTCGCGATCACGAGTCCGTCGATCCCGCCCTCGATGGCTTCTAGGTCTTCGATTGTGGGCTGAAAGTCGTTTTCCATCGAGGTGGGAAACCGGACGCATTCCACGCCCAGCGTCTCCATGGCGTGGCGGTAGCCGTAATAGAAGGGTTGGGGCAGGCCGAGACGCTGTCGCTCATCGAAGCAGCCCACGATGGCCAGGATCATTGCGCCCGAAGCGCCCAGGGTCACCACGATCCGCTCGGGGTCGACCGTCACGCCGTAGCGTTCGGCGTATTGCTGAGCGAGACGTCTCCGAAGCGGTTCGAGTCCGGCCGCAGCGGTATAGCCCATCGTCGAGTCGCGACTCGCGGCTTCGATCTTGTCCAGGGTGCCGGCGGGCGCGCCGGTGCTCGGTTGGCCGACGTGCAGGTAGATCACGTCGGCTCCCTGGGCCTGGACCTCCCGGGCGCGCGCTTGGAGTTGCTCGGCGAGGCTGGGTGACGACCCCCGGTGAGAGGGGCGGAACTTGCTACTGGGGGTCATGGGGGCCTCGTCGATCCGTTCCCTGCCGGAATGACAGGCGGCGTGGGGCCGAGAGTCGTACCCCGGGAGGGCTCGGCCCGTCGCGGGGCGAGTATACACTGGGGCCCACCTCACCGAGGAAGTCTCGTGGCGTCGCCGCACACACGAACGGGCACAACGCAGTCGGCGCGCCCCGCCCAGGAAAGACCGGGCCTTTCGCCGCGGGCGATGCTGGTTGCGACCAGCGGAAACGTGTTGGAGTGGTACGACTTCACGATCTACGGCTTTCTCGCGCCCACCCTGGCCCAGGTGTTCTTTCCTGGCGACACCGGAGCAACGGGTGTCTTGTCGGCTTTCGCCGTCCTGGCGGTGGGCTACGCCGCGCGTCCGGTCGGCAGCGTGATTTTCGGCCATGTCGGCGACCGTTTCGGGCGCCGGCCGGCGCTGATCGTGTCGGTCTTGCTGATGGGCGCGGGGTCGATTCTCATCGGCCTGTTGCCGAGCTACGCACAGGCGGGCTTGCCGGCGGCCGTGGCACTCGTCTGCATCCGGATCGTTCAGGGGATCTCCGTCGCCGGGGAATACACGGCGGCCGGTGTCCTGGTGATCGAGGAAGCCAGGCCCGGGCACCGGGCCTTCGCGGGGAGCTGGCTCGCGTTCGCGATGTTGATGGGCTGCGCCGTGGGTGCGGCCGTGCCGGCCGCGATTGCGAGCGTTTCGAGCGAAGCGGAGATGCAGGCGTGGGGGTGGCGGATTCCCTTCCTCCTCGGGGGTCTCGTCGCCGTTGTGGGCGGCTGGTTGCGGCGTGAATTGCCGGAGTCGTCGGCGCTCGAGTCGGCAGCGAGACGTCCCGAAAATCCGGTGTGGCGCGTGATTACCGGTCACTGGCGGACCGTCCTGCGAATGGTGCTTCTGCTGGTTCCCACGGCCGTGATCTATTTCCTCTTGTTCGTCTACGCGGCCTCCTACCTGGTGGGCGAGATGGAGTTCTCGGCCGGGCGGGCCCTGGACATCACCACCGTGAATCTGGTGGTCGTCGCTTTGTTTGCCCTGTGGATCGGTCGGTGTGCGGACCGCTGGGGCACCCGCACCGTGTGGCTCGCCGGAGCTTTCGGAACCCTCGTGTTCGGCGGGCCACTCTGGTGGCTCATGCACCAGGAAAATCTCGCCCTGGTCTTCGCAGGCCAGTTCGGTTTTTCGCTGCTCAATGCGGTCGGGTGGGGGCTTTCGATCACGGTACTGACCGACATGGCGCCGCGGGGCCTGCGTTGCAGTGCGGTCGCGCTGGGCTACAACGCCTGCATGGCGATCTTCGGCGGCACCACACCGATGGTCGCTGCCTATCTCGTGACGCGAAGTGGGAGCGATTTCGCTCCCCTCTATTACGTCGTCCTGGCGACGGCGCTTTCGCTTCCGGTGATCTGGCGGCTGTCCGGGCCGACGGCTGCGGCGACCCGGGAAGTTGCATAGCCTGCGCTGGCTGGTGGGCGACGCGGCGAGGGGTCGCTGCTGGAGTCGTGGAGGTGGAATGAGCGGCGACGCAGCGGACAAGCGAAGGGCGGGGGCGCTGGCCGCGGGGTGGTTCTTTGCGTTGGCCGTGGCGGGTGGAGTGCCGATGGCGGCGGCCCAGGACGCGTCACCCCCGCCCGATGCCGAAGCGGCCGACACGCCTGCCGAACACGCCCGGAAATCGAAGCTCCGCAGGGAGGTCGAAGCAGACGGTTCGCGCCTGTTTCGATTCCACCCGATCTGGACGGGGAGCGAGAAGCTCAAGGAAATCCTGGCTCACTATGGACTGACGTATTCCCTCGAAACTGCGTTTTACGAGCAATACGCCAGTCAGGTGACCGAGGGCCAGAAGAATTTCGGGACCTTCAGCTGGCGGCTTTCGGCGAGCTGGCGGTTCTTGCCCGCCGCCGACGTGGGGGCGTTTTTCCTGGAGGCGAGTTTCCTGGGGAGTCCGGGTCTCAACTACAACCCCTCGGTGGAAGTCATCACCCGAAACGTGGGCTCGGTTTCCACGCTCAACGGCAACATCTACCCCTTTGGTGCTGCGTTGGACGAATCCATCCTGAAGTTCGTCTCGCAGTCCACGCGATTCGTTGCTGGCATCGGGAAGGTCGACCTGTCGAATCGCTTCGACACCAATCGGGTCGCCAACGATTCTTTTCAGCAGTTCATCGCGTTCGCGTTGGAAAACAACCTCTCGATTCCCTGGCCGGTCTACGGGGGGCTCGGCGGTTTCGGCCGCGTCCATTTCGGCGAGCATGCCTACCTTTCCGTGGGCGCTGCGGCCTCGGTGGTGGATCGAGCCTTCAGGTTTGGCGAGAACCTCGGGGACGGCAACTGGATCGAGATGGCCGAGCTCGGTGCGAAGGTCCAGGTGCCGTGGCTCGGGTTGGGCCACTACCGGCTGACACCCTGGCACGCGGAGTTTCCCGGTGGCGAGGGATGGGGTGTCGGCGTCAATTTCGACCAGGCTCTGGGCCACCCCGACGTCGTGTCCTTCTTTCGCTTCGGGTACGGCGAACCCTCGGCCACGCCCATCCGGACCTTCGTTTCCGGCGGGGTCAGCTGGTTGCGGCCCTTCGGGCGGGACAACGAGTCGGCGGGCATCGGGTTTGCCTGGTCGGACCCGTCGCCCGGCCAGGGTTTCCAGGACGAGACCTTGGTCGAGTTCTTCTACCGCTTCGCGATCCTGCCCTGGATCCACATCAGCCCCGACCTGCAGATCGTCTACCACCCGGCCAACGACCCCAAGCGGACGACCGTGTTCGTTCCCGGCATCCGGTTGAACGTGTCGCTCTGAGCGGATCCGAAGGCCGAGGGGTCCGGATTCTCGAGTGCTGTCGTCTCAGAAGCGTGCGGTGATCGTGCCGCCGGTGGAGGACTGGCACTCTCCCGTGCCGCCACCAACCAGGCCCTGCTGGGGTCGGTCGAGGGTGAACCGGCAGCGCATCTTGCCGCCGCGGTTTCCGAACAAGGTCGCCACGACCTTGCCCGAGTAGTCCCGAACGAAGGACGGGAAGTACCCGCCATCCCAGCCGATGCCAAGGGGCCACGCGCCGGGGGGGCCCCACCACCAGGGGTCGTCTTCCTGGGCCCAGCCACCGCTTTCCCGGATCGCATTCCAGGGCCCGAGGATGGGTTCGGCGCTCTTGATCGTCGTGCCGTTGGTGATGCGCAGGTAGTTGCCGGTGAAGCGTTCGCCGCCCTTGCCGAGTGTCACGTACATCGGCCCCGTGATCGCGTCCTCGGACTCCCAGGAGATCACGATGTGTTCCGGGGGTTTGCCGCGCGGCGTCCACGTCGCCGAAATGATCCCCGTTTGCGGCGTCGTGGTGCAGCCAACGAAGAGAATGCCCGTGGTGAGCGAGAGCCAACCGAGGAGGGAGCGTTTCATTCGGTTTCCTTCTTCAGAAAAAGCGGCAGGCGGCAAAGTCCGGGGAAGTTTCCGGTCTATCGGAGTTCCAGACCCCGGAATTCTCCCTGTTCGCGCCACTCTCGGAGCATGCGGAAGAAGTCCGGGGCGCTCCCGGCGTAGGTGCCGCCAAACCAGCCCGGACCCGCTTCGGGTCGGCCTTCGTTGTTGTAATAGCCGGGCGTGCAGGTGAGTGCGAACTCGCGGGAGTTGTTGGCGAATTCACCGATCCTTGCGACCCATTCTGCCTCGGCCGTTTCCGAGGGCTCCAGGGTCTCCAGGCCGTTGTCGAGACAGTGTCCGATGAGGTACGCCACGTGGCGGCTCTGCTCGTTGTAGAGCTCGGTGAAGTTCGGCGTCACCGCCGACTGCATGCCGCCCATGAAGAAACAGTTGGGGAACCCGCGGCTCGTGAGTCCCTGGAAGGTCGACAGGGCGTCCTTCCATTTCGCCTGCAGGGAGAGTCCGTCGCGGCCCGCCACGTTGCAGCCCGCGCGCCGGGTGTAGTCCGTGCCGACCTCGAAGCCGGTCGCGAAGACGAGGCAATCCACGGGGTACTCCTGACCCGCGGCGACGACGGAGTGCGTCAGGATCCGTTCGACGCCTTTTCCATCGGTGTTGACGAGCGTCACGTTGGGGCGTTCGAAGGTCGGGAGGTAGTTGTCGTGGAAGCACGGGCGCTTGCAGAACTGGCGGTAGTAGGGCTTGAGGCCTTCGGCGGTCACGGGGTCCTGGACGTACTGGTCCACCCGGCCTCGGATCGCCTCCATCTTCTCGAAATCAGCAAGTTCCACCCGGGCGGCGATCTCTTCGGGAGATCCACTGAGGTCCCCACTCGACGCCAGCCCGGAGAGATTCCGGATGATGTCGGTCCAGCCATCGTTCACGAGGTCGACTTCCTGGAAGCCGCCCGAAACCAGGGTGCTGAAGTTTTCGATCCGTTCCTGTTGCCAACCCGGCGCCAGCTCCTGAGCCCATTCCGGATCGGTGGGCCGATTTCCGCGCACGTCGATCGATGAGGGCGTGCGTTGGAAGACGTAGAGGTGCTTCGCCGCGGCGCCCAGGTGGGGGATGCATTGGACCGCCGTGGCCCCGGTTCCGATGATCCCGACCCGCTTGTCGTCCAGGCGGTCGAGCGCGCCGTTCCCGTCTCCTCCGGTGTAGTCGTAGTCCCAGCGGCTCGTATGAAAGGAGTGCCCGGCGAATGTCTCGATTCCCGGGATGCCGGGAAGCTTGGGCCGACTCAAGGGGCCGATCGCCATGCAGACGAACCGGGTGCGAATACGATCGGCGTGATTCGTGTGCACGTGCCAGCGGGCGTCGTCTTCGTCCCAACGGATCGTCGTGGCCTGGGTGTGGAAACTGGCCCTGGCGTAGAGGTCGTAGTGCCGCCCGATGGCCTGGCTGTGGGCGTGGATCTCGGGACGGTGGGCGTACTTTTCCGTCGGGATGTAATCGAGCTCTTCGAGGAGGGGCAGGTAGATATAGGACTCGATATCGCACTGGGCGCCGGGGTAGCGGTTCCAGTACCAGGTTCCGCCGAAGTCCCCCCCGTTCTCGATGATCCGGAGCTTGTCGACACCCGCGTCCCGGAGCCTCGCGGCTGCGAGCAGCCCACAGAAACCGCCGCCGATGATGACGACGTCCACGCTTTCTTTGATGCCCTCGCGCCGGGTTTCGGGTTCCGGGGCCGGGTCGTCCAGGTAGTGTGCGAGTTCGTTCGACGCCTGGCGGAACTGGTCGTTGCCGTCCGCTCGGATCCGCTTGGCGCGTTCGCGCGCGTACTTCTCGCGCAGGGCGTCCGGGTCGAAGCCGAGAGTGCCGGTCTCGGGCCGGGGCGTCTTGGACGTGGGGGGCGCCACGGCTCGTTCAGGCGTTTGCTTGCCAGTCGGCGAGAAGGCTCTCGATGGTGACGTTGAGCACCACCTTCATGTCTTCGTCCAGGATCTCGTAGAGCAGTCCATCGGCGCAGTGGTTGCCGAAATAGGCGACGCCGCCGGCCTCGCCCCCCCGCTCGAGGTGGGGCAGGCGGTCTCCGACCGTGAGGGCGTAGTCGCCTGCGTGCCGGACGGTGTGCTTGCCCCGGGATCCGTCGGGATGGACGTCCCAGAGGTGCTGCTCGCCTGCGAGGACCAGGACGGTCGTGGTCGATGTGTGGCGGTGGATCGGGCAGTGGCCGCCATCGTCTCCCCACCGGACGAGCATGTCGAGGGTGCCCGCGGCTACGTCCCAGCCCAGGATCGTGTAGTCGTGACGGACCTTGTACGAAAGCTCGGGGTCTCCGGTGACCTCCCGCCACTTGTACCGGCTCGGATCGAAGAAAGGTCGGGTCATTGCCGGGTCCCCGCGTTGGTGAGACCACATCTAACAGGCTCCTGACCCGGCTGTCGAGCGCTCCCGCGGGCCGTCCCGAGCGGGCAGGGAACGAGCGCGAAAAGCGCTGAGGCGGGCCTCGTCCCCCCGGCCCCTAGGCTTCGTCGTCCCGGCGGTTGGTTTCCAGGCTCTGGGCACGGCGCCCGAGAAACTGGTTCAACTGTGCGTCGTATCGGCTTGTCGCGCCGGGCTTCTGTGTGCGGGTATACGGCGGCCAACGGGGGGGCGCGACGCCCTCCGGTACGTCCCCCATCACCGTGACCCGCTGGATGATCCGCTCGTCCTCGAAGTCGTTCAGGACGAAGTGCTGGGTGCACCGGTTGTCCCACATGGCGACCGTTCCCTGGCTCCAGCGGTAGCGCACGGTGAAGCGCGGGTTCGCGACCCAGCGCTTGAGGTAGCCGAGCAGGACCTCACTCTCCTCGTGGCTGAGTTCCACGATGCGCCGGGTGAAGTGTTCGTTCACGAACAGCGACTTGCGGCCGGTGCTCGGGTGAACGCGAACCACCGGGTGAACCGCCATGTCTTCGGGCTTGCCGTGAGGCGCCGCGTCGTGCAGGGCAGTCAGGCCCTCGCAGAGATCCTGCAGCGGCGCCGAGAGTGCGTCGAAGGCGCGGGCGGTGTTCGACCACTGGGTGTCCCCGCCGACGGCGGGGCACTTCACCATGTGGAGGATCGAGAGGATCGACGGCTCGGCCTGGAAGGTGATGTCGCTGTGCCACTCGTCGGCGATACCGCCGCGGCTCGCGGCGAGTTCGAAGATTTCGGCGTGGTCCGAGAACGGGTTCGCGAGGTTGGGGTGGCCGGCGAGGGCGCCGAAGTGGCGACCGAAGGCGACGTGGGACGCTTCGCTCAACCGTTGCTCGGGGAAGAACAGGACCTGGTGCTCCAGGAGCAAGTCGAGCACCGCCGCGGCCTCCGAGGCGCCGGCTTCGTGGAGTTCGATGCCCCGGACCTCGGCGCCGAGGGAGCCCGAGAGTCGTGTCACCGACCAGCTGTGGGTCATCGCGAAGACCTCCCGGGAGAAACCGTTCCATCATACCCGGGGCGGACCGGGCCCCGCGGCTTTTTGGCCGGAGCCGTCGGCGGAAGACGCGTTACCTTCCGCCCCCGGCCGGACTATGTCGCAAGAAGAATTTCGAAAAGAACTGCGCAATCTCGCCATCGTGGCGCATGTCGATCACGGGAAGACGACCCTGGTCGACGGGCTGCTCAAGATCTGTGGCGCCTTCCAGGCACACCAGGTCGTGGAAGACCGCGTCATGGACTCGGGAGACCTGGAGCGGGAGCGGGGCATCACGATCCTGTCCAAGTGCACTTCGGTGGCGTATCAGGGTGTGAGGATCCAGCTGGTGGACACGCCCGGGCACGCGGACTTCGGGGGAGAGGTCGAACGGGTGCTGGGCATGGTGGACTCCGTGTTGCTGCTGGTGGACGCCGTCGAGGGCGTGATGCCCCAGACGCGCTTCGTCCTGCGCAAGGCGCTCGAGCACGGCCTGCTCCCGATCCTGGTGGTGAACAAGGTCGACCGCCCGGAACAGCGCAGCGAGGCGGTCCTGGACGAGGTGTTCGACCTGCTGGTGGAACTCGGCGCGAACGACGAGCAGCTGGACTTTCCGGTGGTCTACGCCTCGGCGAAACCGGGCCAGGCCACCCGGGATCTCGCCGAGCCCATGACCGACCTGCGGCCGGTGCTCGACACGATCCTCGAGTTCGCGCGTCCGCCGCGTGTCGACGTCGCAGGACCCCTCCAGTTCCAGGCGGTGACCCTCGGTTACGATGCCTTCGTCGGCCGGCTGGTCATCGGTCGGGTGGAGCGCGGCGAGATGGTGCGGGGCGATCCCGTCGTGCGGGTGCTGGAAGACAGCGCCCCGGAGCCGTTCCGCGTGACGAAGTTGTTCGGTACCCAGGGGATCGAGCGGATCGAACTCGAGCGGGCGGCGGCGGGCGATATCGTGATGCTCGCCGGCATCGACGCCATCGAGATCGGGGACACGATCTGCCGGCCGGACGCCCCGGAATCCCTGCCGCGGATCGAAATCGATCCGCCCACCATCAAGGTCAATTTCCTGGTGAACACGTCTCCGTTCGCCGGCCGGGAGGGGCGCTTCGTCACCAGCCGGCAGATTGCCGAGCGGCTCCAGCGGGAGGTGCTCGGAAACGTGTCGATCCAGATCGAGGACACGGGACGCCAGGATGCCTTCGAGGTGGCCGGGCGCGGAGAACTCCAACTCGCCGTGTTGATCGAGACCATGCGTCGCGAGGGTTACGAGTTCGCCGTCTCGCGTCCCGAGATCATCCTCCAGGAAATCGATGGCGTGCGTTGCGAGCCCGTCGAGACCGTGGTGATCGACGTCCCCGAGACTTCCGCGGGCTCCGTCATGGAAAAGCTGGCCGAGCGCAAGGGCCGCATGGAGTCGATGGAGCACATGGGCGGGAGGATCCGGCTCGAGTTCGTCGTGCCGAGTCGTTGCCTGTTCGGGTACCGCACGGCCTTCCTCACGGACACGCGGGGGGAGGGCGTGCTCTACCGGGCGTTCCGAGGCTACGAACGCCATGCCGGGGACCTCGACCGGCGGGGTGTCGGCGGCATCGTGGCGACCGAGCAGGGCCGCACGACGCCCCACGCGATCTTCAAGATCCAGGAGCGGGCGGTGCTCTTCGTGCCGCCTGGGGAGGACGTCTACGAGGGGCAGGTGGTGGGTGAGGCGCGACGGCCCGGGGACCTCAACGTGAACGTGTGCCGGGCCAAGAAGCTCGACAACATGCGCGCCGCCGGGAAGGACGACAGCCCCATCATCACGCCCCACCGGAAGCTCACGATCGAGAGCGCCCTGGAGTGGATCGAACCGGATGAACTACTCGAAGTCACGCCCGAAAACCTTCGGTTGCGCAAGCAGATCCTGCCCGCCAACCTGCGCAAGCGCTGAGCGGCGCCCCGGGCATCAGCGATCGAGGTAGGGCGCGAGGATCAGGCCACGCGCCGGCGGCTCCGCCTGGCTCTCGATTGCCCGGTGCCGCGCGCGGATTGCTTCCCGGTAGTGTTCGTCAGTCTCGATCCAGAAGCGTTCCTCGAGGACCGCGGCCAGGACGCGATCCGCCACGGCCTCGGGCCGCTCGGAGATGGCTTCGAAGATCTCCGCGAATCCGGTCAGGTCTCCCTGGTCGGTATCCGCCGTTTCAGCGTTGCGCAGTTCCTTGGGCCGATTGCGCTCGGCTTCGCCGATGCTGGTCGCGACGGCCCCGGGGCAGAGACAGCTGATCCGCACCCGCGAACCGGTCTCCACGAGTTCGGCATGGACCGTCTCGGCAATCGCGGTGACCGCGTGCTTCGACGCGTTGTAGGCGCTGAGCCAGGGGTAGGAGGTGAGTCCGGCGACCGAGGCGGTGACCACGATGTGCCCCTCGTCCTGGGCCTGGAGCGCCGGCAGGAAGACGCGGAGGCCGTGGATTACGCCCCAGAGGTTCACGCCCAGCGTCCAGCGCCAATCGTTGACCGTCAAGTTTTCGATGGGGCCCGTGGGCGGGGACACGCCGGCGTTGAGGCATACGAGATGCGCGCCGCCGTAGGCCTCGCGGGTGGCCTCGGCGAGGTGGTCCATCGACGCGGTGTCGCTGACGTCGGTGACCACGGGGAGCACGCTCGCCCCCGCGGCATCCAGCCGGGCGGAAGCGACCCGGAGCGCCTTCTCCTCGACGTCCGCCAGCACGACGTTCATGCCTTCGCGCCCGAAGGCTTCGGCGAATGCGAAGCCCATGCCGCTCGCGCTGCCGGTGACGACGGCGGTCTTTCCCTCGAGATCTCGCATGGCGTCTCCTGTGCAATGCGCCGCGGCGCGTTCAGCTCGCGGCGTCCGCGCCGGGTCCGACCAGGGTGCCGGGCCGTGCGCCGGTCGATTTTCCGGCCTCGAAGGTCGGTACCCCGTTCACCAGGGTCAGGCGCACCGGGGCGGGGTCGCGGGTCCAGCGCCAGGTATGTCCGCCCTTGCCGTCCGGAACGTCGTAAGTCTTGTGCTTGGGGCGGCGCTCGACTTCGTCGAGCGCGAACACCGTGATGTCGGCGCGCTTGCCCACCGCGATCTCTCCCCGGTCCGCGAGGCCGAAGAACCCAGCGAGCTTGCCGCTCTGGACGTGTACCGCTTCCTCGATCGTGAGTTCACCAGTTTCCCGCACGAAATGGGTGAAGAGCACGATGTTGTCCCCGGCGCCGCAGAACATCTGCCCGTGGGCCCCCGCGTCGCTGATGTTGCCCACCGAGAACCGGTCCTTGAGGAGTCGGAGCACCATCGCGTCGTCGCGCTCCCAAGGGGGCATCGTGACCGTAGACGCGAGGCCATTGTCGAGGAGCCAATCCGCAAGCGCGTCGGAAGGGTGCTGGCTCCTCCCGTCTGCGAATTCGCCCAGGGTGATGCCCGAGGGGCCGGCGCCGTTCGCGGAATTGTCCAGCAGGATCCCCTGGGGCTTTCGGAAGGGAGAGGTCTCGAGGGACTCGTGGTCCCAGGAGTGACGGGCGCGGGCGCGCCATTCCGGGTCCTGGAGCAGGGCGCGTTTCTCGGGTTCCCCCTCCTCGGTCACCACTTCGTGCCACACGAACTCGTTCGACTGCGCGAACAGGAGCGAGTGTTCGACGCTCGCGACGACCGTGAGCGGCATGTGCATGAAGCCCGTCCAGAAGTCGCGTCCCTCGTGGGCGAAACGTTCGTGGAGCTTGGCGAGGGGCTCCTGCAGGCCGTAGTCCTTCTGCCATTGCAGCGTGGGAACGCCCGCCCACTGCACGCGAACGTCCAGGCCATCGACCAGCCGCGCGATCCGCTCCATGGAATCGACGGCCGTCATGCGCATGATGCTGTCGACCACGACCTGGAGCGTGGCGCCCGGGTGGCGGGCGAGGACCTCCAGGAGCGCCCGGAGTTCTGCATCGTCCGCGTGGAGCGAGGGAACGGGCCGGTTTTCTCCATCGTGGTCCATCAGGTTCGTGGACAAGCCGAGGGATCCCGCGGAGAGCGCGTCGTCCAGCAGTTCGGCCATCTCCTGGATCTCCTGGGGCGTTGCGGCGCGCTCCCAGGCCGGCATGCCCAGGACGGCGAGCCGGAGCGCAATGTGGCCGGCGAACGTCCCGTAGTTGGCGGGAACGCGCACGTTCTGCATCAGGGATGTCTTGTACTCGGACCAGGTCCTCCAATCCCAGGGCAGGTTTTCGAAGAACGGGGCCTCGGGAATGTCCTCGAAGAACGAAAAGATCTTCACCACCTCGGCCCGTGCATCGGTGTCGGCGGGGAGGGGCGCGAGGGCGAACCCGCAGTTTCCCATGATGACCGTGGTGATCCCGTAGCCCGGCAGCGGTTCGAGGTCCGGTTGCCACCACATCGTGCCGTCGAAGTGGGTGTGGCTTTCGATGAAGCCCGGCGCGACGAAACACCCCGATGCGTCGTAGACGGCCTCCCCCTCCCGGGGCGCGAGCGACGGGGCGATCTCGGTGATGCTCCCGTCCTGAACCCGGACGTCAGCGCGCCGGGGGGCCGCGCCGGTTCCATCGACGAGGGTCCCGCCGCGGATCAAGCGGTCGGTGGCGCTGGGGATCATCGGTTCTGCTCCTCGTTCCGTGTCGTTCAGCGTCCGGCTCGAGCTTCGGTGCAGTGCCGGCGGGTCGGCCAGCACGGAGCCACGCCGGGCGTGCCGCGTGGCGTAGAATATCTCGGATGACGGAGCGCAGACCAGCGCGATTCGAGGAGCAGCGATGATCCAGACGGCACTCGACAAGTGGTTGCAGATTCTCCACGGCGAGAACCCCGAAGAGCGGGATCGGCTGCTCGACGAGTTTCTCGCCGAGGACGTGGTGTTCTACTCGCCCGTCGTCTTCACCCCGCAGAAGGGCCGCGCGGCGGCCAAGCTCTACCTGGTGGCGGCGGGTTCGACCTTCGGCGGCGACGAAGCGCCGGAGATGGGTTCGGCCGGGGACGAGGAGACGGAACGCGGCTTCCGATACACGAAGCGCGTGATCTCCGAGAACCATGCCGTCCTGGAGTTCGAGACCACCATGGGGGGCAAGTATGTGAACGGCGTCGACATCCTGACCTGCAACCCGGCCGGGCAGATCGTCGAGTTCAAGGTCATGATCCGCCCGCTCCAGGCGATCAACGCGGTGCACGCGGCCATGGGGGCGATGCTGAAGAAGCTCCAGGGCGGTTCAGAAGCGGCCTAGGGCGCTGCAGGTCTTGCGTGGGCTGAGAATCCCCGGGGATCCGTGTAGAATGCCCGGCCGTTCCTAGGAACGGCCATTCCCCGCATTCATTGGAGGCATCCATGGCTCGAGAAGCTGTCGTCGTAGAAAGCAAGCGCACGGGTTTGACGAAGGCGCACCGCGGTTCGTTCAACACCACCGAACCGGTCGACTACCTGGCGCATACGATGCGTGCCGTGACCGAAGCCGTCCCGGGCCTGGACACGGGCGACATCGAGGACGTCATCGTCGGGTGTGGCTTTCCCGAAGGGTGCCAGGGCATGAACATGGCGCGCATCGCCGCCATGGCGGCGGGCTTCCCCAAGGAAGTCGCTGCGACGACCGTGAACCGGTTCTGCTCCTCCGGGTCCCAGGCCGTGATGATGGCGGCCCATTCGATCGTGAACGAGGGGGCCGACGTGGCGATCGGCGCTGGCGTCGAGACGATCACCATGATGCAGGACGGCACGCAGAACACGACGCGTCTCTCGAACGAGGCGGCGCGTGAGCGTTTCCCGGGCCTCTACTTCCCGATGGGCATTACGGCCGAGATCGTGGCGGAGCGGTATGGCGTGTCGCGGGAAGACCAGGACGCCTATGCCCTGCAGAGCCAGCAGCGCTATGCGGCGGCCCAGGAGCAGGGCTTCATCGCGGAAGAGATCGCTCCCATGAAGACGACCTGCAACATCATCAAGAAGGATGTCGAGCCCTACGCCGAAGACGTGACGGTGGATCGGGACGAGTGCAATCGCCCGACGACCACCCTCGAAGGTCTGGCTTCCCTGGCGCCCGTGTTCAAGAAGCCGGAGGAGGGGGGGACCGTGACGGCGGGCAACGCCTCGCAGCTCTCCGACGGCGCTTCCGCGACGCTGCTCATGTCGGCGGAGAAGGCGAAGGAACTGGGAGTCGAGCCCATGGGGATCTACCGGGGCACGGCCGTCGCCGGCTGCGGCGCGGAGGAGATGGGCATCGGGCCCGTGTTCGCGGTGCCGAAGCTGCTCGCGCGCCACGGCCTCACGATGGACGACATCGATATCGTCGAACTGAACGAGGCGTTCGCGTCCCAGCTGCTCTACTGCCAGCGCACGCTCGAGATCCCGAGCGAAAAGCTCAATCCTTCGGGCGGCTCGATTGCGATCGGCCACCCCTTCGGAATGACCGGCTCGCGGATGACCGGGCTGCTGCTCCGGCAGCTCAAGCGACAGGGCAAGCGCTACGGGATCGTGACCATGTGTATCGGCGGCGGCCAGGGACTGGCGTCGCTCTTCGAGGCCGCATAGCCGGTTCCCGCACCCGACGCGCAAGGAGGCGACGGTGGAGACGAACTACGCCACGCTGTGGGAGGCGCTGGCCGACGCGCTCGGGGATCGGGACGCGGTGGTTGCGGGCGCAACGCGCCGGAGCTGGACGGAGTACGAGGGGCGCTCGGCGCGCCTCGCCTCGGCGCTGAAGGATGCCGGGCTCGGGCGCGATTCGAAGCTTGGTCTCTATCTCTACAACGGCGCCGAATACCTCGAATCCCAGTTCGCCTCGATGAAGGGCCGCGGCGTTCCCGTCAACATCAATTACCGCTACCTGGACGACGAGCTCTTGTACCTCCTCGAGAACTCGGACGCCGAGGCGCTGGTGTTTCACCGAAGCCTCGGGGATCGGGTGGGGCGCGTCATGGAGCGCGCGTCGGGCGTGAAGCTCTGGATCCAGGTGGACGACGGCGGCGAATCCGTTCCCGGCGCCGTCGATTACGAAGATCTCGTGGC
>JAYZFQ010000150.1:0-18971 GCA_036336695.1 Myxococcota bacterium
GCGGAAAACGCCGGGCTCACGGACCAGCACCAGCCCGCCACGGAAATTCTCCGCGGTTGGATCGCTTCGCCACAACACCGAGACAATCTCTATGCGCCGCCGTTCAACATGACGGGCCTCGGCATCGTGCGCGCGGAAAACGGCACTTGGTACGTGACGCAGCTCTACGCCACGGTGCCGCGATGATGCAGGAGTCCAAGCATGCGCAGCGCACCAGGCGACTCGAATCGACTTTCACGTTCAACTGGAACCACGGAACTTTCATGCACCTTGCCAAACACATCTTGCGCCGCCGCGCGGCGCACCGGACGCATCTCCTCGCAATCCTGGCCGGCCTCGGACTAGCCGGGAGTCTCGGTGCTCCGCCGGCCACGGCGGGAATCACCGGGGTTTGCCCGGACGGCAGCATGTTCATCGTGAACCGCAAGGCGGACATTCCCTGCGCCCGTGCCAAGCAGGTCGACCCCCACGACATGCCCCCCATTCGGCCGGCGTACCTGCCGCGGCCCCACGCCTGGCAGGTCTTCCAGAACCAACAGGACCCGAACAACCCCTACAACCTGATCGACGGGGCGCGAGAGGTGCGGGAAGCCGCTCTCCCGCCGACCCGTTCGGAACCCTCGGCCGCACCGGAACCGGAAGCACAACAACGCGCCGCCCTGCCCCCGGTTTCCGCGCCCCAGGCAACGCGATCCCCGGTCCCTGCTCCGACCCGACAGGCGCCGAGCCTCTCCACCGAGGATCTCCGCGACCTGGCCCTGTTCATCGAACTCTCCCAGACCCGGCTTCCGGCCCGCTTCGACGCGGGCTCCAAGGACCCGGTGCGGATCGACCTTGCCCACTCCAGGGCCTTCCAGGCCGTCCTCCAGCAGCATCTCGACCGCGAGCAACTCGGCCCGGTGGTCGTCTTCGCAGCCCACGCCGGGGCGCCCGCGGCGTTCCACGCCAACTTCACCTTCGTGCAGGGACACGTCGCCTTCCACCCCGACCCGAAGAACCCGGAGGAATTCGGCGTGCTCCGAGGAACCCTCGGTGAACTGGCGGACGGGGGAGCAGTCATCGGCTACGCCGTACTCCCCCCGAACGTCGCGCTCGACGAGCCGATGGACGTGTACTGGAACGACCGCCGGATCTCCGTGGCGCTACTCCGCTAGCGACGTAGCCGTTCCCGTTCCGCCAGGAGCGCCCGCCTTTCTTCGCCTTCGAGCTCTCGCGCCGCTCCGCGGCCCAAGCGCCCGAGTCGAAGCGGTCCCATGCGCACTCGAGCGAGCCTCACCACCGGGTGACCCAGCGCCTCGAGCGAACGCCGGATCTGCCGGTTTCGGCCCTCGACCAGAACCAGGCCGAAGTGCGAACGGTGGCTCCCGGCGTCGTAGCGCGGGCGTGCGACACGCGCTGGCGCGGTCCTTCCGTCTTCCAGGTCGACACCGGCCTCGAGGCGCGCTCGCGCCGACGCGGGGAGGCGACCCTTCACGGTGACCCGGTACTCGCGCTCCGTCTCGTAGGACGGGTGGAGGAGGGTCTGCGCCAATCCCCCGTCATTTGTGAGCAGCACGAGCCCCTCCGTGTCCCGATCGAGACGGCCGACGGGAAAGAAGCGGACCCGTGGCGCCTCGGGCGGAAGGAAGTCCAATACGGTGCGCCGAGCCTGGGGATCCCGCACCGTGGTCACCACCCCCGCCGGCTTGTGAAGCATCCAGTACGCAAGCGGTTCGCGCGCGACGGCTTCGCCGTCGACAGTCACGACGTCCACGGCTTCGTCAGCGGAGGCGCCGAGTTCGGCCACCTCGCCGTTGACGGCTACGCGCCCCGCCCGCAGCAGCTCCTCGGCCCCCCTTCGCGAAGCGACCCCCGCAGCCGCCAGGAGCTTCTGGAGGCGAACCCTACTCGGAGAACGGCGCGGCGGACTCGGAGACATCGGACGGCGGCCCGGAATCGGGTGCGCGCTCGGCCGCTGAACCGTCGTCTTCGGCCAGCGGCTCTCCGGATCCTTCGGAGCCGGCTTCATCGGCCTCGATCGCCAGCGCTCCTTCTGGGGCCAGCTCCTGCAGATCCCTGAGGGTCGGCAGCGCCTCCAGGTTCGGCAGCTCGAACACCTCCAGGAAGCGCTTGGACGTGGCATAGACCATGGGGCGACCCGGAACGTCGCGATGCCCGGCAATCCGGACCAGCTTTCGCTCGACCAGGCTCCGCATGACAGCACCGCAATCGACGCCCCGGATGTGTTCGACCTCCGCCCGGGTAACCGGCTGGCGATAGGCCACGACGGCAAGGGTCTCGAGCGCCGCCTGGGAGAGCCGCAGCGGCCGGGCCTTCAGGGTCTGCTGCAGGTACGGGGCGAATTCGGGAAGGCTGCGCAGCTGGAATCCGCCCGCCACTTCGGCGATCTCGAAGGCACGCCCCTGCTTGACATATTCCGTGTTGAGTTCGTCGACGAACTGCCGCGCTTCCGCCGGCTTCCCGTAGGGGATGATGTCGGCGATGCGCGCAGCGGGAATCGGATCGGGCGACCCCAGGATCAGCGCCTCGGCGATACGTCTGCGTTCCGATCGGTCCACGCTCTGCCTCCTACATCACCTCGGCGATCCGCTCTTCCCAGTCCACGCCTTCGGCGTCGGGTGCGCGACGCAGATGGATGGGACCCTCGGGAACGCCTTGGTCGTTCAGTCCCTGAAAGATCCGCAGTGCTTCGAGGCGTGTCAGTTCCAGGATCGCCAAGAATGTTGCCACGACCACCGAGCGACTTGCGGGTCGACCGTCGCTGGTCGCGAGTGCTGCGTCGAAATCGATGCGGTCCCGGCCGGCGAAGGCCTGCATCACGACGGCCATGCGTTCGCGAACCGTCACCGTTTCGACCTCGATTTCGTGAGGCGCACCCGAGGGACCCGCCCGCTTGAGCGCCAGACGAAATGCCTCGAGTAGCTCGAAGATCCCGAGCTCGATCTCGCGATCTTCATCCGATGGCGGAGTGGGACCCGGACTTCGCGCGTCGAACACGTCGCGTCCGAGCAGGCGTCGTTCGCCAAGCTCGCCCGCGGCTTCCTTGAAGCGCTGGTACTCGCGGAGCCGCGCTACCAGCTCGGCCCGAGGATCGATCTCCTCCCCTTCCTCGTCCGTTTCCACCGGCAACAGCATCCGCGACTTGATCCACGCGAGGGTCGCCGCCATCAACAGGTACTCGCCGGCGATGTCGAGATCCAGCTCGCGCATGACGTCGAGGTACTCGAGGTACTGCTCGGCAACCCGCGCGATGGGAATGTCCGTGACCTCCACTTCGTTGATGCGGATCAGGTGAAGCAGCAGATCGAGCGGCCCCTCGAAGACCTTGAGATTCACCGCGTAGGGAGACGCGGAGAGGGTCGCGTGCGCCGATGCCGACGGTTCGGACGGGGTCATCCCGGCTCCAGGAGGAAATGTTTTGTGGGGGGAGGAGAACTCGGTTCGATTATGGGGAATCCGACGGGGCCGCACCACCGGTCCCGAATCGGGCCTGCCTCGCCCTCCGCCGCACCCACGTCACGCCCCGGAGCGGCCTCTTCGAGACAGCTCCCGCGCCAGCACGAGCGCCTCCTCGCGCGTCTGCACCGCGCCGTCGAGCCAAGCAACCCGCAGGCGAGCCAGGGCCCGCCCGATCGCCGGGCCCTTCAGGCCGAGAGCGGCCAGATCGTCGCCCGTCACCGGGACACGGCGCCCCCGATCCTCTCCGGCCCAGCGCGCGATTCGCCGCCGCGCCGCCGGCGGCGCCGCGGCGTAGAGCGCGAGCAGGCTCTCTTCGTCGCAAGCCGAAAGCCGGGCATCGACCGCGCCCCGACCCCGCGCCTTCCCCAGGGCGCGCAGCCATTGGTCCCGTCGCCTCGGAAACTCCGCGATCTGGGCGGCGATCTGGCCCCGCACGGCCATACGGACCAGGACGCGCCGGCGAAGCGTCGGGGCCAGCGGCGCGAGCCAGACCGCGAGCCCCGGAATCCAGCCCCGCCGCCGGCCGGCGGGCCAGGGCGCGTCGGACAAGTCGCGGCCGAGGCGACGCAGCGGGGTAACGGCCTGCCGCTCCAGTTCGAGGCCCGGTTCGAGGGCCCCCAGCACATGCCAGTCGTGCAGAAGGCGCAAGGCGCGGCTGGGGTCGAGCCCCTGATGCTCGGCGTCCTCGAAGAGTTTCACCCACTCCCGCTTGAGCCGCTCACCGCTGACGCCGCCGAAGGCCCCTTCGCGGAGCGCGGCCCGCAGCGCGGTGCGTGTATCCCGGCTGAGCGCAAAACCCAGGCGGGGACCCAGGCGCGCGGCGCGCAGCAAGCGCGTGGGGTCGTCGTGAAAGCTCCGATCATGCAGGATGCGCAAACGCCGGCCCGCCAGATCCTCGAGTCCCCCCGACACGTCCACGATTCCAACCCGCCTGGCCCGCGCCGCCCGGGAGAGCGGAATCGCCAACGCATTGACGCTGAAATCGCGTCGCAGGAGATCCTCCTCCAATGTCCCCGGTCCGACCTTGGGGAGCGCGCCGTTGCGCGCGTAATGCTCGCTGCGCACCGTCGCGAGATCGAAAGCCGCGCCATCCCCTTCGAGGTTGACCGTGCCGAACCGGTCGTGAACCCGCAGCTGGAGCCGCCCACCCGAAACGCGCTTGGCGAGTTCAGCCGCGCCTTCGCCGGCTTCGGGCTCGACGGCGAGGTCGACGTCCCGGATCTCGCGACCCATGAGCCAATCGCGAACCGGCCCACCCACCAGGTACACCCGCAACTTGCGCGACTCGGCGCAGCGGAGCACCTGCTGAAGGAGCTCGGCGGACGCTCGGGGAAGCGCCCGGAGCACCTCGGACGGCGCCGGGCTCCTCAACGGCCCGACCGACCGCGGGGATGCCGGCGTTCGACCGTCTCGCGCAGGCGCTTGCGACTCACGTGGGTGTAGATCTGCGTCGTGGAGAGATCGGCATGCCCGAGCATGCTCTGGACCGCCCGCAGGTCTGCACCGCCCTCCAGCAAGTCGGTGGCGAAGGCGTGTCGCAACACGTGGGGCGACACGCGGTCCTGGGGGATCCCCGCAACGCGCGCGATTCCGCGCAGCCGGGCGAAGAAGTTCTGTCGTGTCATCTGTCCCCCGCGCCGAGAGAGGAACACGGCGTCCGATTCCCGCTGGGAGCGGCGCGCAAGCACGGGGCGCCCCTCCGCCAACCACGTACCCGTCGCTGCGAGCGCCGGTTCCCCGAGCGGGACGATGCGCTCGCGGTTTCCTTTCCCCAGGACCCGCACGAGTCCGCCACGAAGATCGAGCCCCGCCATCGGAAGCTCCACGAGTTCCGTCACGCGCAGACCGCCGCCGTAGAGCACCTCGAGCATCGCGCGATCCCGGAGTCCCAGGGGCGTCGCAGGGTCTACCGCTTCGATCAGCGCGACCGCCTCGTCGCTCCGCAAGACGCGCGGCAATCCCGGCTCCATGCGCGGCAGTTCCACCCCCTCCGCGGGGTCCGATGCCAGCGCGCCCTGTCCCGCCAGGTGCGCGACAAAGCGCCGGACGGACACCAGTGCGCGCGTACGACTTCGTACCCCCAGGCCCTCCCGTTCGAGACGCTGAAGGAATCCGGTCACGTGCTTGCGCTGAAGCCCGGCGAGTCGCCGCACCCGTGCGCGTTCCAGGTACCTCGAAAACCGGGAGAGGTCGCGGGCGTACGCCTCCAAGGTCCGGGGAGCCAGACCCCGCTCCACCGCACAGAAGGACACAAAGCCCTCGATGGCCGCGTCCCAAGGAGACCCGCCGCTAGCCGCCACGACCCTCCCCGGCGGACTGCACCAGGGCGAGCAGATCGCGACGCAGCGCCTCTCGATCCTCCGCGTGCTGGAGCTTCCGGGCCTGGGCGTCCTTCACGTAGAACGTGTCCGTCACCTGGTCCCGGATCTTCGCCGCCTTCGAGATATAGATTTCGCAGCCGTGCTCGGCCAGCGTCCGGGTCAGTTCGTGGAGCAGTCCCAGGCGGTCCTCTGCCGCCACGTCGACGATCGTGTAGAAATCCGACTCGTCGTTGGTCACCGCGACACTCGCCGGCGTACGGCTCCGCACCCGGGAGCCGCGTCGAAGCCTCCGGCCCAGGAGTTGTCGGACCTCCACCTCTCCGGCCAGCACGCGCCGTAGCATCGCCTCGAACTCCTCCCAGGCGAGGCGGCGCTCGTCCTCTCCTCCCGGCGGGGTCGACACCCGGTAGCTTTCCAAGGCCAGACCGGTACGTGTCGTGTAGACGTGTGCACCCAGAATGTTGAAGTGTTGCGCCGTCAGTGTGCCCGCCACATTGGCGAAGAGACCCCGCACGTCGCGAACGCACAGAATGAATTCCGTAAAACCGCCACGCATCTCGCGCCGTGCCATGGCCACCCCGGAATCGGAATCCGCCTCGAGTACGACCCGTGCGTGGCGCGCAATCTGACGCGGCGAGTGCGCCGTAAAGTATCGCCGGGGCATGATCGCGAAATAGCCCTCGACATCGGCTTCCGAAAAACCGAGCTCAGCAAGCTCCTGGGCCGCAGCTTCGCGGCGGATCTCGACGCGGCGCTCGATGATCTCGATCGCACGCCCCGCATCGGCTTCTCCGGTTTCGAGCAATTCGGCCGTCCGCGCGAACAATTCCCGGAGCAGGCGATGCTTCCAATCCGTCCAGGCCTTGCTCGACGAAGCGCGCATGTCGGCGAAGGTCACGAGATAAAGGTTCCGCAGGTTGGTTCGGTCACCGACCATCCGTCCGAACTCGAGGATCAGCCGCGGGTCCGTCAAGTCTCGCCGCTGGGCCAGGTGTGACATCCGCAGGTGATACCGGACCAGGAACAGAATCCGCTCCGCTCGCTCTCCGGTCACGCCCAGGCGATCGAGACACGGTCGCGCGCGATCGACCCCCTTCTCCGAGTGGTTCCCGCCGAGTCCCTTGCCGATATCGTGCAGCAAGCACGCGATGAACAGCGCTGCGCGGTCCTCGCTGTTCTGCATCAACTCGGTGAGTTCCGGAAGGTTCTCTTCGTGCCGCCCGAGCCAGAGCCGGCGCAACTCCTCCACGAGGAAGATCGAATGCACGTCGACCGTGTACGTGTGGTACATCACGTGCTGCCATCGGCACACCACGTGTTCCCACTCCGGGAGATACGCGCCGAGCAATCCGATTTCGTTCATCGCGAGCAGCGACCGCATGACGCGGCGCGGCGACTCGAGAATGCGAAAGAACTGCTCGCGCGCCCGAGGGTCCGTTCGGAACGCATCGTCCACGAGATGGAGGTGCTCCCGGATCAGGCGCTGCGCCTTGCGCGTAAGGCTCACGTCCTCGTCCTGTGCCACCGCGAAGGCCTGCAACAGACGCACCGGGTCTTCGCGAAGGCGCCGGATGTGCGGGACCTCGAGCTGACCGTCGACGACACGAAAGCCGCCTTCGACTTCTCGCGCTTTACGGCTCCTCGGTCCCGACACCCGCTGCCGGCATTGTTCCACCACCAACGACGAGTAATTCTGGATTGCCCGGGCGTGCCGGTAGTAATCGGACATGTACCGCTCGACAGGAAGCTCCGGACCTTCGGAATCCGCGTACCCGAAGCTCTCCGACACGGTCTCCTGCAACTCGAAGGAAAGCTGGTCGTTCTTGCGGCCGGAAAGCAGGTGGAGCTCGTTTCGAGAACGCCACAAGAAATCCAGCCCGGCGTTCAGTTCATCGAGTTCCGGCTCGGTGAGCAGGCCGAGGTGCAAGAAGTCCTCACGACCCCCCGCCCGGGCGTGGGTCACGTGCATCACCCACCAGGCCATGTGGTAGTCGCGCAAAGCCCCCGCGCCCTCCTTGAGGTTCGGCTGAAGCAGGTAGAGCGAGTCACCGAACTGCGCATGGCGGGCCTGGAGCGCCTGGATCTGTTCTTCCACGAAACGCTCCGGTTTCGCGAAGAGTTCGGCACGCACCCGGTCCTGAAATTCGTGAAAGAGCACACCACTACCCGCCAGAAAGCGGGGGCCGAGAATGGCAGTGGCCACCGTGTTGTCCGCTTTTCCGAGCGAAATCGTGTCCTGGATGGTCCGCGTCGCGGCACCCACGGCGAGGTCGGCGTCCCAGAGCCAGAGCTGAACGCGTTCGGCCACCGCGGCGACGTGAGACGAAAGCTTGTCGCGGTACAGGAAGAGCAGGTCCACATCGGAGTGGATATTCATTTCCCGTCGCGCGTAACCGCCCGCGGCGACGATGGAGAACCCGGCGGGCTCGTCTCCACCTCCGGCGAAGTAGAACTCCTCCGCAAGGTCGAAGAGCCGCCGGACGAGCCGATCCATCATGTCTGAATGGGCCTGGTTCACCGCGCCGCCCGAGGCGCCAGAACGATGCAGCGATTCGAGATGCGAGCGCCCGGCCGCGAGGTACTCCCGCACCTTCTGGGAGACGTCTCGGGTCGCCGCGTCAGGGCCGTGAGCCAGGTATTCGTCGATCTGCGGAGAAACGCTCATTCCGAAGCCGCCCGAGCGAGTCGCGTGTCCTGTTCTCCCCGGTACAAGGCGATCCCTTCGGCGATCTGCGTCGCGAGCGCTTCCAGGTACTTGGCGTCCCGCAGCCGTTTCGCCTCCCCGCGGTGGGTGAGGAAGCCTACTTCCACCAAAATCGCCGGCATGTTGGAGAGAAAGAGCACGTAGAACGGGCCCTTCTTCACCCCGAGATCCTGGGGTCGCCGCTTTTTCGGCAATCCCGTGACGAGTTGCTTCTGAACGATCTGCGCCAGCCGGCGGGAGTGCGGCGATACCTCCTCCATGTAGAGCTTCGCGAGCGTCTGCTGCAGGACATTCACTTCGCCCCGGGGAATCCCGTTTTCCCGGGCCGCGAGGTCCATCGCGTGGCGCTCGTGGTTCTGATCCAGGTAGAAGGTCTCGACCCCTTGGACGGAGCGGCGCCGGGCAGCATTGGCATGGACGGATATGAAGATGTCCCCGCCCGCCGACTCGGCGAGTACCGTCCGCTCCTCCAGGCTCAACGTTCGATCGTCCTGTCGTGTGTAGACGACACGGAACCCCCGCTCCTCGAGTTGTGCGCCGAGAGCCCGAGAAACGCGAAGGGTCACCTGTTTCTCGCGGAGCCCGTTTACCCCGATGGCGCCCGGGTCCCTTCCCCCGTGGCCGGCGTCCACGACCACGGTGCGCACGGGCCGCAGTGCCGCGGGGAGTGTCGCAGCCGCCTCGCCAGTCCCTCCCGGTCCGGAGCCCGTACGCTGGCCGTAGATGTCCACCACGACGCGGTGTGGGTGCACGAGGGTCAACACCCGGTGACGATCGTAGCGTTCGAGATCGATCACCAGCCGGGAACGCCTCAGGGTGTTCTGGCCGAGCCGGATGCCGCGAAGCAAGCCGTCCTCGACCTTCAGGCCGTCCGTGAACCTGCGCCCCACCCAGACCCCGTCAAGGTCGAGGAACAACCGTTCGGGACGACCCGCACCGGCATCGGCCGCCAACCGGGTGATCCCTTCGGTACGCACCGGAGTGTCGAGTTCGACGACAACCCGGGTGTAGTCGTCGTAGGACCAGTGACGAACGTCCACGACGTCCCCGAGCCCGCGCGGCCGCTCTACACCGAGCAGGAACAACGCGCACGCGAGCAACACCAGGCGCGGCGATCTCACGAGTCGTCTCCCAGGCCTTCGCGCAACCTGGCGAGAAGGGCCAGGGCCTCCACCGGTGTCGTCTGGTCGATGTTCGCCTCGCGCAACCGGACGAGGGCCTCCCGCTCGGCCTCCGAGACCGGATGCCCCTGCTCGAAGAGACCCAACTGGGGCTCGTGCTCGGACGCGCGAGACGCGTCGCCGTGTCCGGCCAGCCGCGGGCGT
Organism: Myxococcota bacterium; assembly: GCA_036336695.1. Taxonomy (GTDB): domain Bacteria; phylum Myxococcota_A; class UBA9160; order UBA9160; family SMWR01. The sequence continues at coordinate 9,810 of JAYZFQ010000150.1, forward strand.
CCCGCCGAATCGACGCCACCGCTTTCAAGGTTGGCGAGGATCTCCCGAGCCCGGGCCACGACGGCCTCGGGCAGCCCAGCGAGACGACCCACCTGGATCCCGTAGGAACGGCTCGCCCCCCCGTTGACCAGCCGACGCAGGAAGATGATCTCGTCTCCCCACTCCCGCGCAGCGAAGTGCGCATTTCCCACGTGTTGCTTCGTCCGGGCCATGTCGGTCAACTCGTGGTAGTGAGTCGCGAACAGCGTCCGCGGGCGCATCCCCGGCGCGTCGTGCAAGTACTCCGCCACAGCCCAGGCAATGGAGAGGCCGTCGTAGGTGCTCGTTCCCCGGCCGATCTCGTCGAGGATCACCAGGCTGCGTCGCGACGCGAAGGTGAGGATGTCCGCCGTCTCGCGCATTTCCACCATGAACGTGGACTCTCCCCGGGCCAGACGGTCGCTCGCTCCGACCCGGGTGAAGACCCGGTCCACAATCCCCAGGGCGGCGTGCTCCGCAGGGACGAAGCTTCCGAGCTGGGCAAGGAGCACGATCGAAGCAACTTGTCGCAGGTAGGTGCTCTTTCCGGACATGTTCGGACCGGTGAGCACCAGGATCGCCGTCGCGTCGGGATCGAGTTCGGCATCGTTCGGAACGAACTCTTCCCCCGCGCCCACCAGGACGGCCTCTACCACCGGGTGCCGGCCGCCGCGGATCTCGAGCCGGACAGAGTCGTCGACGGCAGGGCGGCACCAGGCGCCTTCGCGCGCCACCTCGGCGAGGGCGGCGAACGTGTCCAGGTCAGCCACGGCATCGGCCGCCCGGCCCACCGGCTCGGCAAACTCGAGGGCATGCCGGCGCGCGTCCTCGAAGAGGCGCCGCTCGAGGGCTGCGGCGCGCTCCCCGGCACCGAGCACCTTCTGTTCCATCTCGCGGAGCTCCGGCGTCGTGAAGCGCTCAGCGTTCGCGAGCGTCTGTTTCCGCTCGTAGTCGGCCGGCACCCGCGACAATTGCGCCTTGGTGACCTCGAGGGAATACCCGTGCACGGGGTGGGAGCGGATCTTGAGCGTGGCAATCCCCGAGCGTTCGCGTTCCCGGGTCTCGAGGCCCGCGATCCACTCGCGACCCTTCTGCATCGCTTCGCGCAGACCGTCGAGTTCGCTGTGATAGCCGTCGCGGATGTAGCCGGTTTCGTTGGCGCCACGCGAACCGCGAGCGATGGCCGGCGGATCGTCGATCAGCGCTGCCCGAAGCAGTTCGGCGGCTTCCGGAACCGGCTTGGGACTTCGGACCAGGCCCGGTGCATCGGCCGATACCAGTTCGCCCGCGCCCTCCCCGAGCGCGGCAGCGACCCCGGGCAACGCCTCCAGGGATTCCCGCAGCGCCGCCAGGTCGCGGGGCGTCGCGCCGGGGCGCGCCGCCTTGGCAAAGCGGCGCTCGAGGTCTCGCACGCCGTGAAGCGCTTCCCGCAGGCGGCGACGCGGCCGATCCCGGGAAACGAAATGGGCGACGGCATCCTGCCGCGCCGCAATGGCCGCCGGGTCCAAGAGTGGATACGCGAGCCAGCGTGCGATCCGCCGCGCACCCAGGGGTGTCACGGTCCGGTCGATTCGGGAGAGCAGCGTGTGCGCGCGGCCGCCGTCTTCCGAATTCCGGAAGATTTCGAGGTGACGCCTCGTGGCCTCGTCGAGCACCATCGTGTCGCCGAGACGGTAGGGCCGCATGCGCGCCACCTGGGACAGGGCAAAGGGTTGGTGGGACGCCACGTAGGCAAGCAGCCCGGCGGCGGCGCGGGACGCCGCGGATCGCTCTCCGGCACGCAGACCGTCCGGCTGGACAGGAGCCGCCGCGGGGTCGAAGGACGCGGGATCCACGGAGGTCACTGCCACACCGGGCAACGACACATGAAGACGCGCCCGTCCCGCCTCGGACAGATCGGAGGGAACCAGCACCTCCCGGGGTCGAACGCGTCCGAGTTCACCGAAAAGGCTGGCCGGCAAGCCCTCCGGGGCGGCATCGGAGTCCTCCGTGGCTCGGAAGTCGCCCGTCGAGGCCTCGAGAATCGCGAGCCCTGCCGTCGCCCCAGGCAAGAGCGCCGCCAGGCACACTTCGTCGCTGGCCTCGATACCCTGGGGATCGCCCGCCAGCCCAGGCGTGACCACCTCGATGACCTCGCGCTTCACCAGCCGGCGACCGGCCGCCTTGGCATCTTCCACCTGCTCGCAGATCGCAACGCGGTGGCCGAGTTCAGCGAGCCGGGCCACGTAGCCATCGGCACTGTGAACGGGCACCCCGCACATCGGCACCGCATCGCGCTTGCCCTTGTCTCGGGTGGTGAGCGCGATGTCGAGGAGCGGTGCCGCCAGCTCCGCGTCCTGCAGAAACATCTCGTAGAAGTCGCCCATCCGGTAGAAGACGATTGCGTCCGGGTGCTCCGCCTTGATCGCAAGGAACTGGCGCATCATCGGGGTCTCGAGCGCCGAGCGAGTCATTCGAACACCTCGGCAGTCGCGGGAAGCGCCAGGTCGCGCTCGAGCACGTCCAGGAGTTCGCCGTATTCCTTCAACGCGGCCGCGTCACGCTCCTCTGCCAGCAGCAACCTGCCCAGCGCGGCGCGCGCCGCCATGTCGGCCGGAGACTCGGCCAGCACCTGCCGCAACTCGGCCACGGCGGTGTCGGCCTCTCCCCGTGCAGCGAGGTGCTGCGCCAACGCGATCCGCAGCAGCGCGTCCCCGGGCCGTGCGTCCAGAAGCTCGCGCACAAAGGTCTCGTAGCCACGCGGCTTCTCAAGGGCCGCAAAGGTCGCCTCGATCTGGGGCAGCACGCGCCTTCCTGCGGCGGGGTCGAGCGCCGGAACCCGCTTCCAGGCCGCCAGGGCCGCCTTGTTGCGACCGCGCTCGGCTTCGAGTTCCCCGAGAAGCGCCCACGCACTCGCACAATCCGAATTCCGACGCAGTGCCTGCTTCACCGCGCGACGCGCATCGGCGCTCCGGCCCTCGGCGTGAGCGGTTTCGGCCATTCTGACCCGGAGCTCCGCCTCCATCGGGTTCGCGCTGCGCTTTTCGACCTTGGCCAGGCGGCGCTCCAACTCGATCGCGCGATCGAACTCGCGGGAATCCGCTCGGAGACGAACCAGCGCACGTAACGCGGCCGGATGCTTCGGGTCCTGGCGCAACAAATCCTCGTAGGAAGCGATGGAGCGCCGCAGGAATCCCCCTTGCTGGAAATCGGCGGCCAGATCTGCCAGTGCCACGCGCCCGGCCTCTGATGCTTCGTCCACGCGAAGCAGCAAGTTCTGGTGGATCCGGATGGCGCGGCCGATCTCCCCCCGCGCGCGCAATAGCCGGGCCAGGGCAAGGTAGGACTCGACAGCACGCGAATCCTCGCGACACGCCGCAACCAGCAATGTCTCGGCCCGGTCCCAGTCGCGCTCGAGGACCGCGAGCAGCGCCTCCCGCAAGGCCGCGTCGACGTCGCGCGGCGCGCGCGTGTCCCCCCGGAACGCCCGCGTCAACCAGCGCACGGGCTAGCCGCCCCGCTCCAGGCCGTCGTCCGGCGCGCCCGCCTCACCCCCATCGCCCGGGTGTCCAGACAACGGCAGGTTCCGCAGTTCGTGCACCTCGGCACTCAGCTCGCGGGCGGTCTTGCGGTAACGGCGAACCAGGAGCCGGAGCCTCGCGCCGCGAAACAACCCGATACCCCCCGCGAGCACCACACCCGCTGCAAAGGAGCCGAGCAGCAGCAGCCACACCTCGACCGCTTCCACGCGGAACGCGACGAGATCGAGATCGACGGTCTGCTTGTTGTCGTCGACGAACAGGTGCGTGCCCACCACGAGCCCGGCGACAAACGCCACGATGAGAAGACGGCGAACCCAGCGCATCGGTTTTCCGGAGAACTAGTCGTCGTCCGACTGCACCGCCTCGAGCGGCACGCCGTCGACCATCTCCTTGAGCTCCTTCCCCACCTTGAAGAACGGAGTGCGCTTGGCGGAAATCTGCACCGACTCCCCGGTCTTCGGGTTCCGTCCCTCCCGGGCTTCCCGGACCTTTACCTGGAAACTCCCGAAGCCACGGATCTCGATGCGCTCGCCGCGCTTCAAGACCTGGGTCATCGAGTCGAAAATCGTGTTGACCACGATCTCCGTATCCTTCTTCGAGATGTGCGGGGTCTTCTCAGCCACCGCCTCGATCAGGCCACTCTTCGTCATTCCTCTTCACCCCCTTCGGCCTTCTCGGCAAGCTTCTGGGTCAACAGATCGCCCAGGGTCGACTTCTGACTCGCCGACTGCTGGGCAGCGAGCTTCTTGAGGGCCGCTCGCTGTTCCTTGTCATCCAGGGCGCGGATCGAGAGCGAGATCTTCTGTTCTGCGGGATCGACCTTGGTCACCAGCGCCGTCACTTCCTGGCCTTCCTTGACCACGTCCGCAGGGTTGTCGACCCGATCAGTCGACAGTTCCGAGCTGTAGATCAGCCCCTCGATCCCCTCTTCGAGCTTCACGAAGGCGCCGAACTCCGCCACGCTCGAGACCGCTCCGGTGATCTCACCGCCGACCGGATACTTCTTCTGGATCTCGTCCCACGGATTCGATGTCAGCTGCTTGATGCCGAGGGAGAACTTCTCGTTCTCCTTGTCGATCTTCAGCACGACGGCTTCGAGTTCGTCCCCCTTCTTGAACTTCTCGCTCGGGTGCTTGATCTGCTCCGTCCACGAGATGTCCGAGACGTGCACGAGTCCATCGATTCCCTCTTCGAGGCCGATGAACACACCGAAGTTGGTGATGTTCCTGACCTGCCCCTTGACCTTGATCCCCACCGGGTAGGTCTCTTCGATCACCGTCCACGGGTTGGGTTCGATCTGTTTCATGCCCAGGGAGATCTTCCGAGCGCCGTCGTCGACGTCCAGCACCACGGCTTCCGCGACGTCGTCGACGGAAAGAACCTTCGACGGGTGCTTGATCCGCTTGGTCCAGGACATCTCCGAAACGTGGATGAGGCCTTCGATCCCCGGCTCGAGTTCGATGAAGGCGCCGTACTCGGCCAGGGAGACCACCTTGCCGCTCACGCGCTTTCCGATCGGGTAACGCATGGCCGCTTCCACCCAGGGGTCGGGCTGGATCTGCTTCAGCCCCAGCGACACCCGTTCGGATTCCGCGTCGAACTTCAGCACCTTCACCTTGATCTCGTCACCCACCTGGAACAATTCGCTGGGGTGATTGATCCGACCCCAGGACATGTCCGTCACGTGGAGCAGGCCGTCGATGCCGCCCAGGTCGATGAACGCGCCGTAGTCTGTGACGTTCTTGATGGCGCCATCGACGATCTGGCCGGGCGCCAGCGTTTCGAGCGTTTCGGCGCGAAGTTTCTGACGTTCGGTTTCGAGCAGGGCCCGCCGCGACAAGACGATGTTGCCACGGCGCTGGTTGAACTTGATGATCTTGAAGTTGAGTTTCTGACCCACCACATATTCGAGGTTTCGCACCGGGCGCAGGTCCACCTGGGACCCGGGAAGGAACGCCTTGACCCCGATGTCGACGGCCAGGCCACCCTTCACGCGGGACACGACCGTCCCCTCGACCGGCTCCCCGGCTTCGAAGGCGTTGCCGAGGTCGTCCCAGACGAGCAAGCGGTCTGCCTTCTCTTTGGACAGCACCACGCGGCCGGTCTGGTCCTCGGATTCCTCCACCAGCACGCCGACGGTGTCGCCGGCCTTGACCAGCAACGTCCCGTCCTCGTCCATGAACTCCCACGCCGCAACGAGTCCTTCGGACTTGAAGCCGACGTCGATCGTCACGTGGTCCTGGTCCACGGCCAGGACGGTTCCCTTGACCACTTCGCCTTCCTTGAAGCTAGTGGTGCTCTTCCCGAATAGTTCCGCGAAGCTCTCGCTCATCTGGTTTTGTCACTCTCCTGGGCCCCGCCCGGCTGCCTTGCCGTCGGGGGTTCGTGTCCCGTTGCGAGGGCGGCTCTCGCCCCCGCGAGAAGGCGACCCAACGCCTCCACATCATCGGCCTCGAGGGCGTTTTCCACCTGCTCCAGGCTCCGGCGAACCGCCTGGAGCGGAGCGCTCAAGGCCTTGCGGTTGCCGGCAAGAATATCGGCCCACAGTTCCGGATCGCTATGGGCGATGCGCGTGAAGTCACGAAAGCCGGAACCGCGCGCCTCGGCGGCTCCCTCGGGCGCCTCGGCAAGCGCCGCCGCAAAGGCAAACGCCAGCACATGCGGGGCGTGGCTCACCCACGCGACCTCGGCGTCGTGCGCGGCGGGCTGCCGCAAGAGGACCCGAGCGCCCAGCGCCTGCCAGAACCGGGTCACGCGCTCCGTCGCCGCGACCTCCCCACCGGCCATTACGACACAGGGCGCCCCCTCGAAGAGATCGTCCCGCGCGTGCTCGAAGCCCGTGGCGTGGCTCCCTGCCATCGGATGCGAGCCGACGTAGACGGCACCCGGCGGGAGCAGGCCCGGGAACGTTTCGCAGAGCGGCCCCTTCACGCTGCCGACGTCCGTGACCACGGCGCCGGGCTGGAGCGCTGCCGCAATGCGACGCAGCGAATCCCCCATGGCGGCGATGGGCATCGCCAGCACCACGAGGTCGGCCCCTGCCACGGCTGCTTCCGGCTCGGCAATCTCGTCGACCGCACCATCGGCGAGCGCGCGTTCGCGGACGTCCACCCGGCGCGTGGCACCAACGACCCGCCGCGCCGCACCCGCGCGCCGCGCAGCAAGTGCCACCGAGCCGCCGAGAAGACCCAGACCCAAGACCACGAGACGGTCCACGGCCGGCTCGGGGGAGCGAGCACGAGCTGTTCCGCCCTCGGAGTTCAACCCGCCGCCTCCCGAATGCCCCGCAAGCACTTCACCAATCGCTCGTTGTCCTCGGGCAGGCCCACACTGATTCGGATGTGCTCCGGCATGCCGAAACCATCGAGGGGACGAACGATCACCCCCTGGCGCAGCAACTTCTCGTAGACCCCCGGGCCGGCTTTCGCCAACACGAAGTTTGCGTCCGTCGGCCACACTTCGATCCCGAGCGCGCTGAGTTCCCGGGTGAGGTAATCGACGCCCGTACTGTTGAGTCGCGTCACCCGCTCCAGGTAGTCGCCGTCGTCCAGCGCGGCTGCCGCCGCAACCTCCGCGAGGCGATTCACGTTGAACGGGTGCCGGGCACGCTCCAGAAAACCGGCAAGTTCGGAACCGGTCACCGCGTAACCGATGCGCAACCCGGCGAGACCGGACACCTTGGAAAACGTGCGCAGCACGATCGTCGCCGGACGTCGGTCCACCCAGCCCAGGGTGTCCGGGAGGTCCTTCCGGCGCGCGAAATCCACGTAGGCCTCGTCGACCGCCAGCACGAGGTCCTCCGGCAACGCCGCGACGAAGGCATCGAAGGCAGCCTTCCCGACGCTGGTTCCGGTGGGGTTGTTCGGGTTGCAGACGATCACCAGTCGCGTCCGCTCCGTGACCGCCGCCTGCATCGCCGGCAGGTCGTGGGTGAGGTCGCCATCCAGGGGGACCGGTACGGCGCTCGCGCCCATTCCGTTGACCACGATCGGATACATGGCGAACGACGGCCACGCAAAGACGCACTCGTCCCCCGGACCCAGCAGCACCTTCGACAGCAACTCGAGCAGTTCGTCCGCTCCCGCGCCCAGGACCAACTGGTCACCCGCAACGCCGAGTCGGCTGGCCAGCTTCTGGCGGAGATCGAAGCTGGCGCCATCCGGATAGCGGTGGATGTTGGGGATCGCTTTCTGCAACGCAGCCACGGCCTTGGGCGAAGGCCCGAGCGGGCTTTCGTTCGACGCGAGCTTGACGGAGCCGGACAAGCCGAGTTCCCGCTCGAGTTCCTCGATGGGCTTGCCCGGCGCGTAGGGCTTCAGTTCGCGGATGTGGGGTTTCACGTACCGTTCGACCGACACCGTCACTCCCCCCGCCCCGCCCGGGGAAAAGAGCCCAGCACACGGTGCGAGTGCGCCGCCGCACCCGCCGCTTCGAGGGCCTCGCGCACCTGCGGCTCCTCCCCGTGGCCTTCGATCTCCAGGAAGAAGTGGTACTCCCAGGGCTTGTCCTTGATCGGCCGCAAGTGCAACGAGAGCAGGTTGACGCCCCGGCTCGCAAAGGGATCCAGGAGCCGATGCAGTGCCCCGCTCTCGTCCTTGCGCAGGTTGAACACCGCCGCGGTCACATCCGTCGGGCCTCGTTCCGGCGACTCGTTGCCGATCAGCACGAATCGCGTCGTGTTGTCCCGGCGGTCTTCGATTTCGGACTCCACGGCGCGCAGGGCGAAGTGCTCCGCGGCCGTCGCGCCGGCAATCGCCGCGACCCCGGCATCCTCGGCAGCCAGCTTCGCCGCCGCCACCGTACTCGCGGTTTCGACCTGCTCGACTCCCGGAAGGTTGCGCTCGAGCCAACCGCGGCACTGGGCCAGCGCCTGGGGGTGCGAGGCCACGCAGCGCACGTCGGCGAGCTCCCCCCGGCTGGAAAGCAGGTCGTAACTCACCGCCAACAGGAGCTCGCCGCAGAGGGTGCCGCCGAACTCCGGGAGCAGGTCGTAAGTTGCCGTAACGATCCCCTCGGTGGTGTTTTCGATGGGAACCACGCCGAGGTGCACGCGCCCCCGCTCGACCGCGGCAAAGACGTCGGCGATCGAGACCTGGGGCTCGAGTTCCGCCTGGCGCCCGAAAAGCCCGAGTGCCGCCCGGTGCGAGAACGTCCCCGGCGGCCCCAGATAGGAAACCTGCACCACCTTTTCCAAAGCGCGCGTAGCCGACACGATCTCCCGGAACACGGCCGCAATCGCCGCATCGGGGAATGGACCCTGGTTGCGTTCCCGGAGCCGCCGCACGATCGCCGCCTCGCGCCCCGCCGAGTAGACCGCCCCGCCCGCGTCTTGCTTGAGTCGGCCAACTTCCTGGACGACCCCGGCCCGCTCGTTCAAGTTGCCAAGGATCGCTGCATCGATCGCGTCGATGCGCTCCCGCAGGCGTTCGAGTTCCCGGTCGGCGACGGAATGCTCCTCGCGCCTCGACTGTCCCGACTCCGCCATACAAGCTTCCCTTGGGATTCTCACGTCCCGCGACGCAGACCCGGCCGCGAGAAGTCCCCTAAACCCTTGAAATCGCAGGCGCAAGATACTGGAGGGACTTGGCGCCTGCAAACCCGGGATCGGAAAATTACATGGAAT
>JAYZFQ010000151.1:0-7535 GCA_036336695.1 Myxococcota bacterium
CGTACCCGCGGCAGCACGCCGCGCCGATCTTCTCGCGCTGGCCTTCGTCGCCGGTGCGCTGGCGCTCCAGCGCTTCGACGGGGCCCCCGGCCGGCTCCGCGCCGGACTCGGAGCGTTGTGTGCCGCGCTCGCCGTGGCGACGAAGGAGACCGGCGCGGTCATCATCCCGGTGGTGATCGCGGCACACGCCCTGCTGCCCGGCGCTGGCGCCAAGCGGTTCGGCACCGGAGAGATCCTCCGACGCGCGGCGCCCGCGGTGCTCGCCGCTCTCGCTGTCCTCCTCGCACGCACGGCGGTGCTGGGCGGGCTCGGCGGCCACCCCGACTCGTCGCTCCTCGGCGGGGCCCTGACCGGCGTGCTGGGGGCCGGGACCTGGGTTCACCTGGCGCTCATGCCCCAACCGTGGCTCGAAGCGCCAGCAATCGATTTCTTGCTCGCGGCAATGCTCGCGGGGGGCCTCGGAGTCGCCACCTGGTGGGCGGCGCGCCGTGACGACACCGCCCGGCGCCTGGCCTGGGTGCTCGCGGTCTGGGCCGGCACCCTGCTGCTCCTGACCGGCGTTTCCGGCGACCCGGCCTCCTGGTACGTCGCGCCCCTGGTTGCACCGTATGCCCTGCTGCTCGGGCTCATCCTCCGAGCGTCCACCCGGCGTTGGCGCAGCGACCGCGGTTCGGCCACGGCGGCGGCGATCCTCGTCGCGACGCTCGTCTGCAGCCACGTCGCCCGCACCGACCCCGCACAGGACTACCCGGGTTGGCGCACGGTGAGCGCGGCGATGCAGGATTTCCTGGCCGGGTTCGACACCGCCATCGCCGCCGCGGCGCCCGGAGACGTGGTGAAGCTCGGAGAACTCCCGGTCGGTGGCGCCGCGCCCATCGAGCGCATCGGCATCCGGAGTGCCCTGGGCCTGGCCGATTACAGCCTGGCCGCCTACGCAGAACTGAGCGCTCCCGGCCAGCCCATCCGTGTCGTCTCCGCCGACACCACCGATCCCGGGACCGAGGGGGTCGTCACGATCCAGGTGACCGTCCCCAGCGATTGGGGGCCGCCGCAATGAACGCCTTGCGCCGCGCCGCGCCCTGGGTGCTGGTCCTGTCGGTGCTGGCCGTCCACTGGCCCGTGGACCGAGGCGACTTCACCTACGACGATCGCGATTTCGTCCAGACGAACTTCGCGGCCCAAAGCATCGGAAGCGCGCTCCGCGGCTTCGCCCTGCCCTTCCCACCCACCCAGCCCGAGCGCGCCCTCTATCGACCCCTGACCGGCATGACCTATGCCGTCGACGCCTCGACCCGCGGGATGTACGGACCGGGGTTCCACCAGACGAACACGATCTTGTACGCCCTGATCGTCCTGCTCGTCTACCGCCTCGCGATCACCTATCGACTCGGTCCCGGTTTTGCCTTCGTCGTGGCGGCGCTGTTCGCAATGCACCCCGTCCATTCGGATGCGGTCGACAGCATTTCCGGTCGCAGCGAGCTCCTCGCGCTCGTGTTCGGCCTCGGCGCTCTCCTCGCTTTCCTCGGAGCCGGCGGCCGTTCCTGGCGATCCCCGGCCGTACTCGGCTCCGCGGTGCTCTACGCGTTCGCCTGCCTCTCGAAGGAAACCGGCACGACCTGGCTGGGCATCCTGGCCGTCCACGCGATGGCCCTGCGTCCCGGCGGGAGGGCGCCGCTGGAAGCACTGCGCGGACTGCTTCCCCACGCCTTCGTGCTGCTCCTCTACGCCGGCGTGCGCAGCGCGGTCCTTGGCGGCGTGTCCCCCGACACCGCCGTCCTGTCCGGCAGTGGTCTCGCCGCCCATCTCTGGACCATGGGTGCGGTCTTCTGGATCGACCTCGTCCAACTCGTTGCCCCCGCGAACCTCGAAATCGATTTCTACTATCAGGCCGTGATCGGAATCCGACAGGGTCCGAGCTGGGATTCCCTGCTGGGTTGGGCCGCCCTTGTCTTCGCGGTTGCCGTCCCGGTCACCCTCGCGTGCAGGCAGTTTGGCAAAGCCCAAGCCGCTCTACCCGGCCCGGCGACAGCGCTCTGCGGTTTCGCGCTGCTCCTCTTTCCCCTCTTCCCGACCGCCCACGTGCTGCCCATCGGCGCGCTATTCGCCGAACGCTTTCTCTTCGCGCCGTCCCTCGGCTTCGTGGTTCTGGCCGTGCTCGCCGGCCGCGCAGCCCTTCGTCGCATCCTACCGCCAGCCGGCGTCCGCATCGCCGCGACACTGGCAACGCTCGTCCTCGCGAGCACCGGTGGGGTACTCAGCCACGAACGAGCGCTGGAGTGGCGGGACGCGGTTCTGCTCTGGCAATCCGCGTCCCAGCGCCTGGAAGACAAGCGCGTCCACGCGAACCTCGCGGCGGCCTACCTCGAGCGAGGCCAAGACCACCTGGCGCGGGCCCAGATCGCGCGCGCCCTCGACCTCGACCCGGACTACGTGCCGGCCCTCGGCAACCGGGGATTGCTGGAAATTCGGCAGGGCAACCTGGAAGCCGCCCGCGCGACTTTCGAGGAGCTCGTCCAACGCAACCCCCGGGACGCGCTCTCCTGGTTCAACCTCGGCCAGGTCAGCCTGGAACTCGACGAACCGGAGCAGGCCGCGCTCCATTTCCAGCGCGCGCTGGAACTGGTCCCGGGGGACCCGCGCTTCGTGGACGCCTTGGCGCGGGCACGTTCCGGGTCGCCTCAAGACCCGAGATAACCCAAGGCGCGCAGCCGGTCCCGCTCCTCGGGACCCAATTCTGCGGGCCCTCCCCGTTGGTAACCCGCTGCAATCCCCGCGCTCTCCGCCCGGTGGCGGTCGAGCCGGTCGCGCAAGCCCGACAGCCGCTCGACCGACGCTGCTGCACGGTCTTCGCGCTCGCCCGGGTCGTTCTCCAGCGCGTAGAGCTGCTCCTCGACCACGGCTTCCCATTCCCCCCGCTGAATGAGCTTGTGCTCGGCGTGCTGCGCGGCGCGCCAACGCTGTACGCGTTCCGCGACATCGCCCGTCGCCCGCCGGGTGTAACGGGTCGCCAACAGGTCGAAGAAGATCGCGCGATCCGGAGCGAGCGGCGCGCGCAGAGAGCGGCCCTGCACCGGGAAGTCCGCCTCGATGCCCGCGACATCCAGCACGGTGGGAAGGACGTCGACGAGGCTCGCGAGCCGGTCGTCTTTCCGACCTGCGCGCTGCCCAGGATACTTCACGAGCAGCGGCACGTGGACGGTCTCGACGTGCAGATTCTTCTTGTGCCCCTTCTCGCCGTGCTCGAAGAACTCTTCGCCATGGTCTGCAGTCACGATCACCAGCGTGTCGTCCCACAGGCCCCGCTCGCGCAGTGCGGCGAACAGGCGGCCCAGGTGCTCATCGGTCCAGCGCACCTCGCCCTCGTACTGCGCGCGGATCCAGCGGAGCCGTTCCGCCGCCATGTAGGGGTGAATGGCGGGGTTGCTATCGAAGGCCGAGGCATCCATCGCTTCCATTTGCTCGTCCACGAACATTGCGTCGTAGGGCGGAGGAGGCTGGAAGTCGAAATGGGGATCCCAGAAATAGGCGAAGAGGAGGAAGGGCCGAGCGGCGTCGCGGGTATCCAGCCATGCCTCGAGTGCGCGCAGCATCTGGGGATTGGTGACATCGTCGTGTGCCAGGGGGTCCACCGGCGAAGCGATGTCGTCGAACCACGCCTCGAACCCCTGGCTCAGGCCGTGAAGACGGCGCAAGTAAGGCCCGCTCACGACACCCGCGGTGGCGAACCCCCGGTCTTCGAGCGTTTCGGCGAGGGTGGGGTAGGACCCGTCCAGCCGGTCGTGCGGCCCCTCGGTCTGGTGGGCGGCGGGGTAGAGGCCGGTGAAGAGGCTCGCGTGAGCGGCGAGTGTCCAACTCGTCACGCTGTGCGCGTTTTCGTAAAGCGTCGCCGTATCGGCGAGGGCATCGAGGGCGGGCGTCACCGAAACCTCAGGCTGCCCGACGCTGCTCCCACCGTAAGCCCCCACCACGTCGGTGCGCAGAGACTCGAGCGTTACGATCACCACGTTGGGAAAGGGCGTCGACGCTTCCGTACAGCCCAGCACCAGAATCGCGAGGCCCAGTGCGGAAACGGCGCGGAACACCCTAGGGCCTCGCCGAGCCTCCGGCACTCGCCCGCCGCTCACGCCAGGATACGACGAGTTCCTCACCCTCCACGAGTTGCTCCGCCGTCAGCTGCTCACGCAGGAGTGCAATCGGCTTCGAGACGTCCACCAGATCGGAGTCGCCCGCGAGGCTCAGCCACATGAACGAGCGCACGGGGTCGGCTGTCACACCCTCCCCCAACAGGAACGCGATGCCGAGCTTCGACTGTCCAAGCGGGTTGCCCTGCTCCGCAGACGCACGATACCAACGCACGGCCTCCGCAGGGTCCTTGGCGACCCCCCGGCCCTCTGCATACAAGGTCGCGAGGTCGTACTGGGAATTCGACTCTCCCTGTTTCGCCGCCATGCGCCACAAGCGCGCCGCCTCGCCGAAATCCTGGGGCACGCCCTGGCCGAGCGCGTAGAGCGCCGCCAGGTCTCGCTGAGCGAGGATATGGCCGGCATCTGCCGCCTGTCGAAACCAGTAGGCCGCCTGTTCGGAGTCGGCGTCGACCCCAACGCCCTTCCGGTACGCATCGCCCAGCGAATATTGCGCCGCCGCGAAGCCACCCTCCGCCGCCTTGCGGTAGTAGGCAACCGCCCGGGGATAGTCCAGAGGGACGTTGCTCCCACTCGCGTAGGCGTTGCCGAGAACGGCGAGGGCCATCGGATGGCCCTGGGCGGCGGACTCTTGTGCCCATCGCATCGCTTCCGTCGAATCGGGAGCAACCCCGAGTCCGCGGTCGTAGAACATGGCCGTCATGAACTGGGCTTCCGCATCGCCCGATTCCGCCCGGACCCGGTACGACGCTGCGACTTCGACCGGGTCACCAAGCGCACCCGCCAGGTGGAAATTTCGGACCGCCTCCTGGGCCCGTTCGTTCCCCAGGCTCGCCGAGCGCTCGAACCACTGCCCGGCACGGTCGGTGTCGCGCGGCACCCCGACACCCTGCACGTAGAGCGCTCCGAGTTGCATCATCGCGTCGGGTTGACCCTGTTCCGCCGCACGCTCAAGCCAGAAAACCGCCTCCACCGGATCCTTCTCGACCCCCACGCCGGCGAGATACCGGACAGCCAGGGCCACTTCTCCCGCGACACTCCCCTGCTCGGCGGCCTTGCGATACCAATAGACGGCCTCCTTCTCGTCGGGCGTCACTCCGTCTCCCGCCGAATAGCGGTGCGCAAGTTCCAGCTGCGAATCAACTCCACCGAGCCACGCCTTGGCTCGGAGCCGATCCGTCTCGCCACAACCCACGAGCACCAGTCCAGCCAGAACGGCACACGCAAGACCTATGGATCGCATCGCCCTCTCCCTCGAAGAAACCCTCGACTTACGCCTCGAGCAACCAATTCGCAAGGTTACCGGATTTCCGGGGCACTGCAGGTCAGTCCGGGAAAACGCGCCCCTAATCCTCGAGGTATCCCAGTTGACGCAGTCGCTCGCGTCCCTCCTCATCGAGGACCGGGCGGGTTTCGGGGACTCGCACGAGACCTTCCCGCAGCGCACCCAATTGCGCGCGTAGCGCCGCGGCCACCTGAGGAGCCGCCGCACTCAAATCGGTCTCTTCTTCCCCCACGGCGTACAGGCGCCCCGTGTACGTCCCATTCCTTTCGACCGCAACGAACTTGAAACCCTGCGAAAGAATCCCCACGCGCTCATCGTCGTCCGCCGCGAGGGTGGCGAAATAAGGCGTGCTGCCCGCTGCCTCGGCCCCGGACGCGAACAGGTCTCGGCCTGGCCCACCCGGAAACGCCGCGCCCTCCCCAGCCAGGGACAGCAGTGAAGGCATCAGGTCGACCAGGGAGACGGGGTCTTCCCGAAGCACCGGTTCCCGGCCCGGAATTCGCACGAGCAGCGGTACCCGGACCTGCTCGTCCGTCAGCCGCGAACCGTGGGCAAACCACACACCGTGTTCCCCCAGCGACTCCCCGTGGTCCGCAGTGAAAACAACCACCGCCCGGTCCGCCAGCCCGGTGGCCTCAACCGCGTTGAGCAGGCGTCCGACCTGTTCGTCCACGTAGCCGACCTCTGCCCGGTATCCGGCGCGGTACCAGGCGACCTCGCGCCGGTCATCCATGAACTGGTAACGCGGAATCGCGCCCTCGCCCTGGTGGTCCGGGCCCACTGGCAGGGACCGGGAGCCGTCCTCGGCGCGCCGCTCTTCGGCAAGCAGCATCTCCCGCGAGCCCGGCGGCGGATCGTAGGGTCCGTGCGGATCCTGATAGTGCGCCCAGACGAAACACCGCGCCCCGGGAACCGCCGTGCAACCCTCCACCAGTTCGATCGCGACCTCCGTCGTCGCGGCCGCCCCGCGCTCGGGCCAGTGCCGCACAGCCTCCCGGTCGGGGAAGCGATCATCGAAGCGGTCGAAACCCCTCGCGACGCCGGACTCTCGCCGAAGCACCCAGTTGCCCACCACGGCGGCCGTCTGCCAACCCCGCGCGCCCAACTCGGTTGCAAGCGTCGGCACACCGTCCGGTAGACCCGACTCGTTGTTCCGGATGCCCAGTTCTTCGGGATACCGGCCCGTCAACAGCCCTGCAACCGAGGGCAACGTGAATGAGGACGGCGCGTAGGCCAGGCCGAAGACACTCGCGTCCCGGGCAAGGGCGTCGAGGTTCGGCGTCAGTCCGCGCGTGCTTCCATAGGCCCCGAGTTCCGCCGCACGCAGCGTGTCCACGGTGATGAGAAGCACCAGCCGGGGCTGGGGAGCGGCTCCACATCCCGAGCCCATGACAAGGCACGCGGCGAGCCACGCGGCGACCCTACCCACGGGCGTTCTCATGGACCCTACGCACGGGCGTTCTCATGGGCGGAACGTCCAAGCTAGCACGAACCCCTGCACCCCGCCCCGCAATCGCCTACGGTGCGTCCATGGCCAAGCGACAAGAACAAGAACCCGCGCCGCCCGAAGTGGTCGAGATCGCTCCGGACGTACTGCGCATGGCGCTGCCGATTCGGCTGCCCGGACTCGGACACGTCAACTGCTACGCCATCATCGATAACGAGGGCGCCGCTGTCGTGGATCCAGGCCTTCCCGGCCCGTCGACCTGGCGCGCCTTCCAGGACCGTCTCAAGCAGATCGGACTCGAGACGCGCCACGTGCACACGGTGATCATCACCCACTCGCACCCGGACCACTTCGGCGGTGCAGCGCGTATCGCCAAGGAATCCGGGGCAAAGATCGTGGCGCATCACAACTTTTCCTTCGGACCACCCGCGGCACAGACGGCGGAACCCGAAGTTTCCGCGGACGACCTCGCAGCCCAACAGCGCTCGGAACGGGACGGAGATCAGGAAGAAGCCAAGGGCGAAGCGCGAGTCCCGCAACAGCTCGCGAGCTTTACGCAGAACCGGACACCCTGGGGAGGCGAGAGCCCGCGTCCCCGGCTGCGAACCCGTCTCAAGTGGCGCGCCATGCGCATGATCGGCGGTCGCATCATTCCCGTGAT
>JAYZFQ010000152.1:0-15466 GCA_036336695.1 Myxococcota bacterium
CACTTTTGTATGGGTCTCGAACAACACGCCTGTCGCCGAGTGGTGGCTCTACGCGGGTTCAAGCGTGGGGGAAAATGACTATTACGACAGCGGTAATCTCTTCGGTGAAACGACAGCGACGGCCACGGGAATTCCTGAAGACGGCAGTCTTGTGCATGTGCGTCTCTGGTATCGCGCCACCGATACATCGGGATGGGATTGGGTCGATTTCGAGTACCTCAGCGAGGAACTTGTGGTCCGCTTCGAGGATTGCGGCGACGGAACGGTGGCCGACCTTCAGACGGGCCTCCTCTGGGAGAAGAAGACGGGAACCCCGGGCGACGCCGTGCAAGCGGTGGATCATGCCGTTACGGTGGGTCCTGGCCGCTTCTTTTCGCCGGCCAACATCACGATCGCGCCGGGTGACTCGGTCACGTGGACCTGGGCAGGCGGCTTCCACAGCGTGACGAGCGGGGGCAGCTGCACCGCGGATGGCGGGTTCGATAGCGGCAATACCCGCGAGGTGGGGAACGTGTTCCAATCCCCCGAGGGTGCGTACGATACGCCGGGTGTCTACCCCTACCACTGCGCGGTGGGTAGTCACTGCTCCCGTTCCGGAATGGAGGGAGTGGTGAATGTGGATGGGGAACGCTTCCTCAACGCGTCGTCCAACCCGCACGATGTGAACAACGTGTACAGCATCGATGCAGTGCTGCTTGGCGGTGGCCTCGCGGGATACAATCCCTTGATGTTCGCGGGAACGGCCTACCGAACCTTCCTGGCGCAGCTGAACGGCGTGTTCGATCCGGACACTTCGGGCGGTTGCTTTGCCAATCACTGTGATTGGCGTGTACCGAAGATTTCCGAACTTCAGACGATTCTGGTTGGCCCCGAAGCCGGTCCGGGGCAGGAACGTAGTTGTAGTACGCCGCCGTGCGTCGACGCGGCCTTCGCGGCAATGGCGGGGCCGACTGCGTCGGGCTGCTACTGGTCGTCCACGAGTGCGAACGAGGGTATGACCGCGGGTGTAACCCCTGACTCCGACGTATGGAGCGCGAACTTCGGGGACGCCAACGGGGCAGTGGGAGCTGGCGACATCGATTACCAATGCAGTGGTGACTCGAGTTCGCTCCAGCCCGTCCGGGCCGTTCGCATGGGGACGTGCAACTAGGGGCGCTACGACGCGAGCACTAGCTCTATGGGACCCGCCGCCGCAATCCGGGCGGGGGGTCCACCAGGGCGACAGATAAGCGGCGGCGAGGGGAGCGGAGTTCTGCCTGGTTGGGGGACGACTACGCCCGGGACCTGGGGCTTGTCCGAGGGTTCTGTTTTGTGGTCCAATCCCCACCCTTGTTTCGGCCCTCTAACCAGGAGAGTTCCCATGCCGCGTTCCCTGCTCGGTTCCTTCCGGAAGCTGTTCGTTTTTCTACTTGCGATCGGGGTAGTTGCGCCCGTTGCCGCGAGTGCCGATTCCGACAAGCGTCGGTCCTTGACCGGGGTCTGGATCACCAAGCCCGCTTCTCGGTTCGTGCTCCAGGACGTGGGGGGCCCGGTCCGCGAGTCGACCCTCATGCGCTGGGAACTGGAGGAAGACGAAGACGGCCTGATTACCGGGTACAACTCGTACTTCTCGGAGGATGACGCCGGCGAGAGTCGGTCTCGCGGCACCCTCTGCATGGTGGGCGCGCGCATCGGAAACCGGGTGGTGCTGGAAGAGGCCTACGCCGTGTTGGACGGGGAGCCGGTCCCGAATCTCTCGTCCATCCCGATCTTCGTGTTCGACTGCCAGACTGGTGGGCGCAAGAAGCTGCGCTGTCTCGGCCACGGGCTGAGCAATATCCAGCCGAACGGTCTGAAGGCGACCCTGGTGCGCTCCCGGCGTGCTGGCGAGCGTTTTCCGGTTCCCGAGGCGGCCCGTCAAATCTGCCAGCCGGAAACGGCGGGCTCCCTGGGCCTCGAGTAGCGCGCAAACCCGGCGCGCCGGGGTGAGATTGCGGCCCCGAAGCGGTTCGCTACCGCCCCGGATTGCCGGAAGCGGTGTATTCGCGTAGTGCAGCCTGGACCCAGGCGGTGTCGCCGTGCGCGTTGCGCTGGCGGGCCTCGCCGGGATCGATCCCGTAGACGCGGGCCGCGTTGAGGCCCAGAACCTTGGCCTTGCGCGCAGGCGTGAGTTCCGGGTAACCGAAACGCTCGCGGAGGGCGGCGGGAATCTGGAAGGCGCGGAAGGCGTCGATCGCCACCTGGCTCGGCCCGTACCAGATGGAATCGGTGCCCCAGAGGACGTTGTCTTCGCCGACGGCGAGCAGGAGTTTGCCCAGGACGTGTGCCGCTTCCTCCGGGCGACGGATCAGGCAGAACCAGGTCGTGCCGAGTTCGGCGTACACGTTCGACCCGGGCGGGATCCGGGCATCACGCAGGCTTTTCACCAGGCGGTTCACGCCCACGTTGGCCGTCGCTTCCGTGAAGGGGCCTTCTTCGGCGGTGTCTCCCGTCGGGAATTCGTAGCCGGAGTGATAGATCACGAAGTCGATGTCCGGGAACGCCCGGGCGGCCGGCCCGACGTCGCGTGGTGAGCCCGTGGGCACCAGCTGGCTGATGCCCTTGTGGGCACAGACGAGGCGCACGTCCAGGGCCCGGGCGGTTTCGAGGAAGCGCACCCCGGTGGCTTCGTCGTCCAGGTACCAGCCGCCGTCGCTGCGCGTCCCCGACGCGTCGGTGGCCCCCATCGTGTAGACCTTCCAGCCGACGGGATGCCGGCTGTCGCGCTCGCGTTCCATGCCTTCGATCTCTCCGGCCACGTCCGCGTGCACCACGCAGTGGTTGAGCAGCCGCCCCTCGCCACCGAGGCGATCCAGGAGCTCGCGGGCTGCGGCCATTTCCCGGTTGAAGAGCATCCGGTCCGGGGCGAGGCCGGGACCCGAGGTGAGCACGGCAACGGCGGTTTCGCTCTCGAGGAAGACGCAGCGCAGGTACTCGGCCATGTCGTAGGCGGTGACGTCTTCCACGCCGCTCCACCAGTCCGGGGCGACGCTTCGGTACATCGCCTGGATCGCGGTGTACCAAGAGTCCGCCGCTTCCCGGCGGTCCGAAACGAAGTGGGTCTGCACGTCGATCACGAGTTCTCCGCCGCCCAGGGCTTCGGCGGCTGCCTCGGGGTCGAGGGCCGCTTCCGCGGGAAGCTGGTAGTAGCGCTCTGCGTGCGCGCGGTTGATTTCGAGCAGGCCCGCAGCCGTGCCGTTGCGCCCGGCCCAGTAGGCGGCGAGGGGTTGGGACGTGCGGCCGGCGGCCTCGGGCCCGGCGTCGCGCACGCGCGCGAGGATTGCTGCGTCGCGGCGGGAGTAGGCCGGAGGGGAGAATTCGTCGGTATGCCGGCGCTGCAGGAACGCGGGAAGCCGCGGACGGCCGATGAATTTCATGACGGGGCGCCCGGCCTCAGGGACAGGCCTCCGGTTCGGAAGCGCCGGTGTCGCAGGTGGTCCCATCGGGGAGCGTGCAGCGACCCGCCTCGGGTGTGTTTCCGCTTTCGGGTCGGGTCATCGCGTACCGGCCGCCGCGAATCACGCAGTACCGGGCACCGGGAGTGACGAGCCCGGTCACCCGGCGGCCCCCAACGGGGCAGGTACCCCGGAAGAGCGCCCATTCTTCGCACTGCCGGCCGTCTTCGAAGTAGCAGACGCCGATCTCGCCCCGGGAGCCGAGGGTTTCGATGCGGAGTTCTCCGCCAACCGCGCCGCAGTGCACCGATGCCGGATTGGCCAAACCCAGGTTCCGCTCGGCCGGATCGTCGTGGGCGCAATGCAGCGTGAAGGCCAGGAGCGCGATCGGGAGAACTCGGCGCAACACGCAGGGCTCTAGGCGATCGGGTGGCTGGCCGTGTGCTCGTGGATCGCCCGGGACAGCGAGTCGAACAGCGCGTCGGGGAGGTCGTGTCCCATCCCGGGTACGAACAGGCCCTGGGCTCCGGGAATTGCGGCCTGGGTGGCATGCCCGTTGTCCACGGGCACGAGGGGATCGTCGTCGCCGTGGATGACGAGGGTGGGGGCGGTTACGCCAGCGAGGGCTTCGCGGCGGCTTCCCGATGCGAAGATGGCGACGAGCTGGCGCTCCGAGCCGGCCGGGTGATGGCAGCGGTCGAATGCGAAGGTGGAGCGTTCCCGCACGCGGGCTTCGTCGAAGGGGAAGCCCGGGCTGCCGATGACGCGCCAGGTATCGACCGCCTGTTCGATCGCGGTCTCGCGGTCCATGGCCTTCGGGCGGACCAGCACTTCCATGGCCGCCGGCGACGGCGGGGTGAGTCCCGGCTCGCCCGTGGTCGACATCACCGAGGTGAGCGTCGCGACGCGCTCGGGAAAGTCGATCGCCAGCGCCTGGGCCACCATCCCTCCCATGGAGGCACCGACCACGTGGGCCCGCTCGATTCCCAGGGCGTCGAGGAGCCCCGCGGCGTCGGCCGCCACGTCGGAAAGGAGGTAGGCGGTTTTCACCGGTTGCCCTGCGGCAGACTTGGTGAGGGCTTCTGCCACGGTGTCGTAGTCGCTGTCGTCGAACTTGGTGGACAGCCCGACGTCCCGGTTGTCGTAGCGAATCACCTGGTGGCCCAGATCGGCGAGCATGGCGCAGAACTCGTCGGGCCAGCCGATCAGCTGGGTGCCCAGGCCCATGACGAGCAGCAGGGGTTCCTTGCCGGTGGGGCCGGAAGTCTCGTATTCGATTTCGATTCCGTTGGATCGCGCACGGGGCACGGGGCTTCCTCCTAGAGCGCAGGTCTCCGTCTACACCAGCGGCGTTGCCGAATGCAAGTCGGTTGCGTTGGGCGGGGGCGGGACCGGGGTGCTGGGGTAGGCTTCGCACCGGGCGGTCTCGATCCGCTGCAGGGCCTTATCGAGCCGGTGGGCCCCGAAGCCCTGCGGGCAACTGGATTCTGGAGGTGACGATGGGTGAGACCGATCGCGAGATCTTCGAAACGTTCCTGTTCGACCTGATCGCGGGTCGATCCGAGCGCGTGGCGGCCGTCCTGGATGATCAGGTCGTCTGGCACCTGCCGCCCTTTGCGCGTCAGCCCCCGTTGGAGGGACCCGAGGCGGTGCTCCGGTTCCTGGCCGAGGCTCCGGCGGCTTTCTACAAACCGGGGACGCTCGAGATCGAGCCGATGGAGTTCGCCGTGGAGAACGGCATCGCTGCGTGCCTGGCCACCCTGCGAGCAACCACTCGGCACGGAGCCCCCTACGAAAACCGCTATGTCTTCTTCGCACGCCTGAGAGAAGGGCGGCTCGTAGAGGTCTGGGAGATCCTCGACAGCGCGGTGCTCCTCGACCAGATGAAGGTGCGTCCCTGAACGAGGCAAGGTGGATGGGAGGAGCGATTTCCTTTCCGAAGTTCCGCGAGCGCTCTCCCTGGCGGGGGGGCGACCTCCAGACGCTGCGGAACGTGTTCTTCGCGCCTGATGCCCCGAAGCCGGGTGGAGCGTCTCGTGACCTTCGCCTCGCCATGACCGACGGGACGGGGGATGCACTCGCCTGTCGGGTGGACTGGCCGGGAGCTTCGGGGAACCTGGTGTCTCGGGAAACGCTGGTGTTGGTGCACGGGCTGGGGGGCAGCAGCGAGAGCCACTACATGGTCTCGACGGCCCGCCACTGGCTCGATCGTGGGCACCCCGTGGTTCGCGTCAACCTGCGCGGTGCGGGAGCCTCCGGCGAGACCTGTCGCCTTTCCTACCACGCGGGGCGAAGCGAGGACCTGCGCGATGCACTGCGGGATCTCTTCGCAGGAGAGCCGGAACTGTTCGCGCCGGGGATCGCAATCGTGGGTTTTTCCCTGGGCGGCAACATGCTGCTCAAGTTTCTGGCCGAGTACGCTGGAGAGTTCCCGTTGGTCTGGGCGGCGTCGGTGTCGGCACCGATCGACCTGACGGAGGCATCCCGGCGCTTCGGTTCGCGGCGAAACCGCCTGTACCAGCGCTCGATCCTCGCATCCCTCCGGCGCGAAAGTCTCCGTACCGAGGCAAAACTCGCAGGGGGTGAACGGGATGCCGTGATTCGGGCCAAGAGCCTGCTCGAATTCGATGAGTATTTCGTGGCCCCGCGCAACGGCTACTCCGGGGCCGCGGAGTACTACGCCCGAAACTCATCGCGTGAGTTCCTGTCCGGGATCGCGGTGCCCACGCTGCTCGTCCAGGCGCACAACGATCCGTGGATTCCCATCGATGCCTACCGGGACTACCCGTGGGGCCAGGCCCCGAAGCTGACGCCGTTGCTCCCGCAAGGGGGAGGGCACGTCGGCTTCCATGGGCGGGGCCATCGCGAGGCCTGGTACAACCTGTGCCTCGCGCAGTTCGCCGAGAGTTGCCGCGCCTGAAGGGCGCACGGGCCGGGCTACCAGCGGTCTGCGGTCACCAGGCCGCGGGCGAAACGTTTTTCGACCGCGTGGAAAAGGAGCAGGGTGGCCGCGACTGCCAGCGCGAGTCCCAGGCTGCGCGTGAGGCCGAAGTACAGGAGTGTCCGGCCGGGTTCGATCTGCGCGCAAGCCCAGTAGACGAGGTGCAGCACCGAGAGATGGATGAGGAAGAGGGAATAGGAGCGCTCGCCCAGCCACACCATTCCGGGACGCGAAAGCCAGTTCCGCAACCGCCCGCCGTTGGAAGCGAGCACTGCAATTCCGGCCCACGCAAACCCGTAGGCCGCGTTGTAACTGAGTGGCGTGACGAGGGCCGCGGTCAGGATTCCAGTGATCCCGAGGCCCAGGCAGGCCCATCCCCAGGCGGGTGTCCAGTCGCGGAGGGCGAGGAGGATGCCGAGGACGAAGCAGGGTAGGAATACGAAGAAGGTCGTCAGTGGGTCGGCGTCGATGGGAACCGCGAAGTCCAGGTGGCGCACGAGCGCCTCGGAAAGGACGACCGAGCCGGCGAGGAGAAGGAGCAGCCGTGGCGCCGTCAGAGGAACGGCACGGCCGAGCAGGAGCAGAAGGGGCAGGGCGGCATAGAAAAGGATTTCCACGGCCAGGCTCCACCACGCGATGCTGTACCGGGCTTCGTGGTCGAACATCACGATCGGCACGTGCTGCAGGAAACCGCGCCAGTCCACCGGGGGCAGGTTTGCCGTGGAATACCAGTTGGGAAATGCCGCTGCGAGGGCAAGAACGCCGGCACTGAACACCAGCGCGACGAAGTAGGGGGGCCAGATGCGTTGGACCCGGCGCAGCGCGTAGCGGCCCACGCGGAACGGGCGGCGTTCGCGCAGGTACGGGCGGAGCAACACCGCACCGCTGATCACGAAGAAAAGTTCCACGCCGGCGGCGGTCGTGCGCAGGACCAGGGGCTCGTAGGCGCCCAGTCCGAGGCTGTGGAGCGCGACCAAAGCCGGCCGTGTGAATGTGTGGTGGGCGACCACCAGGAGAATGGCCACCGCACGGAGGCCGTCGATCCAGTGCAGCCGTTCACCGGCTTCCTGTCCCCTGCCGGCCCGCTCCCCTCGCGTTGAATCCACGGGCGGAGGGTACCGCGCGGCCACGGCAGGGTTCACGGGTCGCGCTGGTTTCCATACCCTGCAGGAGCGCCCCGGGGCGCCGGGGAGAGCTACCCATCGACCGTCCGGAGATTTCGATCCTCCTGCCGTGCTGGAATGCCGCGGCGACCCTCGCTGAGTGCCTCGAGAGCGTGTTGGCCCAGTCCGAAACGAGGTGGGAGTGCGTGCTCGCCGACGATGGGTCGACGGATGGGACGCTCGCCATCGCTCGGAAATTCGCAGCCCGCGACGGCCGGATCCGCATCGTCTCGTGCGGTCACCGTGGCATTGTGCCCACTCTCAACGCGGGGCTGGCCCAATGCTCCGGGCGGTACGTGGCCCGGATGGACGCCGATGACTGGATGCACCCCGACCGCCTGGGCCTGCAGCGCCAGGCCCTCGAGATCCACTCGGGTTGGTCTGTGGTGGGCTCCCACGTCGAGGTGTTTCCGCGGGAATCGTTGCGCCGCGGCCGGCTCGAATACGAGGCCTGGCTCAACGGAATCGAGACCCCCGATCAGTTGCGCGCCGAGGCCCTGGTGGAGTGTCCCATTGCGCACCCGACCTTCTTTGCGCGCCGCGAAGTGATGGACGCCTTCGGCTACGAAGACCGGGGTTGGCCCGAAGACTACGACCTCGTTTTGCGCTGGCTGGGGGCGGGCCACGTCGTGGGTGTGGTCGCGCGCAAGCTCTTGCGGTGGCGGGAGTCGCCGGGAAGCCTGTCCCGAACCGGGGCGGACTACCGCACCGATCGGTTCACGCGCTGCAAGGCGCATTATCTCCAGCAACAATTTCTCGGGAGTCCGCGAAGCTATGTCCTCTGGGGCTATGGGGGTACCGGACGCGCGCTTCGGGGGGCGCTCGCCGCGCTGGGCAGCGAGCCATCGCACATCGTCGAGGTCCACCCGCGGCGCGTGGGCGAGGTGATTCACGGCGCGCCGGTCATTCGACCCGAGGACCTTCCCCATCTCGTTCCGGGTGCAGCCCCGCTCCGGCTCATCGCGTCGGTTGCCGGCGCCGGGCCCCGGGCCCGGATCCGCGAGGCGCTCTCGGCCATGGGTTACCGAGAAGGGCGCGACTACGTCTGTGCCGCCTAGCGCGGCGGCGACGGCTTCAGGGCATGGGGCCGACGGCGAAGCAGCGGTCGGCGAGGGAGCCGAGGGTGAAGTTCCGGTAGAGGCCCTGGAAGAGGTCCCGGCAACGGGTCGAATGGGCGAGGGCGCGGGGCGTGGCGATCCGGCGCACTTCCTGGTGGAAGGAACCGTCCTCGAACAGGCGGTAGTGGGTGAAGGAGCCGGGGTAGTCCTTGGAGTTGCTCGTTTCGGCAAAGGGGGCGTCCCCTGCCTCGGCATAGCGTCGTACGCGGTTTCGGTGGGTGTGTCCGATCAGAACCGCCCGCAGGCTGGGATGGCGCCGGGTGATCTCGAAGAGGCGGACCGAGTCTTCGGGAAGGAGCCCGATCGAATTGGGGTAGCCGTCCCGATGCGCCGGGGGCACCGGCTGGTGGTGCATGACCACGAGGCTGGGCGCGTTCTCGGCGTCGGACGTCGAGAGCGCGTCGTCGAGCCAGGCGAGGCGCTCCGCGTCCATCACCCCGTAGTGCTCGCCGGGGAGGGCCGTTTCCACGAGCAATAGGTGCCAGCCCCCGATCTCGACGCGCCGGGGCGCGGGATCCTGGCCGAGGAGCGCATAGCCGTCCTCGGGTTTCCCGTCGCGCTGTCCGAGGTAGTCGTGGTTTCCGAGCAATGCGTGGTGGGGCGCCGTGAAGCCGGCGAAGCACTTCCGGGCTTCCTCGAACTGTTCGGGCAGGCCGCGGTCGGCAATGTCTCCCTTGATCACGGCCGCGTCCACAGCGAGGTCGTTGATCTGGGAGACGGCGTCGGCATTCATGAAGCGGGGGTATGGGGTCTCGGTGTCGCCGGCTCGGATCACCGGGAAGCCCGGGGCCGCGTCTCCGTATTCCTTGTCCGCCGTGAGCACGCCGCCGATCTTCTGCTCCCCGAAGTGCACATCGTTCAGGGTGGCGATGGACGCGACTTCCCGGGCGCCGGGAGCCGGGAGGGTGGCCGCCGTTTCGGGAAAGAAGTCGTCGTGAGCCCCGGGTCGACCCTCGGCTGTTTCAATCTCGATGCGGTAGGGGGTCGCGGCGTCGAGGTGCTCGATGCGCACCAGGCGGGTGGGCGTTTCGCTATCGACGTCTGCGCGGACTTCCCCGTCGATCAAGACACGCGCGTTTTCCGGCACCGGTTCGCCGGAGGCATCCTGGACCTGGAACGAGACGGTGAGGCTGGACGCGGTGACGCCGAGGAGTTCTGCGTGGGCGATGCGGCTGGTCATGGCGCGATTATACGACGCGGGTCCCGGGACCGGCGCGGTGCGCCGCGGTTCAGGGGTCGCGGGGGCGGGGCTCGGTGTCGTCGACGTTCGCGCCGGCGAGGGCCACGATGCCGCCGGCCATCAGGAGTGCCGACACCGAGGTCATGACGATCGAGAGCGCACCGCTGTGGGGCTTTTCGCCGAAGAGCAGGATCCCGAGTCCCACCGCCAGAACGATTTCGACGAGCGTGTAGCTCACCAGGGCATGGGTGAGAGAGCCCGCCTGGAAGGCCCGCTGGAGCAGGATGAATCCGCCCAGGGCCGTCGCGATGAGGCCGTACACGAAGGGTTGGCTCAGCATCTCCCCCAACGCGCTCCAGCCGGACGTCTCCGACAGGCGGTGGGTGACGACCTTCATCAAGACGATCATGAATCCCCAGCAGATCCCCGCCGCGGTGCCGAAGAGTGCAGAGCGCAAGGCGTCGTGAGTGCGCAACCCGAGGGCGAGCGCCGCGCACAGGGCGAGTCCGGTGGCGATACTGGCAATTACCCAGCCGGCGGTCGTTGCGTCGGGGTTCCCGGCCGAGGGGTCGGTTCCCACGATGAAGCCCGCCAGCCCGACGGTCACGGCGGCGGCGCCCAGCCATTCCCGACCCCCCGGTCTTCGGCCCATGAAAAGGGTGCCGAGGACCAGGGAGAACACCAGTTGGGCCGCGATCAACGGCTGCACGACCACGACGGGTCCGAGACTCACCGCCCAGACCTGGAGGCCGTACGCGGCGATGTATGCCAGGAGCCCGGCGAGCCAGAGCGGTCGCCCCAGGAGCCCGAGGAGGAAGGAGCGTCCCCTTGCGTCCCCGGGAGTCTCGCGCGCCGCCGCCGCCTGCTGTGCCACTGCGGCTGCCGCGAAGCCCAGGGCCGCAACGAGGGTGATGGGAACGTAGATGGCGGCGGCGTCGTGCAAGGGGCTCCCCGCTCCAGCCGGGCGTGGCCCCTTGGTATCCGACTTCGTCTCGGGTTCCAAGCGACGGGAAGCGGGGCGCGGGCAAGCCCGGCGGGAGAACGGCCGTTCTGCACGGGTTGCCGTCCCGGCCGGCGGGTTTCGATACTCTCTGGGCACGCGGGCGATGCATGACGCGTCGACCGGAAGCGGAGCGAGGGAACCACGAAGATGGGTGTACGGATTTTGCTGTTGCTCGCCGTGGCCATGGGCGGCCTGGCGTTTTCCGGTGCGAGTGGCGCCGAGGAGAACCGGATCGACTGCTTCGAGGCCTGTGACACCAAGATGATGGGGTGCTTGAAGAAGTGTCCGCAGGACCCCAACGGAGACTTCGAACGGGATTGCCGGAACGTCTGCGCGGTCGACACGTTTCACCCCTGCCTGGATCGCTGTCCGCATCCGCGGACCGGGCTGACGCCAGCCCAGAAGCGCGCGATGCAGAAGCTCCAGGAAGAGGCGAAGGACGCGGCTGCCGAGTAGCCGGCGGTTCGATCATCGTCATGGGCGCGGACATTCCCGAAAGCGGTGCGGCAGGCGGCGCAGAGGCCATGGACAGTCGACAGGGCAGCGAAGGCCGAGCGGCCCCGCGACAACTGGACGTTGTCGTGATCGGCGCAGGCTTCTCGGGCCTCTATGCGCTCTACAAGTTTCGGGACGTGCTGGGTCTCACGGTGCAGGTCTTCGAGACCGGCGCGGGTGTCGGTGGCACGTGGTACTGGAACCGCTACCCGGGGGCGCGCTGCGATTCGGAAAGCTTCTACTACTGCTTTTCCTTCGACACGGGTCTCGCCCAGGAATGGGAATGGACGGGGAGGTATCCAGAGCAGCCCGAGATCGAGCGTTACCTCAACCACGTGGCCGATCGCTTCGACCTGCGCCGGGACATCCAGCTCTCGACACGGGTCACCGCCGCGCGCTTCGACGAGGCAGCGAACCGGTGGGAGGTGCGCACCGAGCACGGCGAGTGCGTTTCCGCCCGGTATCTGGTCAGCGCCGTCGGGTGCCTCTCGGCGGCGAACCTTCCCGACATTCCGGGGCGCGAGCGCTTCCAGGGGGAACTCTGCCACACGGCCCGTTGGCCCGAAGCGGGCATCGATTTCGCCGGAAAACGCGTCGGACTGATCGGGACCGGATCGACGGGAATCCAGGCAACGCCCGTCATCGCCGCGGCGGCCCGCGAGCTCACGGTCTTTCAGCGCACGCCGAATTTCAGCGTGCCGGCGCGGCACAAGGCCTTTGCCCCGGCGGACCAGGCCAGGATCAAGCGGGACTACCCGGAAATCTTCCGACGCACACGCGAATCTCCCGCGGGATTTCCCTATTTCCCCATCGAGCGCAGCACCCACGACGTCTCTGCCGAAGAGCGCGAGCAGATCCTCGAGGGTCTATGGAAGGAGGGGGGGTTCAAGTTCCTCTGGGGTGGTTTCAACGACCTGCTTCTCGACCCCGAGGCGAACGAGATCGCGGCTGAGTTCGTGCGCAGCAAGATTCGGGAGACGGTGAAGGACCCGGAGACGGCGGAAGTGCTGTGTCCGAAGTGCCATCCGTACGGGTCCAAGCGGCCGCCCATCGATACCGACTACTACGAGACCTTCAACCGCGAAAACGTCCGGTTGGTCGATATCAAGCGCACGCCCATCCAGGAGATCACGGAGACGGGGCTCCGCACGACGGCCGGCGACTTCGAACTCGACGTCCTCGTCTTCGCCACTGGGTTCGATGCAATGACGGGTTCACTGCTCCGCATCGACATCGAGGGGGCCGGCGGGCTTCGGCTCGCCGACGCCTGGGCGGAAGGGCCGCGGACCTTTCTCGGCATCCAGGTGGCGGGCTTTCCCAACCTGTTCACGATTACCGGGCCCGGCAGCCCCTCGGTCCTCGTGAACATGCCGGTCGCGATCGAGCACCATGTCGACTGGATCGCGGACTGCATCGTCCACATGCAGGAGACGGGAAAGACACGCGTCGAGGCGTCCGAGAGCGCCCAGGATGCCTGGGTCGCCCACGTGGCCGAGGTGGCCGAGCTTTCCCTGGTCGGTCGGGCGGACTCCTGGTACGTGGGGGCAAACATTCCGGGTAAGGCCCGGGTCGTGGCGCCCTACGCGGGTGGCCAACCGCTCTACCGCGAGCGCTGCGAGGCCGTGGTAAGCAGCGGCTACGAAGGGCTCGAGTTCCAGTCCTGACGCTGCCGTTTGCCGACTCGCGTCAGGGGCAGACTCGCGGCGCCGCGATCGCCTGGATCGCCGGTGGGGTGGCCGCCGCGAGGGAAGCGGCCGGGATATAGAGCGACTTCGTCCACGGAAACGCCGTCGGCGTGCAGGAGTCGGACGAGGCGGGCAGGGGAAGAAACTGGCTCTCCGTGCTCGACTGGAGGACGTACTGGATGCCTGCCGCGAGGGGGACCGGCAGCGTTCCGGGCTTGCTGTACTCCTGGGCAATGATCCCATCGACCAGGTCGTTCGCGAGGAGGAACCCGGGGAAGCTGGCCGGCGTGAAATCCCAGTGAGCGGTATCCAGCGGGAGGGCCGCGGTCATCTTGTTCTGGAGATCGGTGGCGTCGTAGTTGAGGCTCGCGACCAGGGCGCTCCCCAGGTTCGGCCAGGTGGGGACGGCGCGTCCCTGCTGGGGGGCGGGTTTGGCCAGTTTGACAGAGGCCACCCACATCAGCGCCGCCGCCTGGGCGTAGCCAGCGCCGGGATCCTTGGAAAGGTAGGCGAGATCCTGGCTGTAGATGATGTTTTCGGTGGCCTGCGGGTATTCGCTGGGATACTGGAGTCCCACCTTGATGATCGCCTCGGCGCGGTCCTTTGCGGTGGCACCCGCGAAAGGCGTGTTGGGCCACCAGGGGTCGAGCGGTCTGCCGTTGGGGAGCCCGCAGGTCATGCCGATTGTGTAGGTCTGACTGAAGTTGGTGCGCTCCTGCGGTGTGAATTCTGCGATGACGCCGATTCCGTCGTAGCGGGCATCCGCCGCCAGCAGGGGCATCACGGCCTTCGGGTCGTCGACGAAGAGCACGGCCCCGGGCGTCGGGGCAGCCGGAGCCCCGAAGAGGGGGCGAGCGGTGCAGTCGGTTACCTCGAGCCGGAGTCGGGTCTTTCCAGCAGCGTTCTTGCAGCGCGAGCGGAGTTTCGCATCGCCGGAGCTGTCGAGCGTCGAAAACGCGACGCAGGCTGTGCCGCCATCGCCGGTGACGGTCGCGCTGACGCCCTCGACGCTGCAGCCGAAGCCGAGATCGCAATCCACCTTCTCTTCGACAACGAGGCATGCGTTCGCGAGTTGGGAAGAGGCCCGCACCGTCGCAGTGCAGTCGTCGCCGAGCCGGGGAAGCGTGATCTCCTGCTTCTGAATCCGCCCCCTGGCGTCGAAGGCGACGCCAGGGCATTCCGAAGCGGCGGCCATGTTCGTGAGCGTGAAGACGAGGGGGAGGGCGAAGAGGAGGAGGTGCAGCTGCATGCGGAGCATCCTTTGGAGAGTGTGAGTGGAGAGAGTTCCCTCAGGTAGTTGGGCGTTGAACCTAGATACCCGGCAGGATGGAAATTGTCGAGATTTTCCGCGGTGAAGCCTCCGCTTCGGCCCGAGAGCGGCTTCCGGTCTTCAGCGGCGTGCCGGGCTAGCCCGGCCGCTCCCGAGCGCTCTGGCAGGCGATGCAGAGGGGTGTCTCCGGTCGCGCCCGTAGCCGCGGATAGCCGATCGCTTCCCCGCAAGCGGCGCAGGCTCCATACTCCTCGCGCTCTAGCCTTCCCAGCGCGGCCCGTACCTGTGCGAGGCGCTGCTGGATCGCCCCGCGGTTCGCGCGTGCCATCCGTTGCTGTTGGATCGCATCGATGCGAGAGATCCGGCCGATGGGCTGGTCGAGATCTACGGGCGCGGCGCCCTCCGCGGACGCATCCTGGACGACGGCGAGTTCTCGTTCCAGCCTTCGAAGCGCAAGCACCAATTCAGCGAGCTGGTCGCTGGTGAGTTCACTCACACGGGGCGTCCCCTCTTTGCCTGGCGCGCTGCCGCGTGAGGATGATGCGATCGATGGCGAGGGAGAGTCGGTCTCCGACGTTCCATTCGTCGGCATTCAGGTCGGTGAGCTCCAGGCGCAGCATCCCCAGGTCGGCGACCAGCGGGCCGGTCGAAACGATGGTCCCGCGCGCCCTGTAACGCCAGCCGTGATCGGGAGCCAACTCGTTCGCGGATCGTGTGTCTCCCGGGAGCCGAGAGGTCAGGGCCGCGATGGTGACGACTTCCAGCTTCGGCCGGGAAACCGGGCCGCGCGGCGAGGGGCGGTCTGCCGGGCTGATACGGTCGACCACCCGGAGGCGGTGACCGGCGAGTTCGATTTCGGCAGCCCTGCCTCGCCCCTCGGTTTCCAGCAGTGTCACGCGCACATCGGTGGCGACCCGGCTGGACGCCGCGTCATGCCTTGCCGCGCCACTGCGCGATGCGATCGAGGGCGGTCTCGATCTCCTCGGTTGCGCCTGCGTAGGAGAACCGGATGAAGTGCTGGCCGGTCTCCGGGCAGAAATCCGACCCCGGTGCCGCGAGCACGCCGGCCCCCTCCAGCATTTCGATGCAGAACTGCACGCTGTCTTGGTGCATGTGCTTGATGTGGCAATAGATGTAGAAGGCGCCATCGGGGGCGCAGAAGCGATCGAAGCCCATGGCCGGCAATCGATCCAGCAGG
>JAYZFQ010000153.1:0-22841 GCA_036336695.1 Myxococcota bacterium
TAGAGAAGATTCGCAAGCTCTAGACCCGGGTTCCCCGAGGCGGGGGAGGGAGCCCGGTGCTATGGTCGGCCCCCGTTTTCGGGCACGAGTAGCTCAGTTGGTAGAGCGCCACGTTGCCAACGTGGGGGTCGCCGGTTCGAGCCCGGTCTCGTGCTCCAGGTTCTGAAGGCCCTGTCGCGCTTCGGCGCGTCAGGGCCTTCGCTTTTCGTGGAGTCGCTCGCCAACCGGGTGCCGACTCGCGCGCCCCGGTCTCCGACGCGGGCGCCCCCGCTCCCCGGAATCGCGAAAACGGCGCGCTGCCGACTAGTTGCGCGCTAGCTGCCGATTTACCGGAAACTTACCGCGCGGTTACCGGATTCCACCGAGCCGATTCGAGTACCAAACCGTCCAGCAAATGGGTCTATAACACCTCGGTTTTGTAAGCCGGTTCCGGGTTGGGGCGCGCACCGGATTGGAAGTAGGCGCGCGTTAGCTGCCGAATCGGGGCCATAAAGAAAGGGCGGTGCAACAATGGGGCTGAGTCGGCGATTTCTGCTGAAGACGGGCGCAATCACGGGTCTCGGAAATCTCCTGATGGGGCAATCGGCGCTCGCGCGCCGTGGCGGACGCGGCCGGAAACGCGACCGCGACCGGAAACGCGACCGCGATCGCGACCGCGACGCTTCCAACGGTGCCGACGACGAGGATAACGCCGGAGCAGACAGTATCGTTCGTTTCCCCGGAACCAACGTTACCTACAAGCCGTTCACTCAGACGTTCAAACTGCCCAAGATCCTTGGATTCGACTCGAACGACATCGACGATGCCGTGGAGTCGACCGACGGGCTCGTGAACCCGACGAACGCCGACCCCGGGGCGGCCAACGCACTGCACCCCTATCCCGGAACGCCGGGTGTTGCAGAGGTGGGTTCCGAGGCCGTGTACCACGGGATCGCGCCGGAGTACTCCCGCAACAACCCGACCCACTCTGTTGCCAACACCAACAACAGCGAAGACCCGCCGCCTCCCGAGCGTGGAAAATGCCAGGGTCTTACGAAAGCCCATCCTTGGGATCTCTTCGACGATGACGAACTCCGGAACGTCGAGCCGTGGACGCGTCCCGACACCCGCAACGGCGAAGCCCACTACGCCCTCGAAATCCGTAACTCGCGTCACGAGTGGGCGCCTGGCGTGGTGACCGACATTCTCGCCTACCGGGACGCCGGGGTGTCTCCGCCCGACGACGGCCCGCCCCAGAACCCGGATCCTGCGACGGGACTCAGCGTGACCGGCGAATTCCCGGCCCCGACCATCGTGGCCCGCCAGGGGCAGCCCACGGTCGTCCGGGTAGACAACCAGATCAAGTTCCGGCCCCCGGCCGGTGGCCAGCGAGAACCGACGGAATGCTCGGTCCACCTCCACGGGGACCATACGCCGGCCCACTCGGACGGCTACCCCGACTTCTACATCCTCCCGTTCCAGAAACGCGACTACTACTACCCGAACGTCGGCCCCCGGGATTCGGCCGAACCCGTCAACGAAGAAGGGCTGACGCCGCGGCAGATCGCCGAGAAGGGCAATCGCGGACCCTACTCCCTCTCCGATTTGCCGACGACGATGTGGTACCACGAGCACGGCATGGACATTACGGGCTACCTGGTCTGCCAGGGGCTTGCCGGCTTCTACCTCATCCAGGACGACCACGAAGTCGAGATGACGAGACTCGTGGACGGCAAGCGGAAGCTGCCGAAGTTCTATGGGTCGCAGGACATCCCCATGGCCCTGATGGACCAGGTGATCGACCTGAAAGAGGAAATCCTTCCCTACGATTTCTTCGATCACAACGGCCGGCTCGGAAACGTGTTCAGCATCAACGGGAAGCTGCAGCCGTATTTCGAGGTCGGGAAGGGCAAATACCGCTTCCGGTTCCTCAACGCGTCGAACGCGCGGGTCTACCAGCTCACCTTGCAGCCGGAGAACGGCAGCGAGCTGGATTTCGTCCAGATCGGACAGGATACGTGGGAACTCGAAACCGCCGTCGCGCGGCACGACTTCCCGCTTTGGATGGCCCAGCGCGTGGACTGCATCGTCGATTTCTCCGACTTCGAGGACGGTGATGTCATCTGGCTGAACAACGTGATGCAGCAGAAGACCGGGCGCCGGGCCGATGGCGTCGATTTCGAAAAGCCCACGCCGCTGCTGAAATTCATCGTCCGGGATTCGATTCCGGTCGAGGAGGTCACCGTGGAGGCCGGAGACACGATCCGGTGCTTCACGCCCATTCGGGAAGACGAAATCCAGGCCACCCGTTACTTCAGATTCGTCCGCCGGAACGGTGCCTGGCAGGTCAACAACCAGTTCTTCAGCCCCCGGACGACCAATGCGACCCCGGTACTGAACAGCGCCGAGCGCTGGGTCTTCGAGAACAAGTCTGGCGGCTGGTCGCACCCCATTCATATCCATCTCGAAGCGCACGAGATCCAGAAGTTCAACGGGATCCCGAAGCACTTGCCGAGCGGGGAGATCAACCCCGAGTTCCCGGCGGGCTACGTCAACAACGTCGACGTGTCGCCGCTCGAGCGGAACGGGGAGACCGAGTTCTTCATGAAGTTCCGAACGTTCACGGGACCCTTCGTGTTCCATTGTCATGTCCTGGAGCACGAGGACATGCGCATGATGCATGTCTTCGACCCCCGACCCGCGGGTCAGCCGAGCCTGAACGACGGAAACCGTCCGCACAGCTCCGAGTTCTCCGCAGACGGCGTTTCGAGTTACATCGAGGTGTCGGGAATGGTGCAGGACGAAGCGCCTGCTCCCGATGGGTTCGGCAGGGTGTTCTTCGAACGGGAGGGCGATGTCGACCTGCTCGAGGACCGCAATGTCGGCTTCCCCGAAACCGATTTCCCCCGCCCGCCGGCTGGACAGATCCGTCCCGGGCCGCCCGGCGCAGACGCGCCGGACAACCACGATGACTAGCCGGCGGCTGGGATGGCTCGTGCTCGCTGTCGGGCTGGCGGCGGCGCCGGCTTGGGGGGGTGCGGAGTTCCCGGCTGGGGACGAGCACGCTGAGTGCCAGGACGCTGGCGGAGGAGCCGTCGCTCCGAAACCGTCGTACAACGAGGCGGCCCCGGACTTCCATGCGGTCCCCGCCCGAGATGCCGGTGGCCGGAAGAAACACTCGGACCGCTTTCCCAATACCCTCTTGATCACCCACGACGAGAAGACCGTTCACTTCTACGACGACCTCGTGAAGGACCGGATCGTGATCGTCAACTTCATGTATGCCTCGTGTGAAAACATCTGTCTCCCCATCGCCCAGAACCTCGGGCGTGTGCACGAGATGCTCGGGGACCGAATGGGGACCGACATCCTGATCCTGTCGCTGACGATCGATTCGAAGGTCGACGATCCCGCCACGCTCCGGGACTACATCGCGCGCAACGGCGGCGAAAAGGATGGCTGGCTCTACCTGACCGGGGACTACGACGAGATCGACCGGGTCCGGAGGTCTCTCGGGGTCTATGACCTCGATCCGATCGTCGATGCCGACAAGTCCGAGCACTCGGGCTTGATTACCTTCGGCAACGACCGGACCGACCGCTGGGCCGCACTGCCCGCCTTGATGGACAGCGAAGAGATCGTCGAGACCTTGCTGCGGATCACCAAGGAAACCTTGCCCCGGACGGCCCACGCGGACCTCTAGGATGGCGCGGCGTTGCCGTCCTCGCGGCGGGTGCGGCCCAGCGCCCGGATACTCCCGAAATCCCGAGATTTTTCAGCGATCTGCGTGCCGGGTCCCCCAAGGAGGGTACGTCGCGAAGGGCCAAAAGTGGTAGGGTTGCTCCTTGTTGGCACTGGAGGGCCTTTGATGGGCGGCGCACGACTGCGCGCGCGAATTTCGACACGATGCCTGGCGCCGGCCTGGGCGCTCGCCGCCCTCGCTGGGTTTCCCGGCAACGCTTTTGCCGTGTGGGGCGAAGAGCCCTGGGGACAGATGGTGTGGGGCAGTAGCGTCCTCGCGGTCCCGACGGTCGGGGGGTTGGGCATGGCGGCGCTCGCAACGGCCCTCCTGGTGACCGCGGCCTGGACGCTGCGCCGGGGCCGACCCCGCGCCGGCCTGGCCTTGATGCTCGTCGTCCTGGCGATCCCGCTCGGGGTCGCGGCCCAGCAAACGCTTACGGTCCCGAACACCTTCGTCGACGGCGAGGTCGCGACGGCGGAAGAGGTGAACGAGAATTTCGATGCCGTGAAAATGGCGGTAGATGACAGCGCCATCGGGGTCTCCGCCGCCCAGGGCACGGCGAACACGGCCGTGACGAACGCCGCCGCCGCCCAGGCCACTGCGGACGCGGCCCAGGCCACTGCCGCCGCGGCCCAGGTGCGCGTCAGCGGAAGTTGTGTCGTGGGGTCTTCGATCCGGGCGATCGCTGCCGATGGTACGGTGACCTGTGAAGCCCACGCTGCCGGGGGCGCTGGCACGACCTATAGCGCCGGGGCCGGACTGAACCTGGACCAAGCGGAGTTTTCGGCCGATACGACGGTGTTGCAGGCGCGGGTGAGCGGCGGTTGCGCCGTGGGGCAGGCCATCTCCGCCATCGCGGCGGATGGCACCGTGACCTGCGCGTCGATCGAATCTGCCGCCGCGGGTGCGTCAGAAGTTGTGGTGCCCCGTTTCGAGGCGTGCCCCGACGGTGTGACCATTGCGGACAACAAGAACGGCCTGCTCTGGGAGCGAAAGACCGGGACCGTGATCCCGTTCGTCAACGCGAACCTTTGTGAGGAGCAGGAACCGGCGCCTTGCAGTTGTAGGGGTCCGTATCTGAACCCGTCCCCGCCCCCCAACCTAATAAACACGGTTCCCCCGGATCAGTGTGACACGCCGAACCAGGTCAATAACGTAAACAACCGCTACACCTATCCGGGTCTTGGGTCAGACGCCTTGCCACTGCTCAACGGCACCTCCCAAGTGCCGGACTTCTCCGAACCGTACGGCTGTTTTGCGAACCGGTGCGACTGGCGGATTCCGTCCGCCGTCGAGTACAAGACAATTCTGACCGGGCCGTACGCGGCTCCCGGCCAGGGAAATTGTGTCCCTCCGGCGCCGTGTCTCGATCCAGGGTTCTTGGAGGCCGGTGGGGATCCTGTCGCGGACAGTAATTACTGGACGAGCACTCCGAACGGCTTTCTCCGGTGGGCCGTAAATATTGCCTCAGGTCTATTCGAGTCCAGGGTCGGGTCTACAGCAGACCTCTATGTCCGTTTCGTGCGCACGGGGTTCTGTGGTCCCGACTACGAAGAGTCGGCCGAGGCTCCTCCGGGCAGCTGAGCCGCTCCTGCCGCCGAAGTGCGTGGCGCGAACCGGCCGGGGCGCCGGCGGAAACGCCCCACCGTTTCGCAGGGTGTCCGCGGCAACGGGTGCGAACTCAGCGTCGCGCTTGGCTGGCCAGCCAGTCGCGAATCCGCCGGCCGTTTTGCGCATCGGGAAAGGCCGCAAGCAACTGGTCCCAGGTCGCGAGGGCCAGGTCGGGGCGGCCGGCGCTCACCAGGAAGTGGGTGCGGTTGCGCAGGCGTAACTCGTCGAACCAGCCCTGGGAGCCGTCGAGTCGCTCGAATCGGCCGGCAGCGTCCAGGTCGAGTGGGGGGAAGCCCGCCGTCGTGCGCACGAAGACCGCGTCGAAGTCGTCGAGATAGACGAGTTGCCAGTCGGGGCTTTCGCCCAACCAGGCGAGGAGTGGCCCGGATTTCGCCTCGGCGGTGAAGCGCACGATGGCCGTGCCGAAGCCGTACTCCCCGTCGAGTCGGGTGAAATCCTTGTCGTCGTGGATGAGCAGCTGCCGGAGGCGGTCGGCACCGTAGACTTCGAGCCGGCCGTCGACGAGGACCTTTCGCTCGGGATAGAGGCGCCACACCAGGTAGCCGCCCATCTTCATCGGGTGGGCGATCGGCCCCGGCG
This sequence comes from Myxococcota bacterium, assembly GCA_036336695.1. Classification (GTDB taxonomy): domain Bacteria; phylum Myxococcota_A; class UBA9160; order UBA9160; family SMWR01. Next base: position 5,933 of record JAYZFQ010000153.1, read on the forward strand.
GGTTGTTTGCCTCGATCCAGTCCACGGCGGGGCCGGGGGTGAACCAGGGCGTGGCCCCGAACCCGGGCCGCTTGAGCAGGCCCTGGCGCGGATAGAACTCGCCCCGTGCGGCGTCCCAGGCAGGTACCAGGAGCAGCGCGAACACGACCAGGCTGGCCGCGCGCGCCAGGCGCGGCGCGGCGGGCCGGGTGTCGAGCCACGCGTTGGCGTTCCGGACCAGGATCGGTGCTGCCACGATGCCGAAGATTGCGACGTTCCGGTTCGCGCCGATGGCGAGGTAGAGGAACGCGATCCAGGTGAGCAGGTCCGCGAGGCGTGCGCGGCGCCAGTTGAGCGCCAACGCCGCTGCTGAAAGACCGGCGATTGCGAGGAAGAAGAAGAGCTTCACGGGCGGAAGGCTTCCAAGGCTCGGCTGGAGTTCCAGGACCCCGTAGGCGGCCCGGCTTTCCGAGGGGCCGATCATGGACAATTGTTCGAGGGGGTAGAGCGCGGCCTCGAGGCCATTGGGGTTCGCGAGGGCCGCCGCCGCCGCGAGCACGGTGACGGCCGCGATGCGCCAGACGCGCCCGCGCTCCCGGGCTTTCGGATCCCCCCCCCACTTCCGGAGCAGTTCGGCCACCAGTTGGATGCCGCACAGCGCGACGCCCAGGGCGAAGAGTCCGTGGAGATTCACCCAGATGACCTGGAGCAACACGATGGCGTACACCCGGGCGTCGCCCCGGCGCTCGAAGCGGTCCAGCAGGGCGAGCACCCCGGCCAGCAGCACGAAACTGCTGCTTTCGGGGCGGGGCGAAAACCGGTCGGCCCCGTTGAGCAGCATCAGGGCAAGGGCGGCCACGCTCAGCCAGGACCGGCCCGGGCGCCGGCCGATCGGAGCGACCAGGGCGAGGACGAGCAGCATCGCGACGAACTGCCAGGCGCCGGCCGCCGTGTGGCCGCCCAGGCGATAGAGCCCCCAGAGCCCCAGCTGATGGAGCCAGTGGATGTCGATCCACCGCGCGCCGGGGACGCTGTAGGTGTAGGGGTCCACCCGAGGCACGGCGCCGGTCTCGGCGATCAGCTGTCCGGTCCGGAGCATCCACCAGTAGTCGAACGAACTGATCTGGTTCAGCCCGAGGCATGCCGCGAGCGCAAGGAGCCCGGCCCAGGGCAGCAGTTCGAGCGGACGCGAGACAGGGCCTGCACCCGGCACAGACCCATGATGCGCTGCCCCGAGCGGATCGCAAGCCGGGCCGGGGCCAAGCGGGCGGCCTCTCCGCAAGCCGGGCCGGGGCCAAGCGGGCAGCCTCTCTTCAGCGCAAGCCGGGCCGGGGCGAAGGCGGCATAGTCTCCCCATCGTGAGCCGGCCCCGTGGCGTCGTCCTGTTCCTGGTGCTTCTCGCGGTCACTCGCGGACTCTTCCTGGTTGCGGGGCTCGACCCGGCGGAAGAGCGGGTGATCGAGATCGTCGATCCCGCGCACCTGAGCGCGCGCTGGCCTGCGGGTCCGGAGCGGCCGCTCTACGACCGGGAGGAGCTCTACACGGGGACTGCCGCCCAGGCGATGCGGATGGGTCTCGAACTCCCCTACCGCTTCATGCCCTACGGGAGCGGCAGCCTCGTGTTCTCGAGGTTCGCCCGCGCGATACAGGAAGGCTTTGGCACGGGGTACCTGGCGCTGAAGCTGTTGCCCGTGCTCGTGACTGTCCTCGGCGGCCTGTTCTGGCTGTTGACGACGCGCCGCTGGCTCGGTTCCCGGGCGGCGCTGGTCTTCGCGGCCCTCTACGTGTTTGCGCCGACGAACTTCGTGCGCACGGCGCTGATCGCCAAGGGGGACCACGCCGAGGCGATGGCATGGATCGGGTTCGTCTTCTACCTGGCGACCTGCAGCCGCTTTTCCCCGGCAGCCCCTGCTGCGCGGCGCTGGGCTTTTGCGGCGGGGTTGGCCGCCGGTATCGGGGTTTTCCTCTCCTACTCGACCGTTCCGATCACCGCCGGCGTGGCGCTCGGCGGCCTGTGGGTTTCCCGGCTGCGCCCCCGCGCGGTATGGCTCGCCGCCGTCGCTGGCCTGGCCGTCGGGCTGTTGCCCTGGTTGGGAACCCTGGCGGAAACCGGCGGCCAGGCGCTCTTCCTCCAGGGGCGTCCGCTCGGCGTTGGACCGGGGCTCGTCGAGGCGGCAGGTCGGCTCGAACTCCTGGTGACCCAAGGGTTGTTCGCGGGGTACGACCTCCCAGGCGGTGCGGGGGTGCGTTCCGCGGCCGCGTGGCTGTGGCTGGCTGGGGTCGTCGCGGCGTGGGTCGGGCTCCTCGGCTGGCTCGCAAGCCCCGAACGGCGCACGGTGGCGATCCTGGTGCTGGCGGGAACCCTGGCCCATTTCGCAGCGTTCTGTTTCAGCGCTCCGGACGGGAGTTCGCGGTACCTGGTGGCGGTCTACCCGTTGCTCTTCGCAGCGGTTGCCGCCCTTGCTTCCGTGCGCCGCTGGGGGGCGGTCGCCGCCGGTAGTCTCGTCGCCATCGGGTTGCTCGCGCAGGCAGGCGTCGTGGCGGGGAGCCGTTTCACCGCGTTGCAGGCGCCTCTCCAGGGAACGGATTGGCAGCTCTTCGGGGAGGTCGCCGGCCGGAAGTTGGCGCCGGGGGAGGTGGCCGCGCTTCCGCCCCGAATTCGACCCTACTTCTGGACGGGGTTCGGTCGGCGCGTCTTCGAGGCGATCGAGCCGGAGCATTGGAGCGACGTGCTCGCCGGGGTCCCGCCCGGGGACCGGGAGTCCGTCTGGGAAGGCATCGGCATCGCCTGGGTGGCGTGGGGGTCGCTCGGGGAGGCCGGGGTGCAGCTGCGCGAACTTCCCGACGCCGAGCGGGCTGCGTTTCGCCGGGGCCTGGTCCGCTACGGAGCAGTGGCATTCGCGCCGCTCTTGACGCAGGAACCCGATCGCCTGGCGCCCCTGCTGGAGCGCTTTGCACCGGAGGACCGCCCCGCGCTGGAAACGTCGCTCGCGCGTGTGGCAGCGACGTTCGAGATTCACGGCATCCCGGCTCTCGAGCTCCCCGGTGGTCTGGTCGCGCCCGACGCCATGGCTTGGGGGCGCGGGTATGCCGGGTACCGGGGGTTCGGGCAGAGCGGCCCGCTCGCCTGGGAGCCGTCCCTCGACTCGGGGCAGGCATTTGCCGAGGGGAGGGCGGCAGCGTTTGCCCGCGACCTCGGCACGCGCAGCGCGGCCTGGATCCTCGGCCCGCCGGGGTCCGGCCCCGGGGACCTCGCCGCCGTGCTCGCGGCGCAGACCGCGGGAATGGCTCCCGAGCAGGCCGCGGCGTTCTACGCAGCTGCCGGCCGCGCGGCGCGCCGTGCCTGGCAGGAGCCCGGGGTATTGCGCGGACGCGCCGCGCGTGCGCGCACCTGGCCGTGGCGAGATGCAATTCCCGCGCAGTACCAGCCGGCCTTCGCCAGCGGTTTCGATACGAACTGACCCCTATACTGGAAGCCGGGGCTCGACCGATGACTAGCGACGCCGTTGAACTCAGTTTCGTCATACCCGTCTACAACGGGTCTCACACCGTGGCGGACGTGGTCGAGCGGATTCACGAGTGTTTCCGCGACCTCGCGATCCAGGTGGTGCTCGTCAACGACGGCTCGGAAGACGACAGCGAAGCGACTTGCATGGCGCTTGCTGCTTCGCACCCGGCAACCGTGTGTTTCGTGCACCTCGCCCGCAACTTCGGCGAGCACAATGCGGTCATGGCGGGCCTCAACGTCGCAGCGGGCCGTTACGTCGCGGTGCTGGACGATGATGGCCAGAACCCGCCGGAGGAAGTGCAGAAGCTCTACGCCGAGATCCGGAAGGGAGAGAACGACGCGGTCTACGGGCACTACCGGGTAAAGCGCCACGGCTGGTTCCGGAATCTCGGGAGTCGTTTCAACGACCGGGTGGCGAACTTCCTGTTGGACAAGCCGCCGGAACTCTATCTCTCGAGTTTCAAGGTGATGAACCGGTTCCTGGTAGACGAGATCGTCCGCTACCGGGGCGCCTTCCCCTACATCGACGGCCTGGTCCTGCGGGCGACGTCCCGAGTCACCCAGGTCGAGGTGGAACACCGGGAACGCGAGCACGCGGACTCGAACTACACCGTCGCGAAACTCTTCTGGCTCTGGCTCAACATGTTCCTCAATTTTTCGATCGCTCCGCTTCGGATCTCCGTTGTGGCGGGCTTGCTGACCGCGGCGACGAGCCTGCTCGGCATGGTGGCCGTGGTGATCGACAAGCTCTACATCAACCCCGAGGTCACGATCGGTCTGCCCACGGTGCTCCTGGTCGTCATGTTCTTCGCCGGAGTGCAGTTGCTGATTCTGGGCGTCGTCGGCGAGTACCTGGGCCGGGTCTTCCTCGACCGCTCCGGTCACCCCCAGTACGTCGTCCGCTACCAGGTCGAACAGGGGCAGCCGCGTGACTGATTTCTACGCCGGTCGCAAGGTCTTGGTCACGGGCGGCGTCGGATTCATCGGGAGCAATCTCGTCCACCGACTCGTCGCGCTGGGTGCCGAGGTGGTGGTGGTGGACTCGATGCTTCGCCAGTACGGCGCCCGGCTGGAAAACCTGGAAGGGGTGGCGGACCGGGTGGACGTCAACTTCTCGGACATCCGGGATGCCCACAGTCTCGGGTATCTCGTCCAGGGTCGTGACCTGATCTTCAGCCTGGCGGGCCAGGTCAGCCACATCGACAGCATGCGCGATCCGATGACCGACCTCGAGATCAACGGGCGCAGCCAGCTTTCCCTGCTCGAGTGTTGCCGCCGGGAAAATCCCGGGGCGAAGATCGTCTTCGCCAGCACCCGGCAGGTGTACGGGCGGCCCCGCTATCTCCCCGTGGACGAGGCGCACCCCATCGAACCCGTGGATGTGAACGGGATCAACAAGCTCGCCGCCGAGCGCTACTACGCGCTCTACGACCAGATCCATGGGGTCCGTTCGGTGAGCCTGCGCCTGACGAATACCTACGGCCCGCGCATGGACCTGGTGAGTGACACAAAGGGGTTCGTCGGCATCTTCGTCCGCCGCGCGCTCCGGGGAGAGACCGTCCGGATCTACGGGGGAGGGGAGCAGCGGCGGGATTTCAACTACGTCGACGACGTGGTCGATGCCCTGCTCGTCGCGGGGGCGAACGACGCCGTGTTCGGCGACGTCTTCAACCTGGGACACCCGGAACCCCTGAGCCTGCTGGACTTCGTCTCGGCGCTCCACGCGGTCGCCGATTTCGAGCACGAAATCGTGCCGTTTCCCCCGGACGCCAAGGCGATCGACATCGGCGACTACTACGGCGATTTCTCGAAGTTCGCCGCGGCGACGGGTTGGCAGCCCCAGGTGGACGTCGCGACGGGCCTGGAGCGGACGCTCGCCTACCACCGGCGCGTGGAGATTCCGAGCGGATCGGGACCGTGATCCCCTACTTCGACTATCGCCCCGGCGACCGGCCGATCGAAGCGGAGATCGCGGCGGCGATCACGCGCGTGCGCAACTCCGGCCAGCTGGTTCTCGGACCCGAGGGGGAGGCCTTCGAGCAGGAGTTCTCGGCGTGGGTCGGGGCCGCCCACGGCATCGGCGTCGCGTCGGGAACCGATGCCCTGAGCCTGGCGCTGCGCGCCCTCGAGATCGGGCCGGGGGACGAGGTGATCACCGTGGCCAACGCCGGCGTTCCGACCGTCGCGGCCATCTGTGCGGTGGGCGCGACGCCGCGATTCGTCGACGTGGACGGCGATGGGCTGCTGCTGGACGCGTCGATCCTGAAGGATGCGGTGACCGATCGCACCCGCTGTCTGCTGCCGGTTCATCTCTACGGGCGGCCGGTTCCCATGGAGCCCCTGCTCGACCTGGCGTCGCGCCGCGGTCTCGCCGTGGTGGAAGACTGTGCCCAGGCCCACGGTGCACGCATTGGGGGCAGGCACGTCGGGACCTTCGGCGACGTGGGGTGTTTCTCCTTCTACCCGACCAAGAACCTGGGCGCCTACGGGGACGGCGGGCTGTGCGCGACGGGAGACTCGGCGGTCGCCGAGCGCTTGCGCCGCCTGCGCTTCTACGGGTTCGGGAGCGGAGCGCGAAGCGCGGCCATCGAAGGGGGTAACAGCCGGCTCGATGAACTGCAGGCGGCCATCCTTCGGGTCAAGCTCGGCCGCCTGGAGGCCGCGCTCGAGGAGCGGCGGGCGATCGCCGCGCGTTACCGCGCGGGCCTGTCCGACGCGGCGCTCCACCTCCCTGGGGAAGCCCCCGACACACGCCACGCGTGGCACCTCTTTGTCGTCCAGACCGAGCGCCGGCGCGCCCTGTGCGAGGCCCTGGACGCCGCGGGAATCGGCAGCGGGGTGCACTACCCGGATCCGGTGCACTGCATGCCCGCCTATGCGCGCCTGGGCTATGGCGTGGGGGACCTGCCGGTCAGCGAGCGGGCATGCGAGCGGGTGCTTTCGCTTCCGCTCTACCCGGGACTCGAGGAGTCGGCCGTCGATACAGTGATTGCCGCAGTCTCGGCGGCGGCTTGACCCGCGGTCGCGCCGTCACGCTGGTGCTGGTCGCCCACGTGGCGCTCGACTATGCGGTGGCGCTCAACCTGGGTTTCTACGGCCTGGCGCCGCTGCTCTACGCGGTGATCGCTGGCGCGGTGTTGCTCTATGTGGCCGCGGGCGCGCCGGCCGCCGGTTCCGACGCGACGCCGTCGGCACGCGTGGTCGCTTGCTGGCTCGTGGCCCTGGCGCTCGGGGGCCTGGTGAGCCGCTCGCTTCAATTCGCCGCCGGAGGCGGACTCGCGCAACTCGTCTTCGGCTGGAACCTGCTGTTGCTGCTGGGCGGTGGGGTGTTGCTGTTTGCCAGTTTCGGCTCCGTTTCCCGGGGCGCGCGGTGGGGGCGCATCGTGTTCGGGGTGATCGCCGTGGCCACGTTGCTGCGCCTGCTCGTGCCCTACGCGTCGCCCGAGCCCCGGATCGACGTCTTCACCATGCGCGAGGAGGGCGCGGCGGCGCTCCTGGCCGGAACCAACCCCTACGAAACGCCGATCCGCGACCCGATTCCGGGCGGCGCCGAGCAATACGGGTACAGCGTGGGCAACTACGCCTACATGCCGGCGACGCTCTTGCCCGACGCGGTGGCTTTCGGGCTGGCCGGCGACGTGCGCGTGGCTTCGGTGCTGGCGGAACTGCTGGCGTGTCTCTGCCTCGTTTTCGTGGCGCGCCGGCGCTTGCCGGCGCTCTGGGATTCACCCGCCGCGCTGCTCACGGCGGCGCCGCTGCTCTACAGCAAGGGTCCCTTCGTCGTGGAAATGTCCTGGACCGAGCCCCTGCTGCTCGGGGCCCTCGCAGTCTGGTGGGCCCTCGCCGCCCTCGACCGGGAGCGCTGGGCGGCGGCGGCGTTCGGGCTGTTCCTCGCCTTCAAGCAGTACCTCGTCTTCTACGCCCTGGCGTTCTTCGGGGAAGCGCTCGGCCGCGGCCGCGTCTCGCGCGTCTGGATTCCGGCGGTGGTGGTGGTGGCGACGGCGCTGCCGTTCCTCGTCTGGGACGTGGAATCCTTTCTCACCTATCCCGTCCGCTGGATGGTGACGGAGAACCTGCCCTTCCGGGAGGACGCGCTCTCCCTCGCGGGTCTCTGGTTTCGTGCGACGGGCACGGCGCCACCGGGGTTCCTCGCCATGGTGGCGGGTGCGATCACTCTGGCGTGCCTGCTGGCGCGTTGGTGGCGCCGCGGTCCCGTGTTCTCGGGACGCGAGGACATCGTGCTCGTGGGGACCGCGGCCACCTTGGTGGCGTTCCTGGTCGGTCCCCAGGCCTTTGCCAACTACTACTACTTTCTCACCAATGCCCTGGCCTTCGTCTTCGTGGGCGCCGGACTCGTTGCGGCCGAACGCGCACCCACCGAGGCGTAGATGGCATAGGTTTCGGGAGAGACGGCGCCGCAGGTGAAGGGCAGGGGCCCCCAGGTGCTGGCGTAGAAACCGGCACCGGTGGCCGCGTTCATCGTGCTGCACCACGCGGGACCCTGGAAGGAGCGCATCGCGAGTATCGGTGCGTCGATGGGCCACAGGTAGCTGTTGTTCTGGGGCACGATCACGATCGCGCCGGCCGGCAGGATCTCCCCGCGTTCCAGGGGCGTCGCGCCGAACTGCTGAGCGTAGTACTGGAAGCCCCAGTGTCCCTGGAACCAGGTGCCGCGTGCGGTGTCCGCGTAGTCGCGCGTCAGGGTTTCCGCCGCGGTCCGGGCCGAGGCGGCCAGCTGGGCGTCGGCGCGGGCCACGACGAAGGAGAACACCGCTGCGGCGGCGCAGCCTGCCGCGAGCCATGCCCGGCCGTGGCGCAGGGCGCTTTCGCGTCGGCGGATCCGGCGTGCCGCGAGGATCGCGGCCGCGGGCAGGAGGAGCAGCACGCCGCGGACGCTGACCGTCCAGTTCAGCAGGGCCGCGAAGCCGAAAATGCCGAACAACCAGAGGCACAGCACGATCGACTCGGGGGAGCGCGTCTCCCGCGCGTCGGAAACGGCGAGCACCAGGACTCCCGCGCCGACCGTGCTCCAGAGGGCGAGTTGGATCACGAGGCTGGGACTCAGGGCGGTTGCTGATGGAAGGCTTTCGGCCACTGTTCCCGGCGCCAGGGTGAGTACCAATGCCACGCTCAGGGCGAGGATTCCGAAGCGGCGTGCACCGCGCCGGTCGAGAAGCAGGGGCGCTACGGCGAGCAGGCTCGCGGCGCTGCCGCCGGTGAAGGCGAGGGCGCAGAACAAGCGCCCGAGGACCTCCTGCAGGTTGCCGGGGCGGTAGCTGTCGGCGTAGGCGACCGGGTCGAGCAAGAGGGCGTGTCCGTACAGGCTGTCCGTGTAGACGAGGTAGGCGCCGAAGATCGCGAGGGGCACCAGCATCCAGGGCGCCCACTGCCGCCAGGGGACGCGGAGGAGGATCGCGTGGGCGGCGAGCAGGGGCAGGAGGGCAAGGCCGGGGAACTTCGCCAGGGGGCAGAGTCCGGCGACCACGGCACCCGCGAACAGCGCCCCGGCGCGTGCGCTGCGCAACCCCCGGTCCCAGCAGGCGAGGGCGACCAGCCAGAGCGCGAGCATCGGTACGTCGGCCATGAGTGTCGTGCTCGACACGAAGAAACCGGGGGCCAGGCCGAGGAGCAGCGCGCCGGTCGCGGCGCCACCGCCGAAGCGCCGGGCCAGAATGCCCGTGGTCCAGACGGCGACCAGGGCCGGCAGGAGGAAGGCCGCGTGGAGCGCCTTCTCCGTCCAGCCCAGCGCGCTGCCGGCCAGGGCCAGGAAATAGCTCGCCAGGGGCGGGTTGTTGATGAACTCGTGGAGGGGGCGCGGCGTGCCCCGCCAGTTCACGCTGAAGCCGTAGGGATCGAGGGGATGCTCGGCGATCTGCTGAGCGATCCAGACGTAGATCGGATCGTCGATGTTGAGCGCCCTGCCGAGGAACGGCAAGAGCAGGCCGAGCACCAAAAGCGTCGGGAGCGCGAGTTCGAGCCCCGCGTGGCGCGCCACGGTTCGGGTCGGAGGCACCGGGGGGAATGTACACGGCGTTCGGGCCGGCGTGCGAGTTTCGATCCGCGCCGGGGTGCTCGGGAGGCTGTGGGGGGAAATGGCTGGACGTTCAGGCCGGCGTGCGCGGCCGGGCCCGGTCGGGCACCCTCCCGCCGTGCCGGCACTCGCTTCCCTCCGCGGTCTCGCCGCCCTCGTGACCGGGGCCTCGAGCGGGATCGGCAGGGAACTGGCCCTGCGCCTGGCGCGCGAGGGAGCCCGGGTCGCCCTGGTGGCGCGGCGCGAGTCGGAACTCGAATCCGTGGCGGCAGAGGTGCGCGCCGCCGGTTCTGAAGCTCTCGTGTTGCCCTGCGACGTCGGGGACCGCGCTTCGGCCGAGGCCGCCGCGCGCAGGGCGGAAGAACGGTTCGGGGGCATCGATCTGCTGGTGAACAACGCGGGTTACGGTGGCCACCGGCGCTTCCTGGACTGGGACGTGGACGACATGGAGCGCATGCTGCGCGTCAACTATCTCGGCGCGGTCTACTTCACGAAGATCCTGGCACCGGCGATGGCCGCGCGGGGTCGCGGTTGGCTCGTCTTCGTCGCTTCGGTCGCCGGCCGGATCGCGACTCCCGAGGAGAGCGCCTACGCGGCCTCGAAGTTCGCGCTGGTGGGCCTCGCGAGCGCTCTCGACGTCGAGCTCGAAGAGGCGGGCGTGCACGTCCTCACGGTCTGTCCGGGAGTCATCCGCACGCCCTTCTTCGACGCAGAGACGCTCGAGCGCATGCCGCCCGTGGCGCGCCGGGGCATGGTCGAAGTCGATGGGTTGGTCGATGCCATGCTTCAAGCCCTGGCGCGGGGTCGTCGTCGACTCACCTATCCGCGCGGCATCGCCGCTGGCTACGTCGTCCAGGCACTCGCGCCGGAGTTCATGCGCAAGCAGGTCAAGCGCACGACCATCGATGCAACCGCCAAAGCGCGCCGTCAGCCCAACAGGTAGGGTCCGAAGGTCGTCACGGCGAAGGCTGCCAGCCAGGCGAAGAACAGCGCGCGGCCCGCCGGCCCCAGCCGGGCTTCGAGCCAGCGGTCCGCCGCCCCGGCACCCAGGCCGAAGAACAGGCAGAGGGGGGCCAAAGCGGCAAGCCCGTAGAACGCCTTGGCCATGCCGTAGTCCTGTTGGCGCAGCGTCATGGCGAGCACCGAGACCAGGATCGCCCAGGCCACGGTCAGGAGGAACGAGTGGACGGCGCGCCGGCGCGGGTCCGGGTCGCGGAACGCCGCGCGGGCCGAGAGCAAGCCGCCGAGTGCGATCAACCCGGTGGCGGGGAGGGCGAAGGCATAACCCGCTGCCATCAGCTCCCAGTCCCAGAAAGGGTGGCGAAGGGACGCCAGCATCTGGCCGGCGAGTTGACCGTCTCCCCAGAGCGTCGAGTAGAAGGCATCCCACGCGGTGTGCGTGCCCGCGAGGAAGGGGTGGGTCAGGGCGTCACCGAAGTGGAGCAGGAAGGCGGGCGTGTAGAAGCCGGGCTGGGACCACCATTGGTGGGTCTCGCCCGGCAAGTCGACGTTGAGGGGAAAGAGTTGCCCGGTGGTCAGGAAGCCGCGCACGGTGAACCAACCCGCCAACCCGACGATCACGGCGGTGGCCAGGCCGATGCGCCGGGAGAGTTCCGGCCCCCGGGCTGTCTCGACGCGCCACCACTTGACCAGGAGGAAGAACCCCGAGACCGCGGCCACGATCCAGGCGGTGTACTTCGTCAGGGCGGCTAGCGAGACGAGCACTGCCCAGACGAGCAGGGCGGAGGTCCGCGTCGACTCCGACAGCAGAATCCGGCAGGTAGCCAGGATCACCGCCGTGGCGAGGGCGGCGTGGAGCGACTCGTTCGTGACGTAGCTCGAAACGTACACGTTCATCGGCAGCGTTCCGGCGAGCAGCGTCGCGTAGGCGGTCTCTCTTCGACCACGGCCGTAGACGCGCGTGGCGAGCCAGGCAGCCAGCAGTGCGCTCGTCAGCCCGGCGACGATGCCCACGAACTTCCAGGCGCCCGGCGCGCCCCCCGACATGGCGACGGCGGCGGCCGTGGCCCCGTAGTAGAGCGGTGGGTGGAACATGGACCAGCCGTCGGTGGCGAGGGGCAGTGCTCCCTGTTCGTTCAGGAAGTCGACGTAGGCCACGTGGTGACGCGCGTCGAACCCGACGTCGGTCGGAATGTCCGCCGCGTTCCAGAGCAACGGACCCAGCCAGAGCGCGACGAGGACGGCGGGCAGGAAGGCCCCGATGCGCGCCGCGCCCGGCCGCCGCCCGAGGAAGAGGAAGAGGAGGGCGCCGGCGGCCAGCGCCAGGCCGATCGTGCCGGCGCGCGCCGCGACGCCTTCCCGTGGAGAAGGCATTGCGAAGCCGCCCGGGTTCACCCGGTCCGGACCGATGGGGATGGCGCGGCGGGCTGCCGCCGGGGGTCGCTCGGCACGCCAGGACGCGTCGGAAACGAGCGGCGCAGGCAACCCCTCCAGGCGGAGGGAGAGCAGGCCCGGACCCGTCGCGTTCGTCACGGCGACGACGATCTCGTGGGTGCCCGGATTCAGCCGGTCTCCGAGGGGGAGGACGCGCGCCTCGCGCCAGTGATCGACAGGCGGCAGCGGCAGGGGTGTGCCGTCGATGGAGACGCGGGCGTTGCGGAGTGCGCGCAGGCGGAGCGTTGCGTCGGGGGCGCCGTTGACCGGGACGTCGAAGGTCCGGATGAAGCGCGTTTCGGGAAGCGCGTCCCGGGGCGCCAGGCCCATCATGCCGTCCGGGGGGATCGGGTAGCCGATCCAGGGCGCCGCGTCGTCCTGCGTCAGGAAGGGCACCGCCGGGTTGAGCGCGGTGAAGGCGACAAACGCGGCGATCGTGCCGAAGAGGAGCGCGACGGCTCCCGCGACCTGGGAGCGGCTCGGAGGAGGGGCATTCACGCAGCAGCCTCAGCTGCCGAGGTCGGACTTCGCGAGCGGGCGCAACAGGCCCTGGATCGGGCAGCGGCCGTCGGAGGAAGAGAGCGTCAGCACGTTGCGGCCCCCGAAGAAGTACTCGAGGGTGGCGCTGCCCTGCTCGATCGGCCGCCGACAGATCGGCGTGTTGGGCACCACGGCGATTCCGTCGCCGAGCGCCGCGAAGCCGAGGAGGCCTGCGAGGGGAAAGTTCCCGCGCAAGAAGACCACCGATTCGTCGCGGTAGGTGGCGCGGTAGGTCGCCAGTGCCGACGGTACCGGAGATGCCGTGTTGGGCCGGGGTCGCTTGTTGCGCCACCAGGCGAGGGAGCCGATCCCGGCCGCCACGCAGCGCTCCTCGTTTCGTTCCAGGGTCCCGTAGGCGCCCGCCGATTCGAAACGCACCTGGGAGCCGAGCTTCGCCACGCTGCGGCAGGTCGGGTTGGCCGGGAGGAACGTGCGGACGCTTCCCCGGCTGTCTTCGAGTCGGGTGTCGAGGTATCCGTGGATCTCCGCGACCTGGGCCACCGTGCGGTCGGGTGTGGCAAAGGCCTGCTGGAGGGGGCCCGGGCTCGTTCCGCACCCGGCGCACAGAACCAGGGCGGCGAAGGCGAATCGCAGGCCCGTCATGCGGCGAGGGTACCACCGGCCTCCGGTCGTCACCCGAAGTTCCGCACGACGAACCAGTAGACGCCCACGGCGCAGACCGCTGCCGAACCGACCTCGGCGATGCGCGTGCCGACGGTCCCGTTCCCCAGGCGGGACACGGCGCGGAGCATGGGCCACACGAGCGCCACGGCGCCCAGTTGCCCCAACTCGACACCGATATTGAACCCGAAGAGCGCCGGGACGAGGCGCGTCGTGGGCAGTTGCATCTCCGCCAGCACGCCTGCGAAGCCGAAGCCGTGGATCAGGCCGAAGGCGAAGGCCACGGCCGCCCGCAGCCGTGCGGGGCGGGGCGAGTCCGCAAGCAGGCCGAAGTGGCAGGCGGTGAACAGGGCCAGGCCGAGAAGGGCCGGCCGTGCCACGGCCCCGGCCGGGAGTGCCGCCAGCAGCACGAGCCCACCGGTCACTGCCCAGGGGACCGCGCGTCCGCGTCCACCGAGGAGCCAGCTGTTTTCAACGGCGACCAGCGCGATGGAAAACCCGATCAGGGCCTCGACGGCATCGGTCTCCGGCTGCACCCAGCCCAGGGTGGCCAGCCCGAGCGTTACGCTGTGGGCCACGGTGAACGCCGTGACGAGCACGGCGACTTCGCGCAGGCTCCACGCCAGGAGGAGCAGCGCGAGCACGAAGGCCAGGTGGTCCCACCCGGTGAGGATGTGCTCGATTCCAAGCACCACGTAACCGCCGAACGAGGTGCCGGTCCCGGTGCCCGGGCGCTCGTCCGGACTGCCCGCCCGGGTCCAGGACCACCGCGGGTCGGCCTCCGACAGGACATGCTCGGTCGTTGTGCCGGCTTCTTCGACCTGGGCGAAGTGGAGGTGCGAGGGCGCCGCGTCGAGCAGGACCGCGCTTTCGATGCTTCGGGGTGCGCCGTCGGGGCAGCGGACCCGCCAGGTGTAGAGCGCCCAGCCTTCTGCGGCGTTGCGGCGTTCGGGCGTCCCTTCGACCGCACACGGGGTGTCGCCGGCGCGGAGCACGAGACGATCGGACAGGTAGGCCGCGATCGGGTCCCGGGCATCTCCGGTGCCCGCGAAGGCCAGTCCCAGGCGGGACAGGTCGAGTTGCGACACCCGCGCGTGGACCCGCGCACCGTCGGCGTCGGGACGCCAGGTCGAGTAGGAGGTGCTGCGGCGGTGTGCATCCGCGGCCCCGGCGAGGGACACCAGGACACAGATCAGGGCCAGGGCGCGGAGCGGTCTCAAGGAAGTTCCGGTAACTGCTCGACCGTGACGACGTCTGTTTCCTCGCGCAGGTCGTCGAGGCGCTGTCGCAGGCGGCGGTCGCCCTCGCGCCGCTTCATCTCGGCGAGCACCTGGGCCCGCACCGTGTCGAGCGGCGGTGCCGTGGCGTCGGTGCGGTCTACCAGGGCGAGCACGTGGAAGCCCTGGGGCGTTTCGAGGGGTTCGCCGACCTGCCCCGGCTCCAGGGCGAGGGCCGCCTGCAGCGCGGTCGGGCCGAGGTACTCCCGCAGTTTCGCGGGGGGCAGCGGCGCGTCGGGGACGGGAGCCAGGACGTCGTCCCCCAGCGCCTCGCGCACGCGATCGAGCGGCTCGCCGGCTTCGAGTCGCTCGAACACCTGTTCCGCGCGCTCGCGCGCGGCGTCCCGGTCGTCGCCGTTCGCGATGAAGACCCGGCGCACGCGCACGCGTGCGGGAAGCGCGAAGTAGCCGCTGTTTTCCGCGTAGAACGCCGCGATTTCCTCCTCGCTCGGTTCGTAGCTGTCCGCGGCGGCGTTCAGCGCGGCGAGGACTGCCGTGACGAGGTTGGCGCGGACCCGCCGGTCGGTTTGGACGAGACCGAGAGCGACGGCGTACTGGACGAGGAGTTCCTCGTCGACCAGTCGGTCCAGGACCCGCTGTCGGTCGGCGGAAGTGAGCGGCGTGCGCCGATCCGACGCGAGCGCCGCCACGAGCCGTGCATAGGCATCCGCCCGGATCGGAACCTCGCCGACCCGGGCGACGACACCGTCCGGCAACGCGTGCTCGTCATCGGGAGCCGACAGGAGGCTGGCCACTGCCAGGGCCAGTCCGACGCCCGCGCCGAGTGCCAGGAGCGCGCGCGCCCGCCCCGGGGTGCGGTGTTCGGCCGTCTGCACCATGCCGGTCCATGGCTTACCCGAAGCCCGCGGTCCCGACAATGGGGTAGGGTCCGGGCCGGAGGCTCCGGTGAAGATCGACGGCGCGCTAATGGTCCAGAACCCCGCCGACGCGGCCGACGCGGCGCGCGGACTCGAGGCATCGGGGTACGACGGGGGGTATACGTTCGAGGGCCCCCACGACCCGTTCCTGCCCCTGGCCGTGGCGGCCGGTGCCACCCAGCGTCTTGAACTGGCGACCGCCATCGCGATTGGTTTCGCGCGCAATCCGATGCTGCTTGCCAACCTCGGCTACGACCTCCAGTTGCTTTCCAACGGGCGCTTCATCCTGGGACTCGGTTCCCAGATCCGCCCCCACATCCAGAAGCGGTTCGGCATGCCCTGGTCGCGTCCTGCGGCCCGGATGCGCGACCTCGTGCTGGCGATACGCGCCATCTGGCGATCCTGGCACGACGGAGAGACGCTGGACTACCGGGGAGAGTTCTACACGCACACGTTGATGACGCCGATCTTCAATCCGGGCCCGAATCCGCACGGGCTTCCCCCGATCTTCGTCGCCGGCGTGGGGCCTCGGATGACCGAGGTCGTCGGAGAAGTTGCAGACGGCTACTTCGTGCACCCGTTTCACACCCAGGCGTTTCTGCGGGAGACGACGACTCCCGCTCTCGCTCGAGGACTCGCGACGGCCGGTCGACTGCGCGAGGACTTCCAGGTCGCCTGCCAGGTAATCGTTGCGATCGGTGAGACCGAGGAGGAGTTGGCGCGTTCGAAAAACGCCGCACGCGCGCACATCTCCTTCTACGGGTCGACGCCAGCGTACCGGCCGGTGCTCGAGAGCATCGGCCGCGGCGCGGTCCAGGACGACTTGAACGCGCTTTCGAAGCGTGGGGAATGGCTCGAGATGGCGGGCCGGATCGACGACGAAATCCTGGAGCAGGTGGCGGTGGTCGGGCGGCCGCCCGAGGTTGCCGACCAGGTCCGCGCCCGTTATGCCGGCTTCGCCGACCGGATCGCGATGATCTCCCAGACGGCGCTCGAGCCGGAGTGCTGGAGCGACGTCGTCAGGGCGCTTCGGGACGACTGATCACGACGTTGCTGCGGAGCCTGTCGAGGGCCTCGCGGAGGGCGGTGCGTTCGCGCGCGCTTCGCCACGTCGTCCGCAGTTCCCGCCGGGCCTCGTCTACGTCGGGGTCGCGTGCTGGCACGCGCTGGTGGACCCAGACGACGTGCTGGCCGTAGGCCGACCCGATGGGTCCGACCCAGCGGCCGACCGGCGCGGCGAGCGCCGCCTCGGCGAAGGCGGGTCCGAGGCGAGCGGCGAGGGCGCGTTCGGAGGAGAGGGGGAGCGTTGCGGGCACCAGCGACGGATCGGCCTGGCGCACCGCGATTTCCGGGGGCGTGGTGTTCGAGACGAGGGCCCTCTGGAGCGCGGCTGCGTCGGCGTCGAGCGCGTTGCCGCGGCGGTCGCGTGAACGGAAGATCTGGGTGAGTTCGACCAGG
Organism: Myxococcota bacterium; assembly: GCA_036336695.1. Classification (GTDB taxonomy): domain Bacteria; phylum Myxococcota_A; class UBA9160; order UBA9160; family SMWR01. Next base: position 22,619 of record JAYZFQ010000153.1, read on the forward strand.
GCCGGGCGTCGGTAGCGGTCCGGGTCGGCCGCGAGGATCTCCGCCAGGGCCGCATCGGTGGGCTCCCGCTCCAGTGCCGCGGCCGCGATTGCCAGGCGCATGCGCTCCGCGAGTCGCCGTCGCACCACGAGGTCCGACCGGTCCATCCCCATCTCGAAGGCGCGAGCGACGAGTTGTTGGTCGCTCGCCGCTTCGGCCTCGGTTCCCTCCAGGAGGAAGCGTT
>JAYZFQ010000154.1:0-23420 GCA_036336695.1 Myxococcota bacterium
TTCGGATACACGCCGAACGGCAACCGCGAGCCGGCCAGCGCGGGCAGGCAGGCCCCGAGGTTGGCCGGAGGCAGGCAATTGACGAGCACGGCGATGGGGTCGCTGTCACGCACCGCTTCGATCGCGGTATCGAGGGGTTCCCCCGAGAGCAGGCGCGCGCCCCGCCAGCAGGTGAAACTCACGAGGACCGGCAGTCCTGCGGTCCTCGCAGCGCGAGCCGCGGCTGCCGCCTCGCGGACGGTGTTCATGGTTTCAACCAGTACGGCGTCCGCGCCGGCCGCGGCGAGGTTGTGGGCGTGTTCACCGTGCTCCCGGGCGAGGACGTCGTCGTCCGGAACCCGTTCCGGGGAAAAACAGTCCTCGAGGGGCGGCGACGATCCGAGTACGGCCGATCGGGACCCCGCCGCGCGTCGCGCGAGGGAAACGGCGAGGGTCGTGAGTTCTGCCGCCCGGTCGCCGAGACCGGCTCGCGACAGGGTGCGGCGCTGGGTGCGGAAGGTATTGGCCGTCAGCAACTCCGCGCCCGCCGCCGCGTAGTCGGCGTGGACGCGATGGACGGTTTCCGGGTCGTCGAGGAGCGCATGCGCCGACCAGAGGGGAGGGGGTGTCCGCAGGCCCCGGCGTTCGAGTTCGGTACCCGTGGCGCCGTCGAGGACCAGGGCCGGGCCGGCTGCGATCCGATCCCTCCAGTTCATGCCGGTATACTTCGCCGCCACATGCCGGGTCCCACCGTTGTCGCGACCCACCCCGCCGCAGGTCGTGTCGAGCCCACGCGGATCGCCGTCCGGACTGGGGAGGCTACCGCAGCGGGTCGCGCGGGAGGGATTCCCGGGGCCGTGACCGCGGCTCCCTTTACGTCTCAGGAGACGCGCCTGGGTGCCATCGCGATGGAGGTCGCGATCGACCCCGGCGACACCGACACGACGTTCCGAATCGGGGTTCGGAACACTCGTGGCACGCCCGTTCACCTGACCAGCGCGATCCTGGGGTTCCGCTGGCACTGTCCCGGACCCGTGGCGCTCCGCTGTTTTCAGAACGGCTGGCAATCCTGGTCCGAAACCGGCTCACGCGTCCTCGATGGCGAGGGCACCGCGCCGTTTCCTTCGGGGCCGTGGCTTCGCGGGCTCCACCACGCCGTGGGCAGCCCGCCGCCGGACCGTGCCGGCTGGCAGGAATCTCACCTGGTTTCGGTGGCGGGTGCCTGGCCGGCCGGCGCCGCGTGTTGTGCCGGTGTGCTCGAGCAGGGTCGTGCGTTCGGCCTCGTCTACGTGCGGCGGGCCGCGGAAGGCGCGGAAATCGAGGTGGAACTGTGGGTCGATGCGTTGCTGCCGCCCGGTGAGCGTCTCGTGCTCGAGCCGGTGCGCGTTGCGGTCGGCGAGGATCCGAGCCGACTCCTCGAGGACTTCGCCGCGGTCCATGGCCGTTCGGCGGGCGCGCGCGCATCGACGTCCTTCACGTCTGGATGGTGCAGCTGGTACCACTTCTTCCACGACGTCACGGAAGCGGACGTTCTGCGCAACCTCGAGGCGCTCGTCGCCGCGCGCGACGAAATTCCCGTCGAAATCGTCCAGGTCGATGATGGCTGGCAACACGCAGTCGGCGATTGGACGCAGACCAACGACAAGTTTCCCCGTGGCCTGGCGCCGCTCGCGGCGGATATTCGGTCCGCGGGCTTCGTGCCTGGCCTCTGGACGGCTCCGTTCTGCGTGGTACGGGAGAGCGACTTGTTCACGGCCGGGTCGGACTGGTTGCTCCAGGGCGATGCAGGCCCGCACCGTGCGCTGGTCCACCCCCAGTGGAGTGCAGATGCCCTCGTGTACTCCCTCGACCCGACGCGGCCCGAAGTCGTGTCGCATCTGGAGGCGCTCTTCCGAACGCTCGTGGAACTCGGTTTCGGCTATCTGAAGCTCGACTTTCTGTATACGGCCGCCGTGGAGGCGCGGGCCCACGATCCCGCGGTTCCGCGCGCGGCACGTCTGCGGCGCGGTCTCGAGGCGATCCGCCGCGGTGCGGGGGAGGAAGCGATCTTGCTCGGCTGCGGGTGCCCCCTCGGGCCCGCGGTGGGGGTCGTGGATGCCATGCGGGTCGGGCCGGATGTCGCGCCGGCCTGGTCGGCGGACGCGGAAATTCCCGGGATCGAGGCGACGCTGCCCGCCACCCGCAGCGCCATTCGGAGTGCCTTGACCCGAAACTGGATGCACCGGCGCTATTGGATCAACGACCCCGACTGCCTGATTGCCCGGGAAGGGGCGCTCGGAGACCGAGAAGCCGCGACCCTGGCGGCGGTGATCGGCGCCAGCGGTGGAAGTTGCTTCCTGTCCGACGACCTCTCGGATCTGTCGCCGCCGCGGAGGGCCCTTGCCGCGGCGACACTCGCGTCGGCCCGTGCCGTGGATCGGATGGGCCTTCCCGGCAGGGCGCGCACGCGTGATCTGCTGGCGCTTCCCGCTCCGACGACGCTCGTCAGCTCGGATGCTACCGGCGAGACCGCAACGCTCGTCAACCTCGATGACCGGGCGTTGGGTGTCGATCCGCCGGCAAGCTGGGAGGGCGCCGACGAGAGACTCTGCATGAATCTCGGGCCGCGTGAAAGCGCGGTGCTGCGTCTCGATCGCGAGGTTGCACTCGCGGTCTTCTGCGATTTCGACGGGACCTTTTCGGTGCAGGATGTCGGCTCCACCTTGGCCCAGCGGCACGGGGGGGAGGCGCGTGCGCGGGCATGGGCCCGTTACGAGGGCGGCGAGATCACCGCCTGGGAATACAACATGACCGTGCTGGACGGCTTGCCGTTGCCGAAAACCGAGGTGGAGCGGTTCCTGGCCACGATCGACCTGGACCCCGGGGCAGCGGATCTGGTCGCCTGGTGCGAGGAGCGTGGCATTCCCTTTCGCGTGGTCTCGGATGGCTTCGACGCGAACCTGAACCGGCTCCAGGAACTCCATGGGGTGAGCTTCGAGTACGACGCCAACGAGCTCCGCTATGAGCGGGGTCGCTGGCGCCTGCGACCGGGGCACCCGGACCCCCGGTGCGGCTGTGGAACCGGCGTCTGCAAGCGTGGCAGGATCGAGGCGTTCCGAGCCCAGTGGCCCGGTGTGGTGGCGGTTCACGTCGGCAACGGCCGTGTCTCTGACCTCTGTGGCGCCCTCGCCGCGGACATCGCGTTTGCCAAGGATTCCCTGGCGATCGAGCTGGAGGCCCGGCGGCATTCCTTCGAGCGCTTCGAGACGCTGCACGACGTGATCGCGCGCCTCGAGCAGCTGGGAGGCGGGGCGGGGTTCGCCGAGGCTCGCTAGCGTCTCGCGCGATGACGGTGGCCGAGCCGCGGGTAGCGGTCGTGGGAGCCGGCCTCGCCGGTCTCACCGCCGCGTTGGAGCTTCGTGAGCGGGGTCTCGCCGTGACGGTGCTGGAGCGCGGGAAGCGCCCCGGCGGGCGGGCCCGGAGCCAGGTTCGCGACGGTCTTCCCCTCGAAGTGCTGTCCCCGGTCGTCTCGAGCGCCGATGCGGATTTGCTTTCCCTGGTGACCGAACTCGGGATCGGCGACGTGTTCCTCCCCTTGCGTCCCGCGGTTGTCGGGCAGTTCCGCGCGGGGCGGGTCTGGGCGGTCGACCCGCGCGGCCTGCTGGATTTCGCGAGAATTCCCGGGCTGCGCCGGTTGGATGCGCTCCGATTGGCCCGGCTGCCGCGTCTGTTGCGCCGTTATGCGCGGTATCTGCCGCCCGAGGCGCCGGAACTCGGCGCGCCGCTCGACGATAGGAGCATCGCGGACTTCGGGCGGCTCTATTTCGGACGCAGCGCGGTGGATCACTGGCTCGGCCCCTTCGCGAGCACGGCATCGCTCGCCGACCCGGAACAGGCGAGCCGTGTTCACTTGTTGCGGAGACACCGCTTCCATTTCGGTTCTCCCCGGGGATTTCCGCGTGGGAGGCTGGACGACCTGGTGGAGGCGGCGGCTGGGGAGGCCGCGGTGCTGACGCGCGCCGAGGTCTTGCGCGTGAGCCCGCGCAACGGCGGCGGCCTGGTCGTGGACTACAGCCGGGAAGGGCGCGAGCGCAGCGTCGAGGTCGACGGGGTGGTGGTGGCGGTTCCGGCCGCCGCGGCCGAGGCCGTGGCCGGGGAGATCCTCACGACCGGAGAGCGGCAGGTCCTGCGCGGACTGCGCAGTAGCGCTGCCGTCACGCTCTGCGGTCGGAGTTGTCGACCGCTCTCATGGCATGCCCGCGAGGTCCGGGTGCCGCGCACCGAGGGGAGCGCGGCGGGCACGTTCCTCGTGGAGCCCGGCATGGCCGGTGGTCGCGTTCCCGAAGGTTTCGGGGGTGTGGCGTTGCACGGGACGGGCGCATGGAGCGACCGGGTACTGGATGGGTCGGAGAACGTACTGGAGCGGGAACTCTGTGCCGAACTCGACCGACTCCATCCCGGGGCGACGGCAGCGCTCGACTTCGTGCAGGTGCTCCGCCTTCGGGATGCACGTCCACGGTTCGATGTCGGACATTATCGGGCGCTGGCACAGCTGCAGCGGATCGAGTCAGAGTGCCGCGCCGCGGGTCGACGCATGGTGCTCGCCGGGGACTACCGGATGGACCCGTCCTGGAATGGCGCCGTCGTTTCCGGGCGCCGCGCCGCACGGGCCCTCGCGCAGGACCTCCTCGGACCCCGCGACGCCTAGGCGTGGGCGGATCTCAGGTGCTTGTTTCGTCGTCGCTCGTGAGTGCGCGTTCGAGTCCTTCGAGCGCCTCGCGGAGGGCTTCGGATGCCTGCAGGGCGCGTTGCTCGAACTCCTCGACGAGCGCCTGGCTGCTCTGACGCAGGGATTCCTGGACGCCCTCGAACGAGCCGGCCAGCGCCTGGCGGGTGAGATCGCGTTGGCTCGTCTGGAGTTGGACCCGCCAGCCGGTTTCCTCGGCATGGTGGAGGTGGGTGTAGAAATCGAGGTCCCGCCCCGCGGGTGCCAGCACGGCTCGTGTCGGCACGATCGCCTGTGACTCGTTGCGGAGGGATGCGTCGAACGTGAATTGTTCGAGTGCGTAGGCCTCGGACAACTCGCGGAGGTCGGCCACGGTCGCGTCGACGGTCAGGTTGCGCGCCTTCTCGAAGTCCTGTTCCTGGAACGCGTCCCAGAAACGGATCGAGACTTCTTCGGGTGTTGCGCCACGTTCTCCGCAGGCGGCAAGGAACAGGGCGGCTCCTGCAGCGGCAAGGACTCGCGAGCGGCGAAGATCCATCGGGACGGAGCGTAGGGCGATGTCAGTCCGAGAGCAACGCGATCGTCACCCCGTCACCGCCTTCACCCGGTTCGGCATCGACGAACCCGGTGACATAGGGCGTGGCGGCGAGGTGCTCCCGGACCACGCGGCGCAGGACGCCGGTGCCGAGGCCGTGCAGGACCTCGAGACGGTCGCGGCCCTCGGCAGCGGCGGCATCGAGCGCGGCTTCCAGGCGGTCGACGGCTTCGTCGGCACGCGCGCCGCGCAGGTCGCAACGCCCGGTGCCTCCCGAGACGGTGTCTTTCGGCGCCGTCCGGGCGCGCGGCCTGGCGGAGGCGGGCGCCGATTCGGCCGAGCCGACGCGCTCCATGGGCAGGGTGAGCTTCGCGCTTCCTACACGAACGCTCACACGACCTTTCTTGTCGGGAAGCGCGAGCAACGTTGCGTCTCGACCGCCGGAAACACGGACGGGATCGCCCGGGCGGGCGCGGTTCCAGTCGATGGTTTGCGGCGCGGGTTCTTCGGGTTCGGGGGGCGGTGTTTCGGCCCGGGCGCGCGTTTCGAGTTCGACCAGTGCTTCTCGCGCCTTGGCGGCGCGTTGCGAGGTGTCGGCGCTCTGGAGTTCGCGGACGACGCGCGCCAGCTCCTCGTGTGTGTCGCGAAAGGCGCGGTCGAGGTCCTCACGCATCTGCTGGTAGAGATGCCGTCGGCGCTTTTCCAGCGCTTCAAGCTTCCTCGAGTACTCGTGCCGGGCCGCATCGCCTTCTGCCCGCATGCGTTGTGCCTCGTTCTGCTCGTGTTCGAGGGCGGCGCGGCTCGAAGCCAGTTCCGCGAGCATCCGGTCGAGACGTCGATCCTCCCGGGACAGGAGCGCGTGGGCCCGGTCGACGATACCGCGCGGCACTCCCATCCGGATCGCCACGGCTGCAGCGGAGGAGGCGCCGGGGAGTCCCATGCGCAGCCGGTAGGTCGGCGCGAGCGATTCCGAATCGAACTCGACGCTCGCGTTGGCGAACCGCGAATCGATTTCGGCCATCTCCTTGAGGAGCCCGTAGTGAGTCGTCGCAATCGTGCGCGCGCCGACCTCTGCCAAGGCTTCGAGCGTCGCCTGGGCGATCGCGGCGCCCTCGCCCGGGTCGGTACCGGTTCCGATTTCGTCGAGAACGACGAGGGAGCGGGCGTCGGCCTGGGCCGTGACCTCCGCCAGATTGGCCATGTGCCCGGAAAACGTGGAGAGGTGCTCCTCGAGGTTCTGCGTGTCGCCAATGTCGGCGAGCAGGGCGTCGAACACGTCGACGCGGGCCGGCGCGGTGGCCGGTACGAAGAGGCCGCAGCGGGTGAACAGGACGGCCAGCGCGACAGCCTTCATGGCCACGGTCTTCCCACCCGCGTTGGGACCCGAGAGGACCAGCACGTGGAAGCCCTCGCCGATGCGCAGATCGTTGGCCACCGTTTCTTCCCGCGGGATCAGGGGGTGACGAAGCTGGAGCAAGGCGATGCGAGCGTCGTCGCTGACCTGCGGCTCCACGGCGTCCAGTTCCTGCGCGTAGCGCGCCCGCGCGAAGGCGAGATCGATCTGGACGAGTCGGTCGAGCCCCGCTCGGATTTCGTCTGCCGCTTCGGCTACCGCCGCGGACAGTTCGCCAAGCACACGGCGCACCTCCTGGGTCGCAGCGAGTTCTGCGCGCTTGTGGCGGTTGTTTAGATCCACGAGCGCCTGCGGCTCGATGAACAGGGTGGTGCCCGAGCGCGAAGCGTCGTGAACGATCCCGGGAACGGACCCGCGTGCGTCCGCTTTCACCGGCAGGACGTAGCGATCGTTGCGCAACGTTGCCCAGTTGTCGGACAGATGCGCCCGCACTTCGCTGCTGCGGAGCATTCGTTCGACCTGGTTCTGGATTTCTCCCGACAGCTTGCGAGCATCGCGGCGAGCGGCGCCCAGGGCGGGGGACGCCTCGTCGCGCACTTCACCGCTCTCATCGAGTGCCTGCTCGATTTCTGCGCGGAGGACGGCGTGGATCACGATTCCGTCGGCGGTTTCCGCAAGCTGGGGCGCGACGCTCGCCCGGGCGCAGACGAAGCGCGCGGTGGCTTGCAGCGCGGCCAGGGTGCTGCCGACACGCCGCAGGGCTTCGACGTCCAGGCTTCCTCCTTTGCGGGCGCGTGTGAGGCTGCCCTGGATCTCCGCGGTTCCCGAGAGCGGCGGCGGTGCCACCGCAAGCACGGCGAGGGCTTCCCGGGTCTCCGCGAGGCGGGTGCGCATCTGCACCGCATCGGGGCAGAACAAGGCCGCGCCGGCCGGACCGTCGGGAGTCTGCCCCCGGATCGTCAGCCGAGCCTGGGGCGTCTGGGCGTGTTCCGACAGCCGGTCGAGAACCCGGTCCCATTCGAGTCTTTCGAGGGTTTTCTGCGCCACGGCGAAGGCCATCTGCACATTCTAGTCCCCTCCGGTTCGTTCCATTCGCGCCGCTCGGGGCCACTCACCCGGGAGAGAGGAAGAGCGGAATGAGTGCGCCGGCCACCGAAGCGGTTCACGAGGCGACGCGCGATCTCGATCGTCGCAGCGTTGGAGAAATCGTCGAGGCGATCCACGCCGAGGATCACGAAGCGTGGCTCGCGGTAGGCCGTGCGCTGCCGCAGATCGTGCGTGCGGCGGAGGTGCTCGTGGAGGTTCTCGGCGACGGGGGGCGCTGGTTCAACGTGGGCGCCGGCACTTCGGGCCGGATGGGTGCGCTCGACGCGGCCGAGGTTCCGCCGACGTTCGGTGTGTCGCCGACACGTGTCCAGGCAATCATCGCGGGGGGCACGGCGGCGCTTTCGCGCGCGGTGGAGGGCGCCGAAGACGATTGCGAGGCGGGCGCCGCCGCGCTTCGGGAACGCGGTCTCGGCCCCGGAGACGCGGTCGTTGCGCTCTCCGCGTCGGGGACCACGCCGTTCACTCTGGGGTGTGTCGCGGCGGCGGCTGCGGTGGGAGCCCGCACGATCGGGATTACCTGCGACGCGCGCTCTCCCCTGGCGCTGCGCGCTTCCATCGGGATCGCGCCCGAGGTGGGCCCCGAGGTCATCGCCGGCTCCACCCGGATGAAGGGGGGACTGGCGCAGAAGATGGTGCTGCACCTGTTGTCGACCACGACCATGGTGCGGCTCGGTTGCGTTTCCGGAAACCTCATGACGCACCTCCGCCCCGTTTCGACGAAGCTTCGCGAGCGCAGCGAGCGGATCGTGATGGCGGTGGCCGGCGTCGATCGCGCTGCCGCGGTTCGCTTGCTCGAACGCGCGGACGGAGAGGTCGCGCGGGCGGTCGAACTCTCGGGGCGTTAGCGGCGACGCAGGCGCGCCAGTCCCGACGCGGCGAAGGCGAGGGCGAGAAGGATTGGAACCCCGGGGCCGAGGGGCACCTGTGGGTTCAGGCCGCTATCGGCGATCACGATCGAGTCGATCGATCCCGTGGTGACGACTTCGCTGTCCACCGCCTGGGCGACGACACCGAGAGATGAGAGCGTCGGGTTTGCGTTGATGGCTGCGGCGACGGCGCTGGCGACCTGGGAGGCGGTCTGCCCAGCGGTCGTCGGTACCGAGAGCGCCGTGCCCTCGATCACCAGGTCGATCGATCCCCCGGCGGCGATGCCGGAGAAGGGTTGGACGAATTCGGTTTCGCATGTCGACGCACAACCGTCGAGGTCGAGGCGGTTGCCGTCGTCGCACTCCTCGGGGGGTTGTTGCGTGCCGTCGGCACAGAACGCCGCACACTCCGTGGGCAGGGCGAACGATTCCGTGCTGGTCATGAACGAGGGATTGGAGGCAACGACCGCCCCATCGCCCATGCCGCGTTTCGCGAATCCCTTCCAGAGGAAGCAGGCGTCCGCGCCGCCGGTCGCTGCCATCTCCGCTTGCAGGATGGCGTCCCGTGCTTCGACGAAGGTCGGGTTGCAGGGTTGGTTCTTCAGCCCATCGACCACGAGTTGCATGTGGCGGTTGTTTCCGCCGGTGCCGGTGGTTAGGTCCGGGTCGAAGCCGTAGGCATTCACGAAGTTCCAGTAGGATTCCCAGAGCATGACGCTCCAGACTTCTCCCGCGCCGTGGGGAATGGTCTGGGTGGCGATGTCGGTCAGTGTCAGGTCGTTGATTGCCAGGTCGGTGCTGTAGGGGTGCGTGCGGATGCCAGCCCCACTACTCGACTGCCCGAGCAGGTAGGTCGCGATACCCCGCGGGTCTTCGGGAAGATCCGTCGGCGAGCCGGTGAAGGCGAGGCCGAAGTAGTCGCTCCAGCCCTCACCCATGCTCCCACTCTGGTTCGCGTTGAGGCAGCTGCTGGTGGCGGCACCGCCGGTCAACCGGTTGGTGACGCCGTGGGCGTACTCGTGGATCACGATGCCGCCATCGAGAGAGCCGGAGCGGGCGAGTCCGCTCGACAGCGTTCCCGAAACCCCCCCGGTGAGTTCGGCGGCGATCGTGGCCCCGTCGGCCTGGCCGATGAACAGCGAGGGAATGGTGATGGTGGCATCGGTGCCCCCCATCGTGACGATGCCGTTGCCCGCGTTGTTCACCACCACGGTGGCGATGGCACCGGCGTTCTGGGCGTTCTTCACCTTCACGGTGAAGTTGCAAATGCCGCGGTCGACCAGTGCCACGTTTCCCGCGATGGCGACGCCATTCGTGAGTGCTTCGCAGGCGTCGCTGCTCGTGCCGACGCCATCCTCGGCCTGGACGATGTTTCCGGAGGTTCCAGAGGGCGTGAGGCCCGGCCCGAAGACAGCGGGGCCAGCGAGGTAGAAGCCCGCGATCCCCGGCGGACTCGTCACCTCGAGCTGGGTGATCCCCGTCCACAAGAACATCTCCATTTCGGGCGGGATTCCATCGGGCGGCGTGGCGAACTGGGCGTTGTTGGAGCCCCCTCCGTCCAGCGCGTCCGCCGAGACGGGATCGAGCGCCGCGCCTCCGTTTCCGTAGTTGTTTTCCTGGAAGTTCCCGCTCGCTTCGTCGAAGCCGAGCCGGTAGAAGATGTCGTGCGCCCGATTGTTCCAATAGAACAGGTTCGTGATGGCGGCCGACTGGTAGGTGCTGGGCTGCTGGCTCAGATCGAGGGGAAAGTCGAACTCGAGACCGCTTCCCCCGTTCGGGCGAAACCCGCCGGTGTCGTTCCCGTCGGCATCCTCCTGGGCGAACACGTTGTTGCCGCGTGTGTCGGTGAACTCTGCCCCGGGTACGCCGTTCGTATCGTGCCAGCCGAAGGGGGAGGCGACCGGGTCCGGGGAACCGGTTTCCAGGACTCGCGGCCCCTCGCTGGGATTTCCGGTCGGAAGCGGATAGACCCGGTAGGTTTCGCGTTTCACCCAATCGCTCTGTTGCAGTAGCTCCCCGGTCACTGCGTCGATATGCACGTGCCACCAGTGCCGGCCGTTCCAGGTCCGGATGACGAGGTCCCAGGCGAGCCGGAGGGATTCCTCCTGCGGCACGTAGGTCAGCCGCGCTGGGATTTCCCGGCTCGAGAGCGAACCGCCCGCGAACACGATCTGCCGGTCCGGGCCACCGGGTCGGCGCAGCACCGGGTTCGTGCCGCCGGCGGTCAGATCGAGCAACTCGGCGGCGCGAGACAGGGCCTGCCGCGCGCTCAGCACCGGCTCGCTCGTGTTCGTCTTGGCCGCGGCGTCGGAAACGGCACGACTCCAACGAGCGTACACCCGCCCGCGCCGGTCGATCGCCAGGCCGACGTCGCCGCCGAACACGTCTCGGCCGCCCACGCGCTGACGTAGGTTGAGGTGGGTCGTTCCCGTCCGGCGGTCGACAAAACTCCGCTCGGCGGCGCCATCGAGGTCTCCGCGACGGAGTCCGAGTTCACCGCTCCGGGCGCGCAGGTGTCGTTCGCCGATCTCACGCGCGACACCCGCGTCGGGTCCGGACAGGAACCGCGGCGGCTTCGCGCCCGATTTTCCGGGCGACAGGCCGAAGCAGAGGAGGGCGAAAATGATGGTGGAGGCCGCTTGGGCTTTCACGGTGGGGGGCTCGGTCGATCACCGCGGGTGCCGACGTTTCCCGCCGGGATCGCTTTCCGGGTATTCAACCACGGTCCGGGAGGCGGCACCACTGCTATGGTTTCGCCGCCATGGCGGACGCGGTCGCGGAACTACTCGCCTTCATCGACCGCTCCCCGACGCCCTACCACGCGGTGGCCGAAAGCGTTCGGCAACTCGCTGCGGCCGGATATCGTGAGGTTCCCGAAGCAGAGGTCTGGGACTTGTCGCCGGGGGACCGGCGCTACTGCATTCGGGGCGACGGCAGCCTGGTGGCCTTCGAAGTGGGAGGCGAGTCGCCCGCGGAAGCCGGCTTCCGCATCGTGGGGGCGCACACGGATTCTCCGAACCTCCGCGTGAAGCCGCGCCCCGACTTGTCCCCCCTCGGCTATCGGCAACTCGGGGTCGAATGCTACGGGGGGGTCCTGCTTCACACCTGGCTCGACCGCGACCTCTCTCTGGCCGGGCGCGTCACCTTTCGGACCTCGGCGGATGGCACGAGCCGCAGTGTCCTGCTCGATTTCGGCAGGCCCCTGTTGCGGGTGCCGAACCTGAGCATCCACCTGAACCGCGACGTCTCGAAGAAGGGACTGCTTCTCGATGCGCAGAAGCACCTGGTGCCCGTGAGTGGTCTCGAGGATGCACCGCCGCTCGGCGACCTGGTCGTGGCGGAACTGCGGGCGCAGGGCGTGGCCGAGATCTCGGTGGAGGATCTTCTGGCCTACGACCTCATGGCCTACGACGTACAGCCCGCTGCGGTGATCGGCGCGCGCGGGGAGTTCGTTGCTGCGTCGCGGCTCGACAACCTGGCTTCATGCCATGCGGGGCTTGCCGCATTGCTCTCCGCGAACGGCGGGGCGCCGTTCACACGTCTGCTCGTGCTCTACGACCACGAAGAAGTCGGGAGTGGTTCTGCCCAGGGCGCCGCTGGTCCCTTGTTGGCACACGCGCTGGAGCGCGTGGTCGCCGCCGTGAAGGGTGGCGCGCCCCAGGGGCTTCCGCGAGCCCTGGCCCGATCGGTGCTCGTGTCGGCGGACATGGCGCATGCCGTCCATCCGAATTACGCCGAGCGTCACGAGCCGGAGCACCGGCCGGTGATCGGGCGGGGGCCGGTGATCAAGACCAACGCCAACCAGTCCTATGCGAGTGACGCGCACACGCGTGGTCTTTTCGAACAGCTCTGTGGTCAGGCAAACGTCGTGCCCCAGCACTTCGTGTCCCGCAACGACCTGCCGTGCGGCTCGACGATCGGACCGATCACCGCTGCGCGCGTGGGCATCCCGACGGTCGATGTCGGGAACCCCATGCTCTCGATGCATTCTTGCCGCGAGATGGCCGGTACGGCTGACGTGGCGCCGATGGTCGACGTCTTGCGTCGCTTCTACTCCGCATGAGTGCAGGCCCGCCCACCCGGCCTAGCGACGACCGGGCGTTCATCGACCGGTCCATCCGGATCGGGATCGTGGTGGCGTCTGCCCTCGCCGTGCTCTTCGGCCTTCTCTTCGTGCTGCAAGGTGCGCTCATACCCCTCGTCGTCTCCCTCGGCATCGCCTACTTCCTCGACCCGGTCGTCCGATGGCTCGAGCGTCACGGGGTCTGGCGCCGGTTCGGTGTCCTCGCGTTGATGCTGCTTGCCATTGGACTCCTCAGCGTCGTTCTCTTCGTCCTGCTCCCGGCTCTCGTCGGCCAGATCGCGGAACTGGCGAAGAATCTGCCGGCCTACCTGGATGCGGCACTCCGCTGGTCGATCCCGCGCCTGGACGCGCTCGGCGTAGACGTACCGACCTCCTGGACGGCTGCGTTTCACCAGGTTCGGGAGAGCATCGGCGTCGAGCGCATCGGCGGTTGGACGCAGCAGTTGTTGGGAACGGTTTCCGGCACCCTGGGAACGGTCGTCGGGCTCTTCGTGATTCCGGTCATCTCGTACTACATGCTCGCGGAGTTCACCGCGGTGAAGGCGGGCTTCGTTTCCCTCATCCCGCCGCGTTACCGGCAGGGCGTCGTCTCGCGCTGGCACAAGATCGACCGGCTGCTCGCGGGCTTCGTGCGCGGGCAACTCACCGTGTGCGTGATTCTGGGCGTGCTCTACGCCGTCGGTTTTGCGGTCCTCGACGTGCCCCTGGCGATGCTGATCGGACTCGTATCGGGTGCAGTCGCCTTCATCCCCTATGTCGGGAGTGCGCTTGCGCTGACACTTGCGGCCGCGCTCTGCGTTTTCGAGCACGGCGTCGGTCTGCGGCTCGCGGGCGTCGTGGGTTGGTACGCGGTGGTTCAGAACCTGGAAGGCTTCGTGCTGACGCCACGCATCGTTGGGAGCAGCGTCGGACTCCACCCCATGACGGTGATCGTCGCGCTTCTCATCGGCGGCAACCTGCTCGGCTTTCTGGGGCTCCTCGTGGCCGTTCCCGTAGCCGCCGTGGTGCAGGTATTCGTGCGCGAACTCGTCGAGTTCTACCGGGCGTCCGACCTGTATACCGGTGGATCGGGACAATCGACGTAGCTACTGTCAGGGCATGTCCGACGGTGAAAATCAGGGTCCTGGGCCGGAAGAGGAACGGCCGCCGAAGACGCCCTTCGACAATCCGCTGTTCCTCCCCGTGGTTCTGTGGGCATTCACGCTCTGGTTCGCCTACGACGCCTGGATCGTTCCGATGGAGGAGCACCTGGCGTTCAACCGGTACGGCTTCTTCGTCGCGCTGGCTGCGGCGATCTGGTTCACGCGAACGGGTCTTCGCGAGCGCCGCGAGGAAAAGGCGGCTGCCGAGCGCGAGGGTGGCCCGCTCAACCGCTGAACAGCGCCCGGGCGACCACCTTCAGCTCCAGGACGGGCTTTACGCCCTCGAAGATCGGCAGGACCTGGGCGTCCACCACGTAGCGGCTGATCGGGTATTCCTCGGCGTAGCCCCAGCCCCCGTGCATCAACTGGCCCATCTGGGTGGTCTCGACCGCCATGTCGCAGGAAAGGAGTTTGGCCTGGGCGGCGAGGGGGGCCGCTTTGCGCTCGTCCTCGTCGAAGGCGTTCGCCGCCGCGTAGGTAATGGCGCGGGAAGCGGCGAGGAGCGCCGCCATGCGACCGACGGTGTACTGGGTCAACTGGTACTCGGAGAGGGCCTGGCCGAACTGCTTGCGGTCGACGACGTACTCCGCGGTCTTTTCCAGGGCGGCCTGGGCCAGGCCGCAGGCGCGGCCGCCGGTCTGGAGGCGACCCGCGGCGAAGCCGGCCATTTGCAGGTAGAACCCGCGGCCCAACCCCGCGGCTTCCCCGACGAGGTTGTCGGCGGGAACCGCGTAGTCCTCGAAGTTGAGCGTGAACGAGTGCATGCCCCGGTAGCCGGGGGTCGCGTCCGCCTTGCCCACCAGGCGGCCGCCGCCGGCCTGTTTCATTTCGAAGTCGTGCCCGTCGAAGGAGTCCTTGGGCACGACGAAGAGCGAAAGCCCCTTCGCGCCGAGTCCGAGGTCCGGGTCCGTGCGGCAGAGCACGGCGAGAACGTCCGCGCGACCCGCGAAGGTGCACCAGGCCTTGGGACCGTTGATGACCCACACGTCCTCACCATCCACCTCGCGCTTCTCGGCGCGGCACTTCACGCCCGCCACGTCGCTCCCGATGTCCGGCTCGGTGACGGAAATCCCGACCATCACCTCACCGGCGGCGATGCGGGGCAGCCACGCGCGCTTCTGCGCGTCGCTTCCGCCCTGGAGCAGCGCCTTGGTGAGGATTTCCGGGCGGGTGATGAGAGAACCGGCCGCCGCGAGAGACGCGCGGGAGAGTTCCTCGGTGGTGAGGATCATCGCGAGGTTGCCCATCTCTGAGCCGCCGTACTCTTCCGGGATGGAAAGGCCGAAGAAGTTCAGCTCCGCCATCTTCGAGATGAATTCCTCGGGCACCAACTCGTCGCCCCGGTGAATTCGCTCGGCGTGGGGCGCGACTTCGTTCTCGGCGAAATCGCGGACGGCCTCTCGCACCTGCTCGAGCAGTTCGTCGAGGGGCAGCATCGGGCGCCCGCGCTCCGCGCAGAAGCGCTGGCCGAGTTCTCGGAGTACCGATTCGTGGCCCACGCGCCGAAGGCTCGCCCGCGCCTCCGCACCGAAACACGTGTCGACGGCAGCCTCGTCGAGTCCGAGGTCCTCGGTCGCCGGACCCAGGCGTTCGAGGAGGCTGCGGATCTGCTCGGCGGTGCCGGCTGCTGCCAGGCCTTCCAGTAGGTCGTTGCTGCGTCCCTCGCTCCGGGCCGCTTCCGCGAAGTCGAGCAGTTCCCGGGCCGCGCGGGCCTGGGTGGCGGCATACACGACCCTTTCGGAGAGCACCTGGTGATCGTCGATGGTGCGGCCCCCCTCGGTGATCTCGGTGGCCCGCGCGACGGACGCCGCGACGAGGGCTTCGGCGCACTCGAGCAACGGCTGGGCGTCGGTCGTGGTCGGGAGGTGGGGCATTGGGGGGTCCTTCTTCGAGAGGGTGGCGTAGGATAGCGTGACGTCCGACGACGGCAGGAGGCATTCCATGACACGAAGTACCTACACCACCGCGGCCCTGGCCCTGGTGCTCTTCGTGATCCCCGCGCTGGCCGCCCACCACGAGGGCGGGAGCCCCGAGGCGGACGGCAAGCCGCGCGCGGTCGAGATCGTTACCACGAACGTGCAGGGGAAGAACGTCTTCATTCCATCGACGATTGCGGTCGCGGCGGGCAAGCCCCAGGCGCTCTCGATCTTCAACACGACGGATACGCCTCACGGCTTCTCGATCGACGCCGCCCAGATCCACGCCGTGGTGCCCGTGCGGGAGGAGTACCGGATCGAACTTCCCGCGCTGGAGCCCGGCATCTACGAGGTCTACTGCCAACTCCACCCGCCCCACCGGAGCGCCCGGCTCCTGGTCGTTCGGGAATAGTCGGCGCGCGGAGCCGCTCGGGGCGACGCGTTACGCCGCGTCGAACCACCCGAGCAGGGTTTCGACCAGTGCGGGGTTGCCGAACACGACACCGAGCTTTCCGTCGCGCTCGGGCAGCATCGCGCAGCGTCCGCCCGCCTCTGGCGCGAGAACCTGGATCGGGGCCAGGTCCCAGGCGTTGCAGTACAGGTCGGCCATCGCCGCGACACCGCCGCCGAGCACCTGGGTGTGGCCGAAGGCGTCGGTGTAGCCGCGCAGCAGGGCGCATTCCCGGGCCATGCGCTCGAAGACCGGTTGGGCCCCCCAGAGTTCGAAGCAGAACGGGTCGCCGTGGGAGACGATGGCCTGGGCCGGGTCCGACTCGTCGGAAACCCGGGTCGGCTCGCCGTTCCGGAGGCAACCGCCCCCCACCCAGCCCACGTAGCGTTCATCGAGGGCCGGGCAGTCGATCAGCCCGAACACCGGTTTCCCCTCGTCCAGCAGGGAGATCAGGGTGGTGAACAGGGGGATGCCTCGGGAGAAGCCGATCGTTCCGTCGATGGGATCGACGAGCCACTGGGGTCGGTCTCTCGCGTCGTCGCCGCCGTATTCCTCGCCCCGGATTGCAAATTCTGGAAAGGCGGCCTCGAGGGTCGCCCGGATCCGGCGCTCGGCGGCCTTGTCGGCTTCCGTGACCGGAGAGCCGTCTGCCTTGGTCTCGACGCCGACCCGCCGGAAGCGGGACAGGGTTTCGCCGCGTGCCGCATCGGCGGCGGCCTCTGCGGCGGCGCGAATCGCGTCGAAATCCAGCCCCATGGCTGCGGAGGGTAGGAGTGCCGTCTCCCCGCGGCCATGGCCGCGTCCGCCTACGTCTTGGGGGGCGTCGGGTCGCGTTCCCCGGCGTCCAGCGCGCGCAGGCGCCGAAAGGGGTAGATCCCGGTGTCGTGACCGTCGCTCCAGTAGATCTGGATCGCGTAGCGCCCGACGGGTTCGATCCGCAGGGGATGCACGTCTTCCGGCACACTGGCCGGGTCGAGGCGCGCCGCCCCGGTCCATTCGTCGACGCAGGTTGCGCACGCGCAAGCGAGCCGCAAGGTGCGAACGGCGTACTGGCTTTCTCGGCCGTCTCCCCAGGTGATCTCCAGTGTCCGCGGCCCGGCTTGGCGGATTCCCGTCGGGAGATGGGCTTTGTCGTCGACCGGATTCTCTTCCACTGGGCTAGTCTGCACGCTTTTCCGGAGGACGCCATGCGTGAGGAAGCCATCGCAATTCTGGGCGGAACCGGGGACCAGGGCCTGGGCCTGGCCCTGCGTTTCGCGCGCGCGGGGCGTCCCGTCGTCATCGGGTCCCGCAAGCTCGAGCGTGCCGAGGAGGCCGCCGCCAAGGTGCGCGAGACGGTTTCGGGAGCCGACGTGGTGGGCCTGGGGAACGAAGACGCGACGGCTGCGGCCCCTATCGTGATTCTCTCGGTTCCGTTCGAGCATTTCGCCGGCACGGTCAAGGGCGTTCGGGATCGACTCGTGGAGGGCCAGGTGGTGGTCTCGATGGGAGTGCCGTTGGCCACCGCGATCGGGGATGGCGCGGTGCGCACGGTCGGGATCTGGCAGGGGTCTTGCGCGGAACTCGTCCAGGCGTTGGTGCCGGCCGGGGTACACGTCGTCTCGGCCTTTCAGAATGTCTCCGCGCACCGTCTCCAGCACCTGGCCGAAGAGGTGGCGTGCGATGTCCTCGTCTCGGGAGCCAAGGCGCCCCGGGAACGCGTCATGGGCCTCTGCGAGCTGGTTCCCGGCCTGCGGGCCGTCAATGCCGGCCCCCTCTCGAATGCGCGAATCGTGGAAGAAATCACCGCGCTGCTCATCGGCCTCAACGCCCGCTACAAGGTTTCCGAGGGTCTCGGCATTCGGATCACGGGCCTGCCGGACGCTGCGGCGCCGGGCAAGGCGTAGTGCCCCGGTTTCCGGGTAGTTAGCGCTCCGAAGGGCGGCTGCGGCCGGTCCCCGGGGCGCTTCCCGGGCTTCGCTGGCACCCAGGAATCGCCAGTAGCCGCAAGGGGTTGTGGACTCATGGGCGAAGAACCGCGACATTTTGTGGGTTTCGAGTTGACACCCCACACGTCCAGCGGTAAGAAGCCCGACTGGGGATGAGACATGTCCCTCTGGCGGCCTGGGGGGTTTCTTTGAAACAGGCGGTCGGCAGAGGGAAGCGAGCTTGGAACGGGATGGAGGACCTGAACCTCGCTCGGGGGCCTCGGACGTACCGAGGCCTCTCTCGTCTCCGGGGTTTCTTTGCCCGGCTGCTCGGGACGGCGAAAGCCAGACGGTGGCCGGGCGTTTCGTCTCATCGGATCGCGCCCGCTCGGGGGATTCACTAGGAAGCTCGCCTTTTCGAGGAGATGCCTGGGCTTCTGTGGCTTGCCGGCACGCGAGGATGGGAAAATGAGTGCAGGGTTGGATCTAGACGGAGGCCGGAAGCGGCTCCAAGCCAGGGGGAAAAGGTGGACGGCACGCCGGTTACGGGATCGCAGGGAACGGAGAGCGTGAGCGAGAGCGCGAAGATCGCGCCGGTCGGAGGCCGCCGTCGCGAGAGACGGAAGCCCAAGGGGCTCTCGATTCCGCGGCACTTCACCCGCCCGGGAGAGGATCCGTTCGATGCCGTCGCCTGGCAGTTGCGCAGCGCGAAGATCACGGATGAGCGCGGCGAGGTCGTCTTCGAGCAGACGGACGTCGAGGTGCCGGAGACATGGTCCCAGCTCGCCACCAACGTCGTCGTCTCGAAGTATTTCCGCGGACACGTGGGGACACCCGACCGCGAGCGCAGTGTCAAGCAGTTGATCGGACGCGTGGTCGATCGCCTCGTGGAGTGGGGGGAGGAGTCCGGCTACTTCCGGACGGAAGACGATCGCGATGCCTTCCGCGACGAGCTCAAGTACATCCTCGTGACGCAGCGGATGGCGTTCAACAGCCCCGTGTGGTTCAACCTCGGCGTCAAGGACACGCCCCAGCAGGCGAGTGCCTGCTTCATCAATTCCGTCGACGACACCATGACATCGATCATGGATCTCGCAAAGACCGAGGCGATGCTGTTCAAGGGGGGCTCGGGCGCCGGCTCGAATCTCTCCAGGATCCGGTCATCCAAGGAGAAGCTCGCGGGCGGTGGTGTCGCTTCGGGTCCGGTTTCCTTCATGAAGGGCTTTGACGCGTTCGCGGGAGTCATCAAGAGCGGCGGCAAGACACGCCGCGCGGCGAAGATGGTGATCCTGGACGTCGACCACCCCGATGTCATGGAGTTCATCCAGTGCAAGGCCGCCGAGGAGAGAAAGGCCTGGGCGCTGATCGACCCGGGCTACGCGGGCGGTTTCAACAGTCCCGGGGGCGCGTACGACTCGGTCTTCTTCCAGAACGCAAACCACTCTGTCCGGGTCACGGACGCGTTCATGCACGGCGTTCTCTCGGACGGGGACTGGCAGACGCACGAGTTGCTGACGCGCAGTGCGTGCGGCACGTACAAGGCCCGGGAGATCCTCCACGCCATGGCCGAGGCGACCCATGTCTGTGGAGATCCCGGGATCCAGTACGACACCAACATCAATCGCTGGAATCCAGTGAAGGCGTCGGGGCGCATCAACGCGAGCAACCCCTGCTCCGAGTACATGTTCCTCGACGACACGGCGTGCAACCTGGCAAGCCTGAACCTGATGCAGTTCGTCCAGGAGGATGGCGAGTTCGACGTGGAGTCTTACCGCCGCGCGGTGGCGATCACGATCCTCGGCCAGGAGATCATGGTCGACCACGCCGCGTACCCGACCCCTGCGATCGAGCGCAACAGCCACCTGTTCCGTCCGCTCGGTCTGGGATACGCGAACCTCGGTGCATTGCTGATGGCGTCGGGCCTTCCCTATGACAGCGACATCGGGCGCAACGTGGCGGCATCGCTCACCGCGCTCATGTGTGGCCAGGCCTACCTCACCTCGGCGGAGATCGCGGAGGCGATGGGTCCGTTCTCACGCTACCGGATGAACCGCAAGCCGTTCCTGGAAGTCGTGGGAATGCACAAGGCTGCGGCCGATGCGATCCCCAGCGCGGGTGTCCAGGTCGATCTGCTCGAGGCAGCCCGAGAAAGTTGGGGGGCGGCCCTCGTCGCGGGCCGGCGGCACGGCTTCAAGAACGCGCAGGTTACGGTGCTCGCGCCCACCGGTACGATCGCGTTCATGATGGATTGCGATACGACCGGTGTGGAGCCAGACATCGCTCTCGTGAAGTACAAGAAGCTGGTCGGGGGCGGAATGCTGAAGATCGTGAACAACACGGTCCCGATGGCGCTGAGTCGCCTCGGCTACGAAAGCGACGAAGTGGAGAAGATCGTCGCTCACGTGGACGAGCAGGAGACGATCGAAGGAGCGCCGGGTTTGCGCGAAGAGCACCTCTCGGTGTTCGACTGTGCGTTCCGCTCCGTCAACGGAGCCCGCAGCATCGACTGGATGGGTCATGTGCGGATGATGGGTGCGGTGCAGCCGTTCCTTTCGGGAGCCATCAGCAAGACCGTCAACCTGCCCGAGGACGCGACGGTAGAAGATATCTCCCAGGCGTATATCGAGGGCTGGAAGCTCGGCCTGAAGGCGCTCGCTGTGTACCGGGATGGCAGCAAGCGCACCCAGCCGCTGAACGCGGGCAAGAAGGAAGAGAAGAAGGCGGAGAAGGAGACCCAGCGTCCCGTCCGTCTCAAGCTACCGGACGAGCGCAGTGCCGTGACCCACAAGTTCTCGATTGCGGGGCACGAGGGCTACCTGACGGTCGGCTTGTACGACGATGGGCAGCCCGGCGAGATCTTCCTGCGCATGGCGAAGGAGGGGAGCACCGTCTCGGGGCTCATGGACACGATTGCCACCATGACGTCGATCGCGCTTCAGTACGGCGTACCGCTCAAGGCGCTGGTGGACAAGTTCAGCCACACACGGTTCGAGCCGGCTGGTTTTACCAACAACCGCGAGATCCCGATCGCCAAGTCCGTGATGGACTACGTGTTCCGTTTCCTCGGCAACCGCTTCCTCCAGGGCGAGCCCGTCGTGGCGGACGAGCAGGAAACCAACGCGGAATCGGCGGGGCTGGAAGGCGAACCCCAGGAAGGTCCGGAGCTGATGGCTGTTGCCGGGGGGGCCGGAGAACCGATCAGTTCCTACGCGATGATCAACCAGGCGGATGCGCCCAGTTGCAGCGACTGCGGTTCGATCATGATCCGCAACGGCGCTTGTTACAAGTGTCCGAACTGCGGGAGCACGAGCGGCTGTAGCTGAGCCGCACGCAGACCGACGGCGCTCCTGATCGGGGGGTAAGGGGCGCCGGGGAGCGCGGAGGGTTCCGGCGCACGGCGCTCGGAACACTCCGCGCTCCTGCGTTCTGGCTCCTGGTCGGTGGCGACTGACGCCCGCTGCCTAGTAGTTCCAGCGGCCGTACTGGAACCGGAAGATCTCGGTGACCGGAACCGTCGCGGCGATGCTGCATTCGGAAGTCGCGACACCGCCGCAGCGGTAGACGTGTTCCGTGTATCGGAGCAGGCCGAGGTAGGGCGCCCCAGGCCTGCCCGTGGGCTGGAGTTCGATGCTGAAATCGTCTCCGAAGCTGCGGTAGGTCACAACCGGCTCCGAGGCGCCGACGACCACGGCCGGCTTGCCGCGACGGGTCTGCTCGAGCTTGCGGGATTTTTCCATCCACCCGACTGCGAACTCCTGGAAGGAAGAGGCGGCCCGATGACGTCCCGAATCCGGAATGGCTGCCGGGGAACCCGCAGCAGCGGCCGTTGCCAAGGCGAGGAAGATCGGAATGAGGCGGTACATCTTGTCCCCATGCGCGAGACTGGTTTCGCTTCCTTCTGTTCGGAGCCTGGAAATCCCAACTGAAGCGCCGGGCCTTGCCCGCCCGCCAGCAGGCGCTACTGAGTGCTCAGCAAATCGAGAACCAGCGTGAACGACCAACCGAATCCCGGGGACTTCGTGGCCTGTCTTGCGCCTTCGCTGCACAGCGCAGCGGGGATCGCGCGCGATCTCGAAGGCCGCGTGGCGAATCGGCCGAAGGCCGGCGAGGTCTCTCCGGTCAAGGCCGCGCTCACGGCGGCGGACATGGCGGTCCAGGAGACACTGCTGGTGGCGCTCCACGCCGAATTCCCCGAGGTCGCCCTGGAAGCGGAGGAAGACACGCCCACTGCGGCGCGCTTCGCGAGAGAGGGACGGGCGGTCGTGGTGGTGGATCCCATCGACGGCACGCTTCGCTTCTACCTCGAGGGTCTCGGTCCCTACGGGATCATGGCGGGCCTCGCCCTGGACGACGTGTACCGCGGCGCCCTGGTGGCCCTGCCGCGGGAGGGGCTCTTTCTGGACGCGGTGCGCGGTTCGGGAGCCCGCGCGGCGGGACCGGCTTCGACCCCTGAAGCGGTTCGGTGCGCCTGCGAGGGTCGCCGGGTGCTGATCTCGCACGACTTGCCCGCGCCGGCGGTCGGGGAACTGTTGGCTGCGGGTTTCGAGGTCGCGCCGGGCAGCGGCGGGGCCCTTTCCGTCGCGCCCCTGATCCCCGGTGTTCGCGCGGGCCTTCGCTTCGTGCGGGGCGGAAGCGTGAGTATCCGGGGCCGCATCGGCGCGCTCATCGCGCGTGAGGCCGGCGCCCGGGTCTGCGCGGCAGACGGCAGCCCGTTTCCCGAGGACATTCGGGAGCCGGCCGACACCCTGCTCGTCGCCGGGAGTGATGAAGATCTCGCCGTTCTGGTCGCCGCCGCAGCAGCGGCGAAGCGCTGAGCCTTCGGCCCGCTACATCTGGGTGTAGTCGGGTCCCTCGCCGCCCTCGGGCGGCGTCCAGGTGATGACCTGGTAGGGGTCTGCGATATCGCAGGTCTTGCAGTGGACGCAGTTCTCGTGGTGGATGAACAGCTTCTTGCGGCCCGGATTCTCGGTGTCGTCGACCATTTCGTACACGGCCGCTGGGCAGAAGTTCTCGCACGGGTTGCCGTACTCCTCGGCACAGGTCGTGCTGCACAGGTCGGTATCGGCCACGACCAGGTGTGAGGGCTGATCCGCCTCGTGGGCGGTTCCGCTGTACCCCACCAGGTGCTCCTTCGAAAAAGTCAGCTTTCCGTCGAATTCGAAGGGTTCCTTCTCGCGCTGGTCCGGCGGCAGGTCCGACAGCTTCTTCATGTGGGTGTGCCCGGCGCTGGCCCCGAGGTTGTCGACCAGGCCTCGGCCGCCGGTGACGAAGGTGAGCGGGATGTTCTGAAGGAAGAAGAAGGTGCCCTTTTCCCACGAGCCGTGGAAGTTGCGATCGGCCTCGTGCTCTTTCTGAATCCAGCTCCCGCGCACGC
>JAYZFQ010000155.1:0-11694 GCA_036336695.1 Myxococcota bacterium
CGGCGCGAAGGGGGCGGACGCCGACACCGAGCGGATGCACCTGGAGATGCAGCCCGGCGACACGGTCTTCTTCCACCCGGCGCTCCTTCACGGCTCCGGGCGCAACCGCACGGCGCGGTTTCGTCGCGCCATTTCCTGCCATTACGCGAGCGCCGCGTGTCGTTTCATCGAGGGCCAGGCGCCGCTTCCCGGCGGGTCGCGCCCCTACATCCTGGTGCGGGGCAGCGCGCACGCGGGCGGCATATGAAAGCCCTGCCGCGCCTGGCGCACGCGGGGGGTGTCGACGCCGACGGGCACGTCGTCGAGCCCCCGGACATGTGGGAGCGTTACATCGATCCCGCTCACCGGGATATCGCGATGGCGGTGCGCACCGACGACCGGAACCTCCAGTACCTGGATCTCGGCGGCGGCCGGATGTCGAGGGTGATTCGGAACGGCTACCCCGCCGGGGTGGCCTTGATGGACCGCCTGGCCGACATCATCTACGAGCGCGAGCCGAAGACCGGTTCGGTGTACGTCGACCTCATGCCCCTCGGTGCGATGGATCCGAAGGAGCGCCTCGAGCGGCTCGATATGGAAAACATCGAGCGGGCCCTCCTGTATCCAAGCCTCGGTGTCCTGTGGGTCGCCGAGGTCGAGGACGAGGCAGTGATCCAGCCGAACCTGACGGCCTACAACCGCTGGATCGTGGATTTCTGCTCGGACTCCGGCGGGCGGCTCGTCCCGATCGCCCAGCTTTCGCTCGGCGACGTGGAGGCGGCGGAACGGGAGCTGCGCCGCGCCGCCGCTGACGGCGTGAAGGGGGTCTGGGTCCCGCCCTTCACCACCGGGCGTCTTCCCCTCGGCGATCCCGCCCACGACCGCATCTTCCGCGCTTGCGAGGAACTGGGGCTTCCCCTCGGCATTCACCCCGTGTTCGAACCCAAGTGGTGTGCCCCGGGCCGGTTCGGGGCCTACAGCGATGCCAGGTACGGTTTCTTTCTCAACGTGACGGCCGGCGACGCCGTGCGCCACGCCTTCACGTCCCTGTTTCAGCACGGCGTGTTTGCCCGGTTCCCGGCGCTGCGCGTCGTTGTGCTCGAATCCGGCGCCGGGTGGATCGGCTACTGGCTCGACCGGATGGACACCATGTACGGCACGGTCCAGGGCGGGCCGGTGCGCGAGCTGCTCCCCGAACTGCCGAGCCACTACTTCAAGACCCAGTGCTGGATTTCGGGAGATCCCGACGAGAAATCTCTCGCGGCGGTGATTCCCACCGTCGGAGAAGACCGCTTCTGCTGGGCCTCGGACTTTCCCCACCCCGACCACCCGCCCGATTACATTCCCGAAGTCGAGCGGCTCGTCGCGCAGCTGCCGGAATCGGCGCGTGCGGGCTTTCTCGGCCGCAACGTGATCGAAGCGTACCGGCTGGAGGGCTGAACGTGGCTGCCTCCGCCGGCCCCTCCGGGCGCGTCCCCCTGCGCACACTCCTGCTGTACGGCGCGCCCGCCATGCCCGTCTGGTTCGGCTTCATGCTCCAGTCGGTCTTCCTCGTCAACTTTGCAGTCGACACCCTGCTCATCGCACCGGTGGTGATCAGCACGATCTTCGGTGCGTCGCGCCTGTGGGACGCGGTCTCCGACCCCGTCGCCGGCTACCTCTCCGACCGGACCCGCTCTCGCCTGGGCCGCCGCCGTTCCTGGTTGCTGGCCTCGATTCCCGTCCTCGCCCTGGGCTTCACCATGGCCTGGAGTCCCCCCGCCTCTCTCGAGGGCACGGCGCTCACGGCCTGGGTCGGGGTGGGCATTTTCCTTTTCTACACGGGCACCACGATGTTCACGATTCCCCACGAATCGCTGGGCGCCGAGATGACCAGCGATCACCACGACCGGACCCGCGTCTTCGGTGTGAAGCAACTGGTGGCGGGCACGGGGTCGCTCGCGGCGATCGGGGGGGTGGCCTATCTCGCCACTACGGACGACAAGCGCGCAGCGGGCACCGTGCTCTCTGTCGTCGTGACCGTGGCGTGCGTTTTCCTGATCGGGCTGGCCGTCGCGCGCCTGCGCGAGCGCAAGGAGTACCAGGGACGGGGCGCGCCCAACCTGTTGCGCGCCTTCCGAGACGTCATGGCCAACCCCCACGCCGTGCCGCTGTTGTTCGTCTTCTTCGTCGAAAACTTCGGCACGGCCATGCTGGGCGTCATGGCGCCTTTCCTGATGAAGTACGTCTACGGCTCCGAGGCGATGACACCGATCTTCCTGTTTGCCTACATGGTGCCCGCGTTGCTGTTCATCCCGCTCTGGATCCGGCTTTCGCGCAGCGTCGGGAAGCGCCGCCTGTGGCTCCTGGCGACGGCCACGCTCGCCGTGGGGTTTTCCTTGATGTTCTTCGCGAACGCCGAACGCTTGTGGCTCCTGTACGCGATCGTGATCATCGTGGGGATCGGTGGCGGGTGCGGGCAGGTGGTCGGCCCCTCGATCCAGGCCGACATCATCGACTGGGACGAGTTGCACACTGGGCAGCGCAAGGAGGGGGCCTACTTCGCGGTCTGGAATTTCATGCGGAAGACGGCCTACGGCTTGTCGGCGATGTCCGTGGGGTACGTGTTGACCGGACTCGGTTTCGTGCCGAACGCCGAGCAGAGCCCCGAGACCTTGGAGGGGATGCGCGCCGTCGTCGGGTTCCTGCCCGGTGTGTGTTACACCCTGGGCTTCCTGTTCCTGCTGCGCTTCAAGCTCGACGAGAAAGAGCACACGCAGGTGCGGGAAGCGCTGGATGCTCGGGGAAAAAGCGGCGCCTAGGGAGCCTTGCCAGGGGCGCGATCAGCTGATGATCCCGCTGCCGCCCCCGGCTCCGCCCCCGCTGGGGCCCTTCAGGCCGCCCACGGGCATGTCGCTCGGGACCACGATGCGCGAGGCCTCGCGGCGCTGGATCTCCCGGGCCTCGTCGACGAGGCGTTCCACTGCCTTCTGGATCGCGCCGGGAAACTCGGCCGCCGCTTCCTCCAGGGTCGTGCCCTCGAGCGGGCACTGCACCGGGACGGGTCCGGCCTGGGACATGAGCGTGGTCGAGCCCGAGAACAGGGTGGGGCGTCCCGGGTCGTCCGAGCCGTCGGGACGGATCGGCACGAGCTTGCGAATCGATGCCACGCGGAGATCGGTGATCACTTCTTCGCGATACAGGTTCGCGGTATCGACCTCGATCTCGGTCAGGCTCTGGGGGGGTTCGCGCGTTTCGTCGCTCACAGCGGCCTCCTTGCCCGTCCCTTCGACGGGCCCGGTAGGATGCGCCAGATGGACGCCCGCCGCACCCGGTGCCGCGGTGGGCTAGGGAAGGATCGCGCTGCGTCGTTCGGCCAGCACTTCCCCGACGATCGTCAGGATCTGGGGCTGGAGCCGCGGGAGCACGCCCCGGAGCCCCTCGGCGCCGAGAGCGGGCATCACGGCGAGCACTTTGCGCCCCGCTTCCGACCGGTAGAAAGCCGCGATTTCCCGCAGTTCGTCTTCCTCGAAATACCGGTCGTAGAGCGGCACGTAGACGGCGGCGAAGACTTCCCGGACATCGACCTGGCCCGCAAACCGTTCGAGGAACAGCGCGGCGAAGGCTTCGAAATCCGCCATGCCCGCCAGCAGGACCTCGCGGTCCGAAGCGTTCAGATCGGGTTCGGAATCCAGGACTTCGCTCACCAGCGAGCCGTAGATCGGCGCGATCTGGGCCAGGGCCATTTCGGCGACCCCGTCGACGGTGCCCGCCCCCGCCGAGTGCACGATGAGTTCCTCGATGAGGGCCCGCTTTGCGGCGGAGATTTCTGCCGGGGCCGTTGGCGCGCGCTTCGCGGCGGAGGTTTCTGCGTGGCCCGTCGGAGCCGGCTTCGCGGCGGAGGTTTCTGCGTGGCCCGTCGGAGCTGACAGCAGGAAACCGGCAAGGAAGAGCACTGTCGGGTTCGCGAAGCGCATCGGCGGAGTCTACCGCGCGCGCTCGAGCCCGTGTCCGTCGGAAGCGAGCCGCGGCGCGATGCGTTCCAGGAAGGCGACGTCCGTGCGGGTCAGGGAGGTCGCCGGCCGGCCCTGCTTCACGAGTTCGATCGCGGACGGTACGTCGCGGGCGGTGCCCCGGGCCAACAACACGGCGGCCGCTGCGGTGGGTGCACGCCCACGGCCCGAGATGCAATGTACGTAGAGCGGGCCCCGAGCGGCCGCCAGTTCCCGGGCCAGGGTGCAGAAGGCGCCCTCGTCGGAGGGCCAGCCGCCGTCGAGCACTGGATGTCCGCGGTAGCCGCGATGTGCGCGCAGGTCGGCCGGGGCGGGAACCTCGCTCGTCAGGTCGACGATCTGTTGCGTGCCGGGCGGCAACTCTTCCGCCGATACCCGACCCCCGACGAAAAGCCCCGGCGCCACTTCGTTCCAGTTGTCGTGGGTCCGAATCAGTCGGCGGATCGTGGCTGCCGCCCGGTAGGCCGCGACAAAAGGCAGGGTGGCGGCGGTGCGCCAGGCGACGAGGCGGCCGTCGCGCTTCCCATAGATGCCGGGCCAGTTCGCCAGGTAGGCGGCGGCCGAGAGCGTGCAGGCGAGTGTGACCCACCAGGCGAGTGCCCGCGTCAGCCCTTCCGAGGCCAGGCCGATCCAGAAGAACAACAGGGCGGCGCTGCCGATTCCCGCGGCCAGTACGCGGCACTTCGTCACGATCGTTCCGGAACCGCCGTAGACTCTTGCGCGCGATCCCGCGCCGCGTTGGGTTTCACCCAACGACAGCCGATCGGGAAGCCGCCCGGCGGTAATTTCGGCTTGGCGAAAGCGGTCACGGGAAGCGCCAGGGTGTCGACGATCGAGGTGGGCAGGAGATCGATCGTGTAGAAGACGCGGCCGTCCCAGGGCACCTCCTCCCGGATATCCGCGTAGTACCGCACGCCGGAATAGATCCCCGGGCAGCCCTGTTGCCAGGATCGGGTCGACTGGCAGCTTGCGAGGAGCAGCAAGCCCAAGGCCAGGATGGAGAGGCGCCGCACGCGCGGGAACATAGCCGTCTGCTGGGGTCCGGAGCGATGCCCGGCCCCCCGGTCCGGGCCGCTCGATGCCGGGGCTTTGTGCTATCCCCCATTCCCCTCGCGGCGCTCCGGGGAGGAGCCATGAAGCCCGAACGTCGACCCGGCCGCCCGCAGTTCTCGTCGGGACCCTGCGCCAAGCGTCCGGGGTGGACCCCCGATGTTTTGGCCGAGGCGGTGCTCGGCCGCAGTCACCGCGCCCCGGCGGGCAAGGCCCGGATCCGCGCGGTGATCGACCGCAGCCGGGCGTTGCTGGGCCTTCCCGAGGACTGGCGGCTGGCGGTGGTGCCCGGGTCCGACACGGGGGCCTTCGAAATGGCGCTGTGGAATCTCCTGGGCAGCCGTCCCGTCGACGTGCTGGCTTGGGAGAGCTTCGGCCAGGCGTGGGTGGCGGATGTTGCGGCCCATCTCGGGCTCGATCCGGCGGTTCACGAGGCGCCCTACGGCGCGCTTCCGGACCTCGACCGGGTGGACTTTTCCCACGACGTCGTCTTCGTGTGGAACGGCACGACGTCCGGTGTGCGCGTGCCCCATGGAGACTGGATTTCCGCGCAGCGGGAGGGGCTGGTTCTCTGCGACGCGACGTCCGCCGTTTTCGCCATGGAGCTTCCCTGGCACAAGCTCGATGTGGCGACCTGGTCCTGGCAGAAGGCCCTCGGCGGCGAAGCGGGGCACGGCATGCTCGCGCTGTCGCCCCGTGCGGTGGCGCGACTCGAGAGCGCGAAGCCCGCGTGGCCGCTGCCGAAGGTCTTCCGGATGACGAAGGCGGGCAAACTCGATACCGCACTCTTCGAGGGCGCCACGATCAACACGCCCTCGCTCCTCTGCGTCGAAGACGCGCTCGATGGCCTGGCCTGGGCCGAGCGCAGCGGGGGACTGCCCGGTCTCGTCGAACGGTCCGAGGCGAACCTCGCCGCGGTGGCCGAGTGGGTCGACCGTTCTGCCTGGGTCGACTTCCTGGCACGCGAGCCGGCGACGCGCTCGTGCACCTCGATCTGCCTGGCGGTCGTCGACCCCTGGTTCCGGGGTCTCGACGAGGCGGCGCAGCGCCAGGCGATTGCCGCGCTGGCGGCACGGCTCGAAGACGAGGGCGTGGCTCACGACATCGCGGGGTACCGCGATGCGCCTCCGGGGCTGCGGATCTGGGGGGGCGCCACCGTCGAGCGGGAGGACATCGAAGCGCTCCTGCCGTGGCTCGACTGGGCGTTTTCCGAGATTCGTGGCTGAGGCGAGACGCTAGGCGGGCCGTTCGAAGCGCCAGGCCAGGAAGGTCTCGAGATCGTCGGCGGCGGACGCGGCCTGGTCGCGCACCAGTTCGTTGTGGGCATGGAGGCCGATCTCGACCAGGCGGTGGACGCGCCGGCGGTCCAGGGCGCCGAAACGCCGGGCCAGGTGACCGAACCCGAGCAGGGCGCCTCCGCGCACGCCCGCGCTGCGGTGTCGCGCCAGCTGGGCGCAGGTGCATTCGCTCCAGACCCGATCCTCGGACTCGAGGGCGATCTCGACCACCAGGCGCTCCAACTCCAGCGGGTCGTTGCGCTCGAGGGCCTGTTCCATGCGCCGCCGGAGGCGTGTTTCGTCGGGGGAGTCCGACATGGCGCGAGTGTAGGGCACGGCTCAGGTGTGAGCGGAAGGTCGGAGTTCGAGGGAGTAGGTGGCGAGTTCGATGTCCGGCTGCCGCAGGCCGAGTTCGGCTCCCGTGTGGATTCCAGCGAACTGCATGCCCAGTTTTTCCATGATCCGCGTGGAGGCGCGGTTTTCCGAGCGGGCGATGGCGAGCAAACGGCTCAAGCGTTGCTGGTCCCGGGCAAAGGCGAGCACGCTCCGGGCAGCTTCCGTCGCGAGGCCCTGCCCCCAGTGCTCGGGCGCCAGCCACCAGCCGACTTCCACGTCGTTCGTGGTTCCGAGGGGCTGCATTCCGCACAGGCCGGCCACGCCGGGTACGGCGTCCAGGCTGAGTGCGCCCAGGCAGAAGCCGTGCTGAGCCAGGTGGCGCGCTTGCCGCGTGAGGAATTCATCGATCTCTTCCTCGGTCCAGGCACGCCCGTCGGTGATGTGGCGCATCACGCGCGGATCCGTGGCCAGGCGCGCGAAGCACGCCCGGTCGGACGGTTCCCAGGGCCGGATCCGGGTGCGCTCCGTTCGCAGTCGGAACGTCACGGGTGGGCGGCGCCCCAGGCGATCCAGTGGCGGTCCGAAACGCACGCGGTTTCGAGGTGGTCGAGTGCGTTGCGCGCCAGCTGTGCGCGGACTTCGTCTCGCGTATACGCCGCGTGGAGCGATGCGTGAAAATCCCGCTGCAGCACCTCGGGTTCGCCGGCGGCATGGCGGTCGACGAGCGCGCGCGCTGCCTCGGGTGTCTCGGGCCGGTGGAGATCCATGACGAAGACCTGCGCGCCCGGCGCCGCTCGGGTGCGGACGGCACGCCACAGGACGTCCGGCTCCGGCAGGTGGTGCAGCAGGCTGTTCGAGAGCAGCAAGTCATAGGTCTCGTGGGGGGTGGGATCGCGGGGCAACCGGCACACCGCGAGTCGAACCCGGTCGGGGAGTCCTTCCCGATCCACCCGGTTGCGGCCCAGGCGCAGCATGGGCTCCGCTGCGTCGATGCCGTCGATCTTCCAGCCGGGGAACGCCCGCGCGAAGCGCACGGTCACGTCGGCGGGGCCGCAGCCGAGGTCGATGGCCGTGCCGTGGTCGGGCAGGTCCGGCAGGTGCGCGCGGAGGCAATCGATCAGCTGCCCGTGGGGTTCCGAAAAGTCGGCGTCGGCGTAGGCCTGGGCCTGTGCCGTCCCGTCCATCAGTTCCGGTTCCGGGGTGCGTTCCATGGCAGGTCGCGTCGGCGCAGGGGAATTGCCCTAGGCCGGGGACTCTTTCCGGCGAAGTAGCCACGCGGCGAAACCCGCCGTGGCCAGTTCGAAGACGATCGCGCCGTTCGTGTAGGCCGAGAACCCCCCGTCGATCACCGCGCCGACAAGCCGCGCGACGCCGAGAGCCGTTCCTGCCATGAGCAGGAGGATCAGTGCGGGCCGACGCAGGGGAGGCCGGGCGAAGGCCAGGCCGGTCAGGATGCCGATCCCGAGCTGAAGCCCGCCGTACATGGCGCGCAGTTCGGTCGTGGCGGTGGCGCTGGTGGCCGAGAGCCCGGCGGAATTCGCCGGGAACTCTGGCACGAAAAAGCACACGATCCCGTAGGGGAGCCAGATCAGGGTCTGGAGGGCGAGGAATACGCGCACGGCCATGGTTCGCCTCCGGGGTTTCCGGCCGGATGCGCGTCCGCCCGGTTCATTCCTTCAGTTCGGAAAGAATCTCGTCGTCCTTGGGGAACCGCCCGACGACGTCCTTCGAAAAGATCGTGCGTCCGTCGACGACGACGTCGAAGATCCCGTTGCCGCCACGGATCAGTTCGGCTTCGACACCGACTTCCTCCAGGATACGGGCCGCCAGACTGGAGGCCTGGGGGAGGAAGTTTCAAGCGCCGCAGTAGGTGATCTGGATGCGCATGGCGCGAGTCTACCCGTCCTGGGCACCTTGCGCCGGATCCGTTCGCTATTCCACGAGGCCCTGGGCGCGCAGGTTGGCGCGCAGGGTTTCGACGCGTCGTCGGTTGACGCCCAGGTCGCCGTATCCAAGGCGGGAAGCCGAGCGCACGTCGATACGCCCTGCGTCGGGCCGGGCGTGGAGTTCCAGGTCGTCGACGAAACCCATCAGCGCGCTCTGGCACTCGGCGTGGAGGTAGCCGGGTTCGTCCACCACGATCGTGGTCCGTGGCAGGTCCAGCACGGCTTGCCGGGCGCCGGCCCAGGCCTGGTCCGGCGCTGCGGACACCACGAAGGCGGGGATGCCGTGGATCCGGTCGTCGCTTTCGCTCGAGACGCAGTTCGGAGAGGACGGACACGGCGCGAGCCGGCCGTTCTGTAGGCCGATGTCGGTGGGCCGCTTGCCGGCGCAGGAAAACAGACTCATGGCAATGATGACGAGAGCGAGAGTTGCCCTGGGGTCGCGTGGAAACATGGGAAAAGGCGAGGCAGCGGGCGGGCGTCTCCCGGTTTCGGGCACGCCCCCCCGCTGCTCGTCGAAGGGTCTACCAGCGATCGCGCTGGGGTCGGCGCTGGCGCTCCTGCGCCTCGTTCACGCGCAGGGCCCGACCGCCCATGTCTTTGCCGTCGGCCTCGCGGATCGCGTTCTCCGCGTTTTCCTGGTCCATTTCCACGAAGCCGAAGCCCCGGGAACGCCCGGTTTCGCGGTCGGTGATCACGACCGCAGAATGCACGGTGCCGTAGGGGGAAAACAGGTCCTTGAGCTCTGCGTCCGTAGTGCTCCAGGGCAGGTTGCCGACATAGATCTTCTTCACGATTCCATCCTCAATCGGTCCTCGAGTCTTTTCTCGAATCGGGCCGGAAGTTGGCGTGGGCCGCGTTGCCCCAGGGGGCTGCGGCACGCCAGTCTTTGCGTCCGATGCGGGCCCGTTGCCCGCACGCACTGGCGTCGAAACTGACTCTGAACCGATTCATTCGATGAGATAGAAAAGACACTGGAAGGCAATACGATCGGGCAGGGACGTTCCTCGGCTTCCGGCACGCTAGGTCATCTCCCGCAGCCGCGCCAGTGTCCCGGAACGCGCCCCTAGTCGCCTGCCGTCTCCGTGCAGGGACCGAAGACCGTCCCGGTCCGCGCCGCGGATACCGCTTCTCCGACGGTTACTTCCCCGTCTTCCGAGCGCTCGTAGGGGAGGTAGACGTGGACGCAATACCCGCCGGCGTGTTCGAGGCCCACCTGGATGGCATCCGTTTCCTTGCCGTCGTGGGCGATATGGACATCGGCAGCGATCCCGATGGCCCGGTACCGGCCTTCCGCAGCCCGCCCCCGGAGGAGGTCTTCGAGCGTCTCGAGGAGGAAGGCTCCCTCGTGGTCTTGGCCCTCGGACAATGCCACCTGGGCGATCTGCCCGTTCTGCTCCAGCACGAAGGCGAAGGGGTGAAAGGCCGGGTGTTCGGTGAGGATCTGCCGGGCCAGCGCGAAGCAGAAGTTCATGAGTCGCCGGACCTCGGCCTGCTCGTCTGCCGCTTCTGCAGCAGTCGGGACCGGTTCGGTCTCTCCGGTGGCCGGGGTCTGCTCGCCCGCTGAGGCGGGCGCCACGCAGCACAGGGCTGCGCACGTGCCGAGCCACCGGCTGAATGCGCTCCCCCCCCTCATGCACTCGCCGGGGCAGCGCTCTGCTCGTCGAGCTGTGCTGCGATCCGCGCGCGCACCCGTTCCGTCAATTCCTCTGCCGAGAGGTCCGCGAAGGTCTCGGGGGGAATCGGGTCGAGCACCGTGATTCGAATCGGGTGGCGCCCCTGGAGTACGAAGCCCCGCTTGGGGAGCGCATCGCTCGTTCCTTCGATCACGAGCGGCTGGATCGCGCACCCGGCGCGCAGGGCGAGTTCGAAGGCTCCCGTCTTGAACGCCCGCATGCGACCGCTGGGCGACCGGGTGCCTTCGGGGAACATCATGATCGAACTGCCGGCGCGCAACGTGTCCTCACACGCCGTCATCATCCGGACGACGCTGGCGCGTTCTCCGCGCTTGAGTTCGATGTAGCCGTTCAGCTTCATGTTCCACCCGATGAAGGGGACCCGGAAGTTTTCCGCCTTGGAAACCCACTTGAAGTGGGAGAAGAGCCGGAAGAGCACCAGGATGTCGAGCAGGGAGAGATGGTTGGCGACCATCACCCGCGCCGACTGGCTGTCGAGCTTGGAGCGGCCTTCGATACGCACGGGCCACGCCGGGTTGAGCCACGTGTAGAGCGAAGCCCAGAAGCAGGTGAAGAGATGCAGCACGCGCTTGCGTCGGTCGAAGGGGGCGGTCAGCGCCCAGATCACCAATGCCACGGGGAAGAGTGCGATCGAGCTCGTGGCGAGGAACGCCCAGAACACGGCCGAGTAGAGCCTTCGCATCATTCCGCCCGAGCGTACCATGGCGTGGCGTTGGGCTGAATCTAGAAGACCGCGATCGGGTTGACCGGTGAGCCGGTGCCCCCCTCGATGATGAGCGGGGCCGTGACGAACTGGAACTCGTAGCGCCCGAGCGCGGCGCAGGTGGCGGCGAGTTCCCGGAAGTCGGCGTTGTCGATGAGCGGGAGCCCCATGTACGGGATGGCGATGCAGTGCACGTGGACCGGCGCGTCGATCGGGAGCGGGTTGGGCAGTCCCTGGTCGCCCTCGGGTGCATCGAGCATGTCCCAGCAAAGTGCCGCCGCCTCGGTCTCGTGGAGGAACTCGCACACCGAGGCATGCACGCCGGCGGGCACGCTCCAGGCCTGGCAGTCGGGATGCGCGGCAAGCCACTCGTCGCGTCCGGAGCGGATGCAGACGACGTCCCCGCTCCGGGGCGCGACGCCCTGGGCTGCCGCAGCGTCGGCCAGTTCCCAGCCGTGAACCGGGGTGCCTTCGGTCACGAATTCGGTGCCGCGCAGGCGGGGGATGTCGTAGAGCACGCCCCGTGACACGATGCCCTGGCGCCAGTGCTCGATGCCGCATGCCATGTTCTCGGGGAGTGCGATCTGGCCGGCGGCGGCCCCCATGGGTCGGTCGTTGTAGAAGCGGCCTTCGTCGGTCGGGATGTGGGAGAGCGCGTCGATGTGTGTCTGGGCGAAGCCGTGGAAGAAGAGTCCGATGTAATCCGCGAGGCCTCCC